>NZ_MVHU01000039.1 GCF_002086285.1 Mycolicibacter kumamotonensis | reverse complement strand
GGCCCCCGGCCCGCGGCCGGCGGCACCGGGCCCCAAGCCCGGCGCCCGGGCACCGCGCGTCGGCAACAACCCGTTCTCCTCGGCGCAGCCGGTGGAGCGGGCCATCCCGCGTCCGCATCCGCAGGCCCCCCGGCCGGGCGCACCCCGGCCGGGCATGCCGCGTCCCGGCGGCGCCTCACCGGGCAACATGCCCGCCCGCCCCAGCGGCTTCGGCGCCCCCGGCCGTCCAGCGCGGCCCGGTGCGCCCCGGCCCGGCGGTGGCGGCCGTCCGGGTGCCCCCGGCGGCCGTCCGGGCGGTCCCGGCGGCGGTGCCGGCGGTAACTATCGGGGCGGCGGTCCCGGCGGCGGTGCGCCCGGAGCGCCCGCCGGTGGTGGCTTCCGCGGTCGCCCCGGTGGCGGCGGTGGCCGTCCCGGCCAGCGCGGTGGCGCGGCCGGCGCGTTCGGCCGTCCGGGCGGCGCACCCAAGCGGGGACGCAAGTCGAAGCGGGCGAAACGCGCCGAATACGAGAACATGCAGGCACCGATCGTCGGTGGCGTGCGGTTGCCGCACGGCAACGGCGAGACCATCCGGCTGGCTCGCGGTGCATCCTTGAGCGACTTCGCCGAGAAGATCGACGCCAACCCGGCCGCACTGGTGCAGGCGCTGTTCAACCTCGGTGAGATGGTCACCGCCACCCAGTCCGTGGGCGACGAGACCCTGGAGCTGCTCGGCAGCGAGATGAACTTCGTCGTGCAGGTCGTCTCGCCCGAGGACGAAGACCGTGAGCTGCTGGAGTCGTTCGACCTGACCTACGGCGAGGACGAGGGCACCGAGGAGGATCTGCAGAGCCGCCCGCCGGTGGTGACCGTGATGGGCCACGTCGACCACGGCAAGACCCGCCTGCTCGACACCATCCGCAAGGCCAACGTGCGTGAGGGGGAGGCCGGCGGCATCACCCAGCACATCGGCGCCTACCAGGTGGCCGTCGACTTCGACGGCTCCGAGCGACTGATCACCTTCATCGACACCCCCGGTCACGAGGCGTTCACCGCCATGCGTGCCCGCGGTGCCAAGGCCACCGACATCGCGATCCTGGTGGTCGCCGCCGACGACGGTGTGATGCCGCAGACGGTCGAGGCGATCAACCACGCCCAGGCCGCCGACGTGCCGATCGTGGTGGCGGTCAACAAGATCGACAAGGAAGGCGCTGACCCGCAGAAGATTCGCGGGCAGCTCACCGAATACGGCTTGGTGCCAGAGGAATTCGGTGGCGACACCATGTTCGTCGACATCTCGGCCAAGCAGGGCACCAACATCGCCGCCCTGGAGGAGGCGGTGCTGCTGACCGCCGACGCCGCCCTGGACCTGCGGGCCAACCCCGACATGGAGGCCCAGGGTGTGGCGATCGAGGCGCACCTGGACCGCGGTCGTGGCCCGGTAGCCACCGTGCTGATCCAGCGCGGCACGCTGCGGGTCGGCGACTCGATCGTCGCCGGCGACGCCTACGGGCGGGTGCGGCGCATGGTCGACGAGCACGGTGACGACGTCGAAGAGGCGTTGCCGTCGCGGCCCGTCCAGGTGATCGGCTTCACCTCGGTGCCCGGCGCCGGCGACAACTTGCTGGTGGTCGACGAGGACCGGATCGCCCGCCAGATCGCCGACCGGCGCAACGCGCGCAAGCGCAACGCCCTGGCGGCGCGGTCGCGCAAGCGCATCTCGCTGGAGGACCTGGACTCGGCGCTGAAGGAAACCAGCCAGCTGAACCTGATCCTCAAGGGCGACAACGCCGGTACCGTCGAGGCGCTGGAAGAGGCCCTGATGGGGATCCAGGTCGACGACGAGGTGGCGTTGCGGGTGATCGACCGCGGAGTCGGTGGCATCACCGAGACCAACGTCAACCTGGCGTCGGCGTCGGATGCGATCATCATCGGCTTCAACGTGCGCGCCGAGGGCAAGGCCACCGAGCTGGCCAACCGCGACGGGGTGGAGATCCGCTACTACTCGGTGATCTACCAGGCGATCGACGAGATCGAGAAGGCACTCAAGGGCATGCTCAAGCCCATCTTCGAGGAGAAGGAGCTGGGCCGCGCCGAGATTCGGGCACTGTTCCGGTCTTCGAAGGTCGGCAACATCGCGGGTTGCCTGGTCACCTCCGGGGTCATGCGCCGCAACGCCAAGGCGCGCCTGCTGCGCGATTCGGTCGTGGTCGCCGAGAACCTCACGGTGTCCTCGCTGCGTCGGGAGAAGGACGATGTCACCGAGGTCCGCGACGGCTACGAATGCGGTCTGACGCTGACCTACAGCGACATCAAGGAAGGCGACGTCATCGAGACCTACGAGCTGGTGGAAAAAGCACGCGCCTGATGAGCGAAGCGACGAAGACAACCAACACCGGTAGGCGCGGTCGTCATGGCTGATCCGGCCCGGGCTCGCCGACTGGCCAAGCGGATCTCGACAATCGTCGCCTCGGCGATCGAATACGAGATCAAGGATCCGCGGCTGGCCGGGGTGACGATCACCGACGCCAAGGTGACCGCCGACCTGCACGACGCGACCCTGTACTACACGGTGCTGGGCCGCTCCCTGGACGAGGACCCCGACTACGGCGGTGCTGCCGCCGCATTGGAGAGCGCCAAGGGGGTGTTGCGGTCCAAGGTCGGCGCCGGGACCGGGGTGCGGTTCACCCCGACCCTGACGTTCGTCCGCGACACCGTGCCCGACACCGCCCATCGGATGTCGGAGCTGCTGGCCGCCGCACAGGCGGCCGACGCCGACCTGGCCCGGATCCGGGAAGGCAAAAAGCCGGTCGGGGACCCCAACCCGTACCGGGAGGCCCCGGGACAGCCCGGCGCCGAAGACAGCGGTTACGGTGAGCGATCGGGCGACTGATCCGCTGCCTCCGGGCCGGCGCGTCGACGCCGCCGGAGCCGCGGAACTGCTGGCGGGCGCAGCCACGCTGGCGGTGATCTGCCATGTGCATCCCGACGCCGACACCATCGGTGCCGCCCTGGCGCTGGCGATGGTCCTGCGGCGGTGCGGCAAATCGGTTCAGGTCAGTTTCGCCCGCCCTGCTTGTCCTTCCGAGCTGCCCCAGTCCCTGCGATCGTTGCCGGGCGGTGAGCTGCTGGTCAGCCCCGCGACAGTACGCCGTGAAGTGGATCTGGTGGTGACGGTCGACGTCTCCAGCCTCGATCGGCTCGGGGAGTTGCAGCAGCTGGCGGCTGCCGGTTCCGAGTTGCTGGTGATCGATCACCATGCGTCTAATCAGCTGTTCGGGACCGCGAATTTCGTTGACCCCTCCGCGGATTCGACGACGATGATGGTGGCGGAGCTGATCGACGCATGGGGCGAGCCGATTGATGTGGATGTGGCGCACTGCCTGTATGCCGGGCTGGCCACCGATACCGGCTCGTTTCGGTGGGCCAGTGCTCGCGCTCACCGGCTGGCGGCGCGGCTGGTCGGCCTCGGGGTGGACAATGCCGCGGTCACCCGCACCGTGATGGACACCCATCCGTTCGCCTGGCTGATGATGTTGTCGCGGGTGCTGGCCGCGGCGCAGCTGCTGCCCGGCGCGGTGCGCGGGCTCGGGCTGGTCTATGCCGTGGTCGATCACGCCGAGTGGACCGCGGCGCGACCCGACGAGGTGGAAAGCATCGTCGACATCGTGCGGACCACCGAGCAGGCCGAGGTAGCGGCGGTGTTCAAGGAGGTCGAGCCGGGTCGGTGGGCGGTGTCGATGCGGGCCAAGTCAGCGGTGGACCTGAGCGCGGTGGCGGTGTCGTTCGGTGGTGGTGGCCACCGGCTGGCTGCCGGCTACACGGTCACCGGTGGAGCCGACGACGTGGTCGCCGCCCTGGTCGCCGCGCTGGCCTGATGCGCCCCATCTTTTCCCCCGCGCGAGGGTGCGTGTTTGCGCACGACACGCCGGGAAATTCTGGCATTCGGCGCACGCTCGCGAGGGAGCGGCGATGACCGACGGCGCCGCCGCCGGCGGACGCCAGATCGCGGCGCTGGCGTTGCCGGCGCTGGTGGTGCTTGCCGCCGAACCGCTGTATCTGCTGTTCGACACCGCGGTCGTGGGCCGGCTCGGGGCGCTGGGCCTGGCCGGGCTGGCCATCGGCGGTCTGATCCTGGGGCTGGTCGCCTCGCAGGCGACGTTCCTTTCCTACGGGACCACGGCGCGCTCGGCACGTCACTTCGGCGCCGGCGACCGTACCGCCGCGGTGGCAGAAGGGGTGCAGGCGACGTGGTTGGCGCTGGGCCTGGGCACGCTGATCGTTTTGGTGGTGCAGGCCGCGGGGGTGCCGCTGGTGTCGGCAGTCGCCGGCCATGACGACATCGCGCGGGCCGCGCTGCCGTGGCTGCGGATCGGGATTTTCGGCGCTCCGGCGATCCTGGTCTCCCTGGCCGGCAACGGCTGGCTGCGCGGGGTGCAGGACACCGTCCGTCCGCCACGCTATGTCGTTGCCGGCTTTGCGCTTTCGGCGCTGCTGTGCCCGCTGCTGGTTTTCGGTGCGCTGGGGATGCCGCGCTGGGGCCTCGCCGGCTCGGCGGTGGCCAACTGCGCCGGTCAGTGGCTCGCCGCGCTGTTGTTCCTGCGCGCACTGCGCTGCGAGCGCGTCCCGTTACGGCCGGACGGCGCGGTGCTGCGGGCGCAATTGGTGATGGGACGCGATTTGATCGTGCGCTCCCTGGCTTTTCAGGCCTGCTTCGTGTCGGCGGCGGCGGTCGCGGCGCGATTCGGGGCCGCGGCACTGGGGGCCCATCAGATCGTGCTGCAGCTGTGGACCTTTCTGGCGTTGGTGCTCGATTCGCTGGCCATCGCCGCGCAGGCCCTGGTCGGGGCGGCGTTGGGTGCCGGTGACGCCGGCCATGCCAAAGCGGTGGCCGCGCGCGTGACGGTGTTCTCGGCGGTCGCCGCCGCGGTGCTGGCCGCGGTGCTGGCCGCCGGGTCGGCGGTGCTGCCGGGACTGTTCACCGGCGACACAGCGGTGCTGGCGGCGATCGGGGTGCCGTGGTGGTTCTTGGTCGCTCAATTGCCGGTTGCCGGAATAGTTTTTGCGCTCGACGGGGTGCTCCTGGGAGCTGGGGATGCGGCATTCATGCGCACCGCCACCGTGATCAGCGCGCTGGCCGGGTTCCTGCCGCTGACCTGGCTGTCGCTGATGCTCAACTGGGGTTTGGCCGGGATTTGGTCGGGGTTGAGCACCTTCATCGTGCTGCGACTGGTGTTCGTCGGGTGGCGGGCGCTCTCCGGTCGATGGCTGCGGGCCGGTCGCCCGTAGGATCGGCTGGCATGAGCGCGCAACGGGATCGGATGCTCAGCGGGGCACGGTATGACCCCTACGATCCCGACCTGGTCGCCGGTCGACAGGCCTGTCAGCGCCTGGTGGATGCTTTCAACGACACCAATCCCGACGACGAACACCGCCGCCGAGACCTGCTGCGCGAACTGCTCGGCTCCTTCGGGGGCAATTCGGTGATCATGCCCCGATTCCGTTGCGACTACGGCAAATACATCAGCATCGGTGCGCACTGCTTCGTCAACTATGACGCGATCATGCTCGATTGCGCGCCCATCACCATCGGCGACCATGTGTCGATCGGTCCCCGTGCCCAACTGGTGACGGCGCTACATCCTGTCGACGACATCGACGCCCGGCGCGACGGCTGGGAATCGGCGGCACCGATCACCATCGGCGACAACGTCTGGCTGGCGGCCGGGGTCATCGTCTGCCCCGGGGTCTCGATCGGCGCGGACACCGTCGTCGGCGCCGGCAGTGTGGTGACCCGGGACATCCCGGCGGGCGTTGTCGCAGTGGGCAATCCGTGCCGGGTCCTCCGGTTGATCCGCTGAACCGGCGGCGCTACCCGCCGCCGACCCCGGCCACGAAGGCCTCCGTGGTCAGCGCATTACGGTAACACTGCGTTCGCCAAAAATGTGTAAAAAACCTGCATGCTCTATCTATACATTTAGGTTACTCGCGGGTAGCATTCGTCGGGTTGTTACCGGTGGCACATCGATTGTCTGCAGGGATGTAAGTCACCGGCCGTCGTTTGAAGACAATTGGGAGGAATCACGCAATGATGCATTATCGGTTGATAGCCGCAGGTCTAGCCGCCGGCGGCGGGCTGCTGACGGCCGCGTTTCTGCAGGCGGCTGTGGCGGTCGCCGGTCCCGACGACGCTGTGGCGCCCAGCGCCACCGGTGCCGACGCCTTCACGATCGGCGGCTTCACCTTCGACCCGTTCACCGGGAGCGGCTCGTCGGCGGCTGAGGGCTTCTCCCTCGTTCACCCGCTGACCGGGTCGGCGCCGCTGCTGACGCTGGGCGGCGGCAGCCCGGGGGGCGTGCTGCCCACCGCTCCGCAGAGCTTCGACGTCTTCGGGGCCGACGGCACCAGCCTGGGCAGCATCGACTCCAGCGTGGTCGTGACGAACCTGGCCGGCTTCACCAACACCGAATTCACCGTCACCGACGCCACGGCGGCAGACGACGGATCGGCGACGGATCTGCCGGTCGTCGGGTCGGTCTACGACGTGTTCAACCTGGGCGGTGGCTTCGCGAACGTCTACGTCGCCACCCCGGGCGAGGACGGAACCGTCACCGACACGTTCGTGACGCCCTGGGGCAGCATGGACCTGAGTTCGATGTTCGCCGGTATCAACGCGGCAGACCCGCTGCAGCCCGGCGATGCCTTCAGCGCCCTGCAGGCCGGGGCGTCCGGCGGCGGCGACGACGCCTTCGCTATCGGCGGTCTCACCCTGGACCCGTTCACCGGAACCGGTGACTCGGCACAGGAGGGTTTCGCGCCGATCACCGCTCTCGGCGGTGCAGCGCCCTTCCTGGCCATCGGCGGCGCATCGCTGGGTGACCCCAGCCACCATGGAAACGGTCTCGCCTCACAGGACTTCAATGTCTTCAGCGGCACCGGTGACGACGCCACGCAGATCGGCACCATCAACACCGCGGTGGATGTCACCAACCTGTTGGGCATGACCAACACCCAGCTCGTCGTCACCGACGGCTCCGACACCGGCGACGGCATTCCGGCGGCGGGAACGATCTACGACGCGTTCAACTTCGGCGGCGGTTTCACCAACGTTTACGTCGCCACCCCTGGCGAGGACGGCACCATCACCGACACCTTCGTGACGCCGTTCGGGAGCATGGACCTGAGCTCGCTGTTCAGCGGCATGGGCGGCGGGATCTCGCTGGACCCGGGAGCGGCGTTCGGCGCCCTGAGTGACAGCGCCGTGGGTGAGGACGCCTTCACCATCGGCGACACCACCTTCGACCCGTTCACCGGATCCGGGGCCGACACCACCCCGGGCTTCGCGCCGGTCTTCCAGACGGTCGGTGCGCTGCCACTGCTCAACATCGGCGGCGGCACGCCGGGCCTCGATCTGGGCGGCACGTTCTTCCCGCTCCCGATCACGTCGCAAGATTTCAACATCTACGACGGGACCGACCTCATCGGCACCGCGCACGCCCAGGAGACCGTCACCCAGCTGTTGGGCCTGACCACCACGGAGTTCGTCATCGACGGTGTCACGCCCGGTGCTGGTGACGCCGCGGACCTGCCGGAGTTGGGTTCGGTGTACAGCGTCCTCAACCTCGGTGGTGGCTTCGCCAACGTCTACTCGGCCATTCCGGGTCTGGATGGTGGCGACAGCACCGTTTCGGACGTCCTGGTGACCCCGTTCGGCGACTTCGACCTGAGCTCGTTGTTCGGTGGCTTCGACGCCTCGGCCCTGATGGACCCCGGTGCTGCGTTCCTGGGGCTGGACTTCTAGCAGTTCGCCTCGACTGACACGTCCCGGGCGGTACGCCAACACCGCCCGGGACGTGTCTTGTCAATGCAGTTGTGCGCGCCCGCGTTTCAGCACGGCCTCCCGATTGGCGGAGACGTCCGCGCTGCTCACCCGGCTCATCCACTGCTTGGCCGCGGTCGCCTCGATCCACAGCCCGGATGCGGTCTGTGACTCGTCGATGCGGTGATAGGAGGACAACAGCGCCCGCACCGCGGCTTGGTTGTTGCCGACGATCGCCGTGGCGACGGTGCGCGCCGCGGGCAGCAGCTCGCTGTGCGGCACCACCTCGGTGACCAGACCTGCTCGCAGCGCATCGGCCGCCGACAGGTAGTCCCCGGTCAAACTCATCCGGCGGGCCAAGCCCACGCCGATGCGTTGGGGCAGCCGCACGCTCAGCCCCCAGCTGGGCATCAGTCCGACCCGGGCGTGGGTGTCGGCGAAGCGGGCCTGCTCCGAGGCGATCAAGATGTCGCAGTACAGCGCCAACTCCAGCCCGCCGGTCACCGCCGCGCCGTTGATCGCACCGATCACCGGCTTGGTCAGCGCCGGCCACTGCGGTGAGATGTCGGGCAGCGCAGTCGAATCGCCGAACTCTTTGAGATCCAAGCCGGCGCAGAACACCGGATCGGCGCCGGTGAGAATCATCACGTCCACATCGTCGTCGGCGTCGGCGTCGGCCAGCGCGCCGAAGATGGCGTCACGCAACGCGCTGGACAGCGCATTGCGGGCCTGGGGGCGGTTGAGGGTCAGGGTGCGGATACGGTCCTGTGTCTGGACCAGCAAAATGTCGTCGCTCACCGGTTCACCGTAACCCCGACTACCCTGAGGGGAATGCGCGGTATGGCGTTGAAGGAGTGGAGCGCCGTCGTCTCGGCCCTGCTGGCCGGTCGGCAGCGAATCTTGCTGCGCAAGGGCGGCATTCACGAGAAGCGCTTCGACGTCACCGCCGAGGAGTTCCTGTTGTTCCCTACGGTGGCGCACAGCCATGCCGAACGGGTCCGCCCCGAACACCGTGACCTGCTCGCGGCAGCGGCCGCCGATTCCACCGCCGACGAGCTGCTGGTGCGGGCCGCGGCGAAAGTCGTTGCGGCGCTGCCCATCGAGCGGACCGACGCGCTGGATGACCTCGCGGACCTGCACATCTGGACGCCTGAGTCGGTTCGCGCCGACCGGCTGGATTTCCGGCCCAAACACCGGCTGACGGCCCTGGTGGTCCAGGTGTTCCCGCTGACCGCACCGGTGCGGTTGGCGCGCAGCCCCGACTTTGCCGGCTGCAACAGTTGGGTGTGGCTACCGATCGCCGACCCGGAGCTGGGCGCCCCGGTGTTCACCACCGAACAGCTCGAGGCGGTGACCGCCCGGGTCCGCGACACCGTCGGCTGACAAGCGGGTCAGATCTGGGCGTGATTGGGTGGCCGGACAGCGGTCAGCTCCCATGCGCCGATGTGGTGGTACTTCCAATCCACCGGATCGTGCACGCTGTGGGTGCGGGCGTTGCGCCAATGCCGATCCAGTCCGTGCTTGAGGTCGGTTCCGCTGGCCCCGGTCAGCGCGAACAGCTCGCTGGACACGTCGACGGCCACCTCGCTGGCGAACGCCTTGGCCTGGGCGACCGTGATCGACCCGTGTGCGGCGGTGTCGGGGCCGGCCGGGACCAGGCCCAACTCCTCGAGGACGTCGGCTGCCCAGCGCAGCAGCTGCGCCGCGGCGCGGGTGCGGGTGGCCAATCGGCCGAACCGCAACCGGATGTTCGGGTCCTCGGCGGCGGTCGGTGCGTGACCGGCCCGGTACGCCTCGGCGAACGGCCGGCTGCGGGTCCGGATGAATTCCGCGGCGTCGGCCAGCGCGCCCTGCGCGATCCCGGCTTCGATGGCCGCGTGCACCAATTGCGTTCGCGCGCCGAGCAGCTGCGGCTCGGTGAACGCGGTCCAGTACGGCACAACGAAGCCGGCATCGACGCGCACCCCGTCGAAAGTTGTTGTGCCGCTGACCGTGGCCCGCTGTCCCATCGCGGACCAGTCCTCGCCGATGGCCACCCCCGCAGTGCCGCGTTCGACCAGTGCCAGCACCAACCGGCCGTCGGGGTCCAGCGCGCTGGCGGCGAGCCAGCGTGCGGTGACGGCGCCGGTGCTGTAGTACTTGACGCCCTCCAGGCGCCAGCCCGGCCCGTCGGCGACCAGACGGGTCTTCAGGTCGAGGGCGTGGCTGCCGCCGCGCTCGGCCAGCACCGGTGCGATGCGCCCACCCTCGGTCACCGCGCCCAGCAGCGTCCCGCGCTGGTCGGCGGTACCCAGCAGGCGCAGGATGTCGATCGCCAGGAAATGGCCCTGCGGGATCTGCGCCAACGCCGGGTCGGCGACGGCGATCGTTGTGATCACCTCGGCCAGGGTCACCGGCCCCAGGCCGGACCCGCCGTCGGCGACCGGGATGGTGATCGCCGGCAGTCCGGAGCGGTCGAAATCGGCGAGCTCGGTGTGCGGAACGCGCCCAGCCCGGTCCCGGTCGGCCGCGCCGGGGCGTACCGCGTCGGCGAATGACTTTGCGGCCGCGACGGCGTCGGCGTGACTGTCGAGTCGCACCGCGGTGCCTGCCGTCACGGCAGTGCCGGCTCGGGTACGGGCGCCGATCCGGCGTGTGCTTCCAGTTCGCGCACCAGCGGCAGCACGTTACGGCCGAACGCCTCGACTTCGTCTTGGAAGTGCAGGAACCCGGCCAAGATCAGATTCACGCCCAGCTTCTGGTAGGCGACGATGCGCTCGGCGACCTGTTCGGCGGTGCCGATCAACTGGGTGCGGAAGCCGTCGTTGTATTGCACCAAGTCTTCGAAGCTGGAGTTCGCCCACATGCCCCGCTGGTCTGCGGTCGACGCGCCGGCCTGACGCACCGCCGCGCCGAACCCCTCAACCGCACGAACATCGGCTTTGGCGATGATCTCGCGCAGTACCTTTTTGGCCTCCGCTTCGGTGTCGCGCACGATGACGAAGCCGTTGAGGCCGAAGCGGGGCGGCTCGGCGCGACCGGCATCGGCCGCGACCCGGCGCAGGTCGGCCAACTGTGCGGTGACCCCGTCGAAGTCGTTGCCGTTGGAGAAGTACCAGTCCGAATGGCGGCCACCGTTGTCGCGGGCCGCGGTGGAGTTGCCGCCCTGGAAGATCTCCGGGTGGGGCCGGCCGTCCCAGGAGAGCGGTTTGGGCTGCAGATTGAAGTCGCGGATACGGTAGAAGTCACCGGCCAGCTCGGCGTGGTCGTTGGTCCAGATCTCCCGCAGCGCCTGGATGAATTCAGCGCTGCGCCGGTAGCGTTCGTCGTGCTCGAGCCACGGTTCGCCGAGCTTGGTGAACTCGTCCTTGAGCCAGCCGCTGACGATGTTGACCGCCACCCGCCCGTTGGACAGGTGGTCGGCGGTCGCCAGCCACTTCGCCAGCACTCCCGGTTGCCACATCCCTGGGTGCACCGCCGCGATCACCTTGAGCCGCTGCGTGGCTAGCAGCAGGGCCAGGCTGAAACTGGTTGACTCGTGCTGATATTGGGCGCTGTAGCTCGCCGTGTAGCGGACCTGAGTCAGGGCGTACTCGAACCCGGCTTCCTCGGCGATCCGGGCCAGCGCGACGTTGTAGTCGTAGCTCCAGTCGGTGCGTTGCTCGATCGTCGAGGTGACCAGTCCACCGCTGACGTTGGGAACCCAGTAGGCGAAGCTCAGCGGCGTGGGGGCATTGGTCGGCATTGCCTTGTCTTCCTTACGTGTATGCGGTGACGGGGTTCTCGAGCAGGCCGCGCTCGGCCAGAATCGGCACCACGCCCTCTCCGAACGAGAACGCCTCTTCCAGGTGCGGATAGCCGGACAGGACGAACTCGTCCAGTCCCAGCTGGTAGTACTCCTCGATGCGGTCCGCGACCTCCTCGTGGCTACCGACCAGTGCGGTTCCGGCGCCGCCCCGGACCAGGCCTACACCGGCCCACAGGTTCGGTGACACCTCGAGCTGGTCGGTCCGCCCGCCGTGCAGCGCAGTCATCCGTCGCTGGCCCTCCGACCCGGACTTCTGTTGGATCTGCTGGGCCCGCCGGATTTGCTCGGGGCGCAGGCCTGCCAGCAGTCGGTCGGCCTGGGCCCACGCCTCGGCCGCGGTGGGGCGGGTGATCACGTGCAGCCGGATTCCGAACCGCAGCTCGCCGGAGGCCACCCGGGCCGAACCGACATCCTTGACCCGCCGGCGCACCGCGTCGAGCTTGTCGGCGACCTGGGCGGGTGGTTCGCCCCAGGTCAGGTAGACATCGGCGTGCTCGGCCGCCACATCGATAGCCGCGGCCGAGGATCCGCCGAGATAGATCTCCGGCCAGGTCCCGGCGGGCACGATGGTCGCATCCTCGACGAAGAGGTGCTCGCCGCGGAACGTGACCGGATCTCCGGTCCACAGCTGCCGGAAGACGGTGAGGAACTCGGCGGCACGGGCGTAGCGCGCGTCCTTGTCCAAGTCGTCGCCGAACCGCCGCTGCTCGGCGTCGTCACCGCCGGTGACGACGTTGAGCAGTAGCCGGCCCCCCGACACCCGCTGGAAGGTCGCCGCCGCCTGGGCTACCAGCGTCGGCGCCTTCAGGCCCGGACGGAAGGCCACCAGGAACTTGAACCGCGTGGTGAGTTGGCTGAGCGCGGCGGTGAACACCCAGGCGTCCTCGCACCAGCTGCTGGTCGGGGTCAGCGCCCCGGTGAATCCCAACTGCTCCGCCGCTCCGGCGACCAGACGCAGGTAGTCCAGGTCGGGGGCGCGGTCGGCGCCGTAGGGATTCACGCGGCTGCCTGCGGCACCGACGGCGTTGCCCAGACTCAGGTCGCTGCGGGAATCGCCGTTGGTGGGCAGGAACCAGTGCAGTGTGATGGCCATCAGCGGTAGAGCGAGAACTCGGGGTGCCGGTGGTTGAGCACCCAGTCACCGACCTCGCGCGCCTTGTAGGCGACCGGGTCGTGCAGGGTGTGCGTACGCAGGTTGCGCCAATGCCGGTCGAAGCCGTAGGCACTGGTGGTGGCGCGGGCGCCCTGGATCTCGAACAGCCGGCTGGCGGCCTGCAGGCCGACCTCGGTGGACAGATACTTCGCTTCGTACACGGCGATCGCGGCTTCGGCGCGCTGGTCCTCGGTCAATGCGGGACCGATGTCGACGGCCTCTTGCAATGCCTCACCGGCGCGGTCGGCCAACAGTGCTGCGGCGCGAACCTGACTGACCAGCTGCCCGACGGTCTGCAGGATGTAGGGATCGTCAGTGGCACGCTCGACGCCCGAGGACTCCCACGGCGTGGCCTTCTCCCTGGTCCACGCCAATGCCTCGGTGAGCGCGCCCTCGGCGGTGCCGACGTAGAAGTTGACGAAGGCCAGCTGCCAGTGCGGGGTGATCAACGTCTGGTACGGCGTGAGGATGCCACCGATGAACGGCTCCTCACCGAGTACCTCGTGATGTTCGATTCGGGCATCGACGACCCGGACCCCGCCGGAGTCGGTAAGACGCTGACCGATGTTGTCCCAGTCGTCGAGGAAGGTGAAGCCCTGTCGTCCGCCGCGGGCGTCGAGGGACAGGAAGACCTGCGACCCGTCCAGTAGCGCGGTGACCGAGAGTTGGTCGCCCGTGCTGGCGCCGCTGGCGAAGGTCCGGCTGCCGTTGAGCCGGAAGCCGTCACCGTCACGCGTCAAGACCAATCCTGAGCTGCCACGCGGGTTTTGGATGCCGCCCCAGAACAACTTCTCGGCGGCGTTACGGCGGGACTGGGCTTCGGCCTGTGCGTGCGTGCCGAACAGCTGGGCAACGCGGGTCTGGGCGTAGTGGTAGCCGAGCAGGTGGGCGATCGAGGTGTCGCCCCGGGCGATCCGCCGGGTGACCTGGGAGGCCTGGGCAAAGTTAAGCCCGGATCCGCCGTACTCGACCGGCTCCTGGATCTGCAGCAGATCGTTGGATCGCAGCAGCTCGATCTCGGCGCGCGGGGTCGCGTTCGCCTTGTCGCGCTCGGCCGCGGTCTGGCGCAGCTCTTCGGCAACCCGGTTAGCGGTGGCGAGCACGTGAGCGAGGGTCTGGCCGCTGGCGGCCGGCCGCTCGGTGACGACGGTCATGGGGGTCTCCTCGGGGAACTAAGTGGCACAACGGATGTGTGGCGCTGACATGAGATACAACGCGGAGGGCCCGTTCCCGAACAACACCCGGCGCCGGCCGAGCTCGCGGGCTGAACCGATGCTGAGCAGCCCCTATAGCGGTCTGATGCGCTAAAAAGCAAGCTGAGCCGAATCCGGCAGGGCGTCGTCGCCGGTCGGGGGTGGCGCTTCGCGCGCCGGCGCGCGCTGTGGGCACCGCGGAGCGCCGCCGGGCGCGTTCGCCTTGTCGAAAGACAAGCCGATGCGCCAGGTTTCGCTCGGACTGGAGCTTATTGTCATCAAATGCTAAGCCGCTGACCACAGCTCTGTGAGCGGTGCGCTCTCGTCGGCGGCCTGTTGCGTATCGGCGTCGACTGAAATTTCATTCCGCCTTGAATCACCGTCCGGCGCACGGTGGTCTCACGCGCTTGTGCGTACCTGTGGTTACAGCGTCCAAACAGGAAGAGCCAATGAGGTTTTCGATGAATCGTCAAGACTTGTCCGGGGTGACTCTTCGGTGGCGGACGCGCAGCGACTGCAGCGCTGCGGCGTCGGCGGTCAGGGCGGCAACGGTGGTGCTTGCTGTCCTGGTAGCCGCCGGTTCGCTGGCTCTGGTGGCTGACCCGATGGCGAACGCCGACGACATCAGATACGAAGCGTTCTATACGCCGCCGGCTCCGCTGCCGGCCGGGAACCCGGGGGATCTGATCCGGACCGAACCGCTGCGGCTGGTGCTGGAACCATCTGGTCAGCTGGGCGCCTTCGTCGGCACCGGAACGCGAATCATGTACCGCGGCACGGATTCGCAGGCGCAGCCGGTCGCGGTCACCGGGGCCTACATCGAACCCGATGTGCCTTGGCCAGGGAACGGACCGCGCCCCCTGATCGCGTATGCGACCGGCCCGTACGGGGTCGGTGAGCAGTGCGCGCCGTCGCGGCTGCTGGACCAGGGCATCCACTTCTCCCAAGGTTTCGACCTGACGTTCAACTACGAGGAGGGCTTCATCGCCACGCTGCTGGCGCGCGGCTTCGCCATCGTGGTGACCGACGGGGTCGGGCTGGGCACCCACGGCCCGCAGTCGCCTCAGTTCTTGAACCGGGTCGCGGCCGGAACGGCGCTGATCGACGCCGCCCGTGCGGCTCAGACGCTGCCCGGCACATCCCTGGATCCGCATGGACCGGTCGCGTTCTGGGGCTGGGCGTCCGGCGGGCAGGCGTCGTTGTCGGCTGCCGAGCTGGCACCGACCTATGCGCCCGAACTCAACGTCGTGGGCAGCTACGCCAACGCGCCGCTGACCAACGTGGTCGAGGCGATCCCTTCGGTCGACGGCAACTTCCTGGCGGTGCTGGCCGGTTATCTGCTGCGCGGCATCCAGGCGTCGTATCCGGAGACCGAGCAAGCGATTTGGGATGCGCTGACTCCGCGGGGAGTCCAGATGCTGGACTGGAGTGGTCACACCTGCCTGGTGCAGGGCGGCGTCGACTACGCGTTCCGTCACCTGCAGTTCTGGTTCAAGGACGACTTGAATGAGGTCGCCTCGGCCGAGCCGCTCAAGACGATCTTCGCCTCGCAGCGGGTCGGAAACATCAAACCCAAAGGACCGGTGTATATCTCGCACAACCGTTGGGACCCGTTGGCGCCCTACACGTCGGCTCGTGACACCGCGCGCGACTGGTGCCGGTTGGGCGCTGACGTCGAACTGTGGACCAACGAGCAGCCTCCGTTCCTGAACAAGATGGACATCAACATCCTGCTGCCGCAGTTCGTCGACGGTGAGCGGAGCATGGCGTGGGTCAGTGATCGCTTCAACGGTCTGCCGACCAACTCCAACTGCGCGGCGATCCAGGCCGAGTGAGGTTCGCCGGCGATCAGGGGGAATGCGGAACCCGCGGCCGCCGCGGTGTCACCGCCGGGATCGCAGGGTCCGGATGATCTGTGCCGAGAGGTCCGGGTCGGACAGCAGCTGGTCGATCAGTGCCGTCATCACTTCCTGCCCGGTGATCCGGGCGCACCCCACACGGTCGGCGGCCTCACGCTGCCACATATCCAGCCCGCGGTGTTGGGCCGGCGACAGATCGACGGTGCGGCGGGTTCGGGTTTGACGCAGCGGGATCGGCTCCGTCGGCTTCATTCCCGGCTCGCGCGCCGGCGCCCAGCCGGTGGGCGTGACGCGGACACTGCGGTTCTTGAGGGGATCGCTGGCGGTGCTCATCGTGTGGACCTTCGGTAGCGGTGGAACCTCGCCCTGGTACTCACGCCAGCGTAGTCCGTCAACCGTCGCGGGTGAGCGCCGGAGCAACGGATGGTGAACTCAGCGGTGGTCGGGGTCGCGCCCCGGACCTCGGAATCGAAATGCCGTCCTAGTCAATTCACAGCCTATTACCAGTGCCTCCGCAAAAAGACATGGTCGGACTGGATTGGCAATGATTTCATGAAATACGGATACCAGTGAATCAGTGGATCAGTAGATCAGTAAACAGCTGGTGAACTGCTGAAACAGGAGCAATAGCCATTATTTAGAACTCCCCGGACACGCGATGATACAAAGCGGGAAAAATGCCGCTCCAACCATTGTTGGACGCCGTCATGAGTGTTACTCTTGCAGAATATCAAGAGAATTCGGGAATCTTGACGAGGGAGGAAATCATGATGATTTCACGGAATTCGTGCCGACGCGTGGCGGCTGGGGCGATCGGAGCCGGCGTGTTCGCCGGTGCGCTGTTGTCGGGTGCTGCGGGACCGGCGCAGGCCGCCCCGGACGGATTCCCGGCATCCCCGCCGGCCACGGTCCAGGTCGCCGACGCGCCGCCTGCGCTCGTCGGTCAGCCGCAATCCGCGGGTCCGAACGTGCTGGCCATCGGCCCGCAGTCCGGGCCGATGCCTCAGTGGTGGGGGCATCACTGGTGGCGTCATCATCATCACCACTTCTGGCACCACTGGTGGTGGTGGTGGTGACCGCGATGGCGGAACCGAAACCTGATGGCGGGCGGCAAACTGCCGCCCGCCACGGGCTGGTGCTACTGGCCGCACTCGGTGTCGGGGCAACCCTCGCCGGGTGCGGTGCCAGCACCGAAGTGACTCC
Source organism: Mycolicibacter kumamotonensis (assembly GCF_002086285.1). GTDB lineage: Bacteria > Actinomycetota > Actinomycetes > Mycobacteriales > Mycobacteriaceae > Mycobacterium > Mycobacterium kumamotonense. The sequence goes on along the minus strand of NZ_MVHU01000039.1, from coordinate 22,773 downwards.
GGCGGGGTCGGTTGTGTCGCAGCAGCCTGCCGCTGAGCCCGGCCCGGCGCCGTACGACATCTCGCGGGTCGACGCCATCAAGGACGACTTCCCGGCGGGCTTCACCGTGCAGGCGCACCCGGCCAAGACGCTGGGGGAGCAGGACATCGCCGGGTCGGCCGTCGCCGCGTTCACCGACGCTACCGTCGAGCCGCCGCAGTGCCGGTCGGTGGTCATCCCACCCTACGTCGATCCGAAGGCCGGCACCGAAGCCGCCGGTGTGATCGGGCAGGGCGACCAGGGGAACATGTATGTCGTCGCCCTGAGGTCACCGAATCCGATTGCGGCCGGCGATGATCCGGCAGGCTGCGACCGGATCACGCTGTCCGGTTCGCCGGAGGCGACCGGGACCGTGGAGCGGATACCGGCACCCGCCATCGCCGGCGTCACCACAACCGGCGTCAAGCTGTCCGTCGCGGATCCCGAGGAGGATCCCGACTACCTCTACACAGCGGCACTCGACGACCGGACATCGATCGTGGTGATGGGCAGTGCGGGCGATCAGCTGGATCCGCAGCGCCTGATGTCGGACCTACTGGTCAAGGCCGTTGATGCGGTCCGGGGGCAGCAGCAATCGTGACCGGCCGAAGCGCAGCGTGTGCAGCGCCGGTTGCACCCGGGTGGCGCTGATCGGCGCTTCGCCGGTGCCCGGGTTCACCGCGTAGCGGGGGTGATTGCCGCCGCCGATCAGCACCCGGATCCGGGCGCCGGCGGGGAAACGGTGCGCAATGGCGTCCAACTCGATGCGCACCGGTCCGGTGTGGCGCCGCAGCCGGCGGTAGCCGTCGGTGACGTTGACCGAGCGGCCGCGCGCATCGACCTCGCTGACCCGGACGAACAGGTCGACGTCGGGGATGTCCGAGCTGTGGTCCAACTCCAGCACCGGCACGCCGCAGACGTCCAGATCCCCGGTCAACGTGGCCCCGGTGAAGCTGAGCATGTCGTCGCGGCGGTGCAGCCGGTTGTCGTTGCGGTACCCGCCGGCCGGTGACAGCAGACGTCCCCCGATGGTGGGCGGCGGGTCGCCGGGGTCGAAACGGAAGGTGGCCGCCGGGGCGTCGGCGTCGGGCGGAGTGGCCGCGAGCGTTCCGCCGGGCTGCAGGTACCACGCGGCGGAAGCATCGGCCGGATTCCAATCCGGCCGGTCCTGCCAGCCCCGGCCGGCGGAGAAGATCCTGACCCGGCCGGGGCGCGGGGTGCTGTCCGAGCCGCGCAGATGGGTGTCCAGCCACTGCAACGACTCGGCGGTGACCCGGCCCAGACCGGAGGTCAGCATCTGGGTGTGCGTCCACGGCCCGATTGTCATCGCCACGTCGACGCCCCGGTCGCGTAACGCCCGGTACTGGGCCAGGGTCTGATCCAGGAACAGGTCCTGCCAACCGCCGAACAGCAGCACCGGAACCTGCGTGCGCTGCAGTGCGGCCGGGTGGCGTAGCGCATCCCAGAACGGGTCGTCGGCCTCGGGGTGTTCGACCCACGATTCGTACCAGGGTGAGCCGGCGCCCAGCAGCGTGCGGCCGGCCGCGCCCAGGGGCAGTCCGGCCGCGGCGCGCCGGACCCTGCGCTGAGCGGTCAGCTGGTGGATACCGGCCCGGATCCGCGGGCGTTCTTCCTGGTGGGCCATCAGGTGGCTCCAGCCCAGGAAGTCGTTGAGCGCGAACGAGCCGACACCCCAGGTCGACTGGTAGAGATCGTGCGGCCCCACGGTGATGACGGCGGCGGCCAGCTCCGGTGGCGGATCGGCCAGCAGCGCCCACTGGGTGAATCCGAGATAGGAGATCCCGATGGTCGCGAAGGAGCCGCTGAACCACGGCTGGGTACGCATCCAGGCCACGGTGTCGGCGCCGTCGGCGGCCTCGTTGACCATCGGCTCGAAATCGCCGGCGGATCCGAATGTGCCGCGCACACTCTGCAGGATCACCCGGTAGCCGCGCGCGGCGTACATCCGGGCGAACACCAGTGAGAACGGGAACCCCCGACCGTACGGGCAGCGAACGAGCAGGGTTCCGTCCACCCCTGCCGTCGGCTCATAGTGGTCGGCGAGCAGGATGACGCCGTCGCGCATCGGGATGCGCTCTCGGCGCACGGTGTAGCCGGTGGTGGGCGGCGGCAGCCGTCGCAGTGCCCGATTCAGGACGACGTCGGCGAGGCGCGGGGCGGTGCTCACCCGGATCAGTATTTGTAGTGCGGCGCCAGTTGGTGGGCGCGCATCAGGTTCTCGGTCTGGCAGTCCATGTCCGGGTTGGAGTACACCGGCGAGTAGTACAGCGACTGCTGGATCACGCCGTAGCTGGTCTTGAACGCCACCATGCAGGAGAACCACCACCGGTTGTTCCACTCGGTGGGTTTCATGACCCAGTACTGGGCCGCACGGTGCCCGTTGATGTCCATCTCGATCGCGTCGGCGGGGATGGACTCGTCGTAGCTGCGCCACACGAAGGTCTCGACGGCCATCTGGTAGTTGCCGGCGTCGAATTCACAGCGCACGCCCTCCACCGGTTTGGGTGGGGTGAAGGCCAGACCCAGCTGGGCGATGACGTCGAAGGGGATGTCTTCGCAGGCGTCGAACGGGCGCGGGTTGGTGATGTTGACCGGCTTGCTCGAGGTGGGCGGCGGTGCCAGCGGGGCGGCGGTGGAGCGCAACTGCACGCCGTGCGCCCCGGCGGTGGCCGGGTTGCTGGTGGGCGGCGCCTGCTGCCAGACCATGACGACGGCCATCACCAGCGCGCTGAACGCCGTGGCCAGACGCAGTTTGGTGAGCATGCCACTCCTCGCTTCCGCCCGGACTTTCCCCGGGAGTGTACAAGTTGTGGCGCCGACCACTGCGGCAAAGGCGAGAACACGTTCTAATTCGCCCGCCGCAGCCGCACCGGGGGGCGCCGCTAGTCTTGAGGATCGTGACCATCCACGAGCCGACGGCCTCGCACGGCCCGACCCTGTGGGCGATCTCCGATCTTCACACCGGCCACATGGGCAACAAGCCGGTCACCGAGTCGCTGCATCCGGCCACCGGTGACGACTGGCTGATCGTCGCGGGTGATGTCGCCGAACGCACCGATGAGATCCGTTGGTCGCTGGACCTGCTGCGGAAACGGTTCGACAAGGTGATCTGGGTGCCCGGCAACCACGAGCTGTGGACCACCACCAAGGACCCGATGCAGATCTTCGGGCGCTCGCGCTACGACTACCTGGTCGACATGTGCGACCAGATGGGCGTCATCACCCCCGAGCACCCCTTCCCGCTCTGGACCGAGGAAGGCGGCCCGGCCACCATCGTGCCGATGTTTCTGCTGTACGACTACACGTTCCTGCCCGCCGGCGCGTCCAGCAAGGCCGAGGGCCTGGCCATCGCGCGGGAGAACAACGTGGTGGCTACCGATGAGTTCCTGCTCTCGCCCGAGCCCTACGGCACCCGGGATGCGTGGTGCCGCGACCGGGTTGCCGTCACCCGCAAGCGCCTCGAGGAGCTGGACTGGATGACCCCGACCGTGCTGGTCAACCATTTCCCGATGGTGCGCCAGCCGTGCGACGCACTGTTCTACCCGGAGTTCTCGCTGTGGTGCGGCACCACCGAGACCGCCGACTGGCACACCCGCTACAACGCGACCTGCTCGGTCTACGGTCACCTGCACATCCCGCGTACCACCTACTACGACGGGGTGCGCTTCGAAGAGGTCTCGGTGGGCTACCCGCGGGAGTGGCAGCGCCGCAGGCCGCATCGGTGGCTGCGCCAGATACTGCCCGACCCGCAATACCCGCCCGGTTATCTCAACGAGTTCGGCGGGCACTTCGTCATCACCGACGAGATGCGCGCGGCCAGTGCGAAGTTCGCCGAACGGCTGCGGCAACGGCAGTCGCGATGAGCAAGCTGCTGGACACGGTGCTGACTCCTGGGCAGTCGCTGGCCTGGGCCGAACGCTACGACGACCCGCCCGGACTGGCGCCGCTGCCCGAGGAGGAGCCGCTGGTGGTGCGTTCGGTCGCCAAGCGCCGCAACGAATTCGTCACGGTGCGCTACTGCGCCCGGTTGGCGTTAGAGGAACTCGGTCAGCCGCCGGTGCCGATCCTCAAAGGGGAGAAGGGCGAACCGTGCTGGCCCGACGGCGTCGTCGGCAGCCTGACGCACTGTGCGGGCTTCCGGGGCGCGGTGGTGGGCCGCGACGCCGATGTGCGGTCGGTGGGCATCGACGCCGAACCGCACGACGTGCTGCCCGACGGCGTGCTCGACGCGGTCAGTCTGCCCGCCGAACGTGTCGAACTGGCCGCCCTGCCGCGCGAGCTGCACTGGGACCGGATCTTGTTCTGCGCCAAGGAAGCCACCTACAAGGCGTGGTATCCGCTGACCAAACGGTGGCTGGGCTTCGAGGACGCCCACATCACTTTCACTCTTACTGGCGAAACGTCCGGCGCGTTCGTCTCCCGCATCCTCATCGACCCCGCGGCGCTGTCCGGACCGCCGCTGACCGAACTACGCGGGCGGTGGTCGGTCACCGGCGGGCTCGTGCTGACCGCGATCGTGCTGTGAACGCCCAGCCCGGCGTGGTGATCGTCGACAAGCCGGCCGGAATCACCAGCCACGACGTGGTTGCGCGCTGCCGGCGGTTCTTCGGCACCCGCAAGGTGGGCCACGCCGGCACCCTCGACCCGATGGCCACCGGGGTACTGGTGATCGGCATCGAACGGGCCACCAAGATCCTGGGCCTGCTCACCACGTCGGCGAAGTCCTACGCCGCCACCATCCGGCTGGGCCAGACCACCTCCACCGAGGACGCCGATGGCGAGGTGCTGCAGACGATGTCAGCTCGGCACATCACCGACGGGCAGATCGACGCGGCGATCGCCGGACTGCGCGGCGATCTCTTGCAGATACCGTCGGCGGTCAGCGCCATCAAGGTCGCCGGCAAGCGGTCCTACCAGCTGGCCCGCGAAGGCCGCCCCGTCGAACTGCCGGCGCGTCCGGTGCGCGTCGAGCGCTTCGAGCTGCTGAACGCGCGCCGGGTGGGCGAGTTCGTCGACCTTGACGTCGAGGTGGACTGCTCGGCGGGCACCTACATCCGGGCGCTGGCCCGCGACCTCGGCAACGAGCTGGGGGTGGGCGGGCACCTGACCGCCCTGCGGCGCACCCGGGCCGGTCACTTCGGATTGGATCAGGCCCGCACCCTCGAGGAGCTGGGGGAGGACCCACGGCTGAGCTACAGCCTGGATGAGGCCTGCCTGCAGAGCTTTCCGCGCCGTGACCTGACCGCCGACGAGGCGCTCGACGTCAGTCACGGCCGGCCGCTGACGCCCGCCGGTATCGACGGCGTCTACGCCGCCACCGCCGGCGACGGACGGGTGATCGCGCTGCTGGAGGATTCCGGGAACCGGACGAAATCGGTGGTGGTCATCCGGCCGGCGACGCTGTAGGCCGTCTCGACGACGCGGGTTCCGGTCTCGAGAAACCCTGTATGTTTCTAGCCATTTGCCGGATGCGGAGGAGGACCATGGCGAACAAGGTGTATGTGATCGGCGTCGGGATGACGAAGTTCGAGAAGCCGGGCCGGCGCCACAACGACGACGGGTCGGCGTGGGACTACCCGGACATGGCCCGCGAATCCGGCACCAAGGCGCTGGTCGATGCCGGGATCGACTATCGCGAGGTGGAGCAGGGCTACGTCGGTTACGTCTACGGTGAGTCCACCTCCGGGCAGCGGGCGCTGTACGAACTGGGACTGACCGGGATCCCGGTCGTCAATGTCAACAACAACTGTTCGACCGGGTCGACCGCGCTCTATCTCGCCGCCCAGGCGATCCGGGGTGGGCTGGCCGACTGCACCATCGCATTGGGCTTCGAGAAGATGAAGCCCGGCTCGCTGGAGTCCACCTACGACGACCGCGCCCAGCCGATGGAAAAGCATGTGCTGGCGCTGGCTGAGATATCCGAGGTGCTGTTTCCGGTGGCGCCGTGGATGTTCGGCGCAGCCGGGCGCGAACACATCAAGCAATACGGTTCCACCGCCGAGCATTTCGCCAAGATCGGCTACAAGAACCACAAGCATTCGGTCAACAACCCCTACGCCCAGTTCTCCGACGAGTACACCCTCGACGACATCTTGGGTTCCCGGATGATCTACGACCCGCTGACGAAGCTGCAATGCTCGCCGACCTCGGACGGCTCGGGGGCGGCGATCCTGGCCAGTGAGGCGTTCGTCGATAAGCACGGACTGGCCGGGCAGGCCGTCGAGATCGTCGGGCAGGCGATGACCACCGACTTCGCCTCCACCTTCGACGGCACCGCCAAGAACCTGATCGGCTATGACATGAATGTGCAAGCCGCCCAACGGGTCTACGACCAATCCGGGCTCGGGCCGCAAGACTTCCAGGTCATCGAACTGCACGACTGCTTCTCGGCCAACGAGCTGCTGCTCTATGAGGCGCTGGGGCTCTGCGGTGAAGGTGATGCCCCCACGTTGATCGACAACGGCGACACCACCTACGGCGGTCGCTGGGTGGTCAACCCCTCCGGTGGACTGATCTCCAAGGGCCACCCGCTGGGTGCCACCGGCTTGGCGCAGTGCTCCGAGCTGACCTGGCAACTGCGGGGCACCGCCGACAAACGACAGGTCGACGGCGTTACCGCCGCCCTGCAGCACAACATCGGGCTCGGCGGTGCCGCCGTAGTCACCGCCTACCAGCGCGCCGAGCGCTGAATCGAGTGCTGATCGTCTACGCCAAGCTGGACGACGGCTCGGGTGTCGGGCGGGACAGCGCCCGGGCCAATTTCGTCGCCGAACGCGCGGGCGTGGCGCTGATGTCGCACGTGGCGATAAACGCGGTGCAACTGTTCGGCGCCAACGGCTACCTGGCCGAATACCGGGTCGAGTAATTGGCCCGCGACGCCAAATCGCTGATGATCTACGCCGGAAGCAACGAGGTTCAGGTCACCCACATCGCCAAGGGCTGCTGAGCGGCTGATTCGCGTGACGCGGGGGCTCAGGTGTACAGCGTTTCGAATTGCTTGATCGAACCCTCGATGTCGCCCTTGACGGCGCGAGCGGCAGCCGCCCCGATCGGGCCGAACAGCGGCCGGCCGCCCATGTCCAGCCGCAGCATGAAACGCGAGCCGGCGCCGGATGGAGAGATCGCCAGTGACAGACCATATTTGGTGCCGCCCACCCCATCGCCGGTGAGTTCCAGCAGCGCCGGCGGATCGAACTTACGAACCGTCCAGGTGACCCGGTTGCGCATGCCCTTGGCCCCGGCGACCCCGATCAGCGTCGTTCCGACGGCGAGTTCGTCGGGCAACTCGGAGCGCCAGCCCTGGTGCATCGACAGCCAGTCACCGAGTTCACACAGGTTCGACGCGTGGGTCCAGGCTTCGTCGGGCGGCAGTGCCAGTTCGCGGGACAGTTCGAGCTTGGCCATCGGCTGATCACACCACCCAGATCGCCTGTGCGGCAGGGCTTCCCAGGTCAATGGTGGACTTCTCGCCGGCGGGCGGCTCAATGGCCACCGAGATGATCCCGGCGAACTCGCGGCGGGTCAGTACCTGGACCCTGGCGTCGAGGCTGATGCCCACGCCGTCGAAGTAGCGCAGCATTTCCGGGTCGCTGTCGGAGATCCGAGCCACCGTCCCCGAGTCGCCGTCGGTGCACTCCCACAGCTGGCGCGCCGGCGGTGTGGGCACCTGCCCGTCGGCCGCCGGGATCGGGTCGCCGTGCGGGTCGCGCTGCGGGAACCCCAGCTTGGCGTCGATGCGGTTCACCAGGGCATCGGAGACCGCGTGTTCGAGCACCTCGGCCTCGTCGTGCACCTCGTCCCAGCTGTAGCCCAGTTCGCGCACCAGGAACGTCTCGATCAACCGGTGCCGGCGCACCATCCCGAGCGCAGCGCGGCGTCCCTCATCGGTGAGCGTCACCGCGCCGTACTTCTCGTGGTCGACCAGGCCGGCTTCGGCGAGTTTGCGGATCGACTCCGAGGCGGTACTGGCCGACACGCCGATCTTCTCCGCCAGCATCTTGGTGCTGACCCTGTCGGGCGACCATTCCTGCGCGGTCCAGATGACCTTCAGATAGTCCTGGGCGACGCTAGTCAGCCCATCCGACTGCTCCCAAGGGCTCACACACGACAGTTTAGGCTTGCGGATGTGCAGCGGTGGCGGGGGCAGGACGAGATCCCCACAGACTGGGGCAGGTGCGTGCTCACCATCGGCGTGTTCGACGGTGTCCACCGCGGCCATGCCGAACTGATCGCACATGCGGTGAAAGCGGGTAAAGCCCGCGGGGTGCCGACGGTGCTGATGACCTTCGACCCGCACCCGATGGAGGTGGTCTACCCCGGCAGCCACCCCGCGCAGCTCACCACGTTGGCGCGCCGCGCCGAGCTCGTGGAGGAGGCCGGGGTGGACGTGTTCCTGGTGATCCCGTTCACCTCCGATTTCATGAAGCTCACCCCCGACCGCTACATCCACGAACTTCTGGTCGAGCACCTGCACGTGGTGGAAGTGGTGGTGGGGGAGAACTTCACCTTCGGCCGCAAGGCGACGGGCAACGTCGAGACGTTGCGCCGCGCCGGCGAGCAGTTCGGTTTCGCGGTCACGTCGGTGTCGCTGGTGGCTGAACACGCCGACTCGGACCCGGCCCAGTCGGTCACCTTCTCCTCGACCTACATCCGGTCCTGCGTGGACGCGGGCGACGTCGTCGCGGCCGCCGAAGCCCTGGGCCGGCCGCACCGGGTCGAGGGGCTGGTGGTGCGCGGTGATGGCCGCGGCCGGGACCTGGGATTCCCGACCGCCAACGTGGCGCCGTCGGCGTACGCGGCGATACCGGCCGACGGGGTGTATGCCGCATGGTTCACCGTGCTGGGACACGGGCCGGTGCCGGGCACCCTCATCGCCGGTCAGCGCTGCCGGGCGGCGGTGTCGGTCGGCACCAACCCGACGTTTTCCGGACGGGCCCGCACCGTCGAGGCGTTCGTGCTCGATCAAACCGCCGACCTGTACGGCCAGCGGGTGGCGGTCGACTTCGTCAGCCGGATCCGGGGCCAGGAGAAGTTCGATTCGGTGGCGGATCTGGTGGCGGTGATGAACACCGACGTGGACAAGACCCGCCGTCTGCTCGTCGAGGACTGACGCGGCCACGCGGCGGTGCGTGGATTGGGTGCCGACGCCCCGGCGCTGCTAAACTTCCCGCTCGGCGTGCTGCAGTCCGCGGTGGCCGCCGTAATGACATTCGCGGGACCGATTGATGGAGATGTTTTCGTGGCGCTGACAACCGAGCAGAAAAAAGAGATCCTGGGCAACTACGGTCTGCACGAGACCGACACCGGCTCGCCGGAGGCGCAGGTCGCGCTGCTCACCAAGCGGATCGTCGACCTCACCGAGCACCTCAAGACCCACAAGCACGACCACCACTCCCGGCGCGGCCTGCTGCTGCTGGTCGGCCGCCGGCGTCGTCTGCTCAAGTACCTCGCCCAGATCGATGTGGCGCGTTACCGCTCGCTGATCGAGCGCCTGGGTCTCCGGCGCTGACATTCCGGCCGGCGGCAACCGCCGCCGTGTAGAGTGAGACCGTTCCGGGCTCCGCCCGGACGTAGGTGTGGCCCGCGCAGTCCGCGCGCGTCACTCCGGCACGTCACGACGGGACACGTTCCCGCGATCCGGCCAGACCTGAGTCGGGCGGTCTTCGGTAGTGGCAGCCGGGTCTGAAGCTTCAAAGATCCGGCCGCTTCGATCGACGACCGTAGCCGCATCCAGGTACTTTGCTGGTCCACGTCTGGCGTGCGAAACAGCTGAATGAACCAGGAAGGCCGCACGGGCGTCCATGTCTGCAATTGAAATTGAAGAAGGCGTTTTCGAGTCCACCGCCGTCATCGACAACGGGAGCTTCGGCACCCGCACCATCCGCTTCGAGACCGGCCGGTTGGCCCAGCAGGCGGCCGGCAGCGTCGTCGCCTACCTCGACGACGAGACCATGCTGCTGTCGGCGACCACCGCCAGCAAGGCTCCCAAGGAGCACTTCGACTTCTTCCCGCTCACCGTCGACGTCGAGGAGCGGATGTATGCCGCCGGGCGTATCCCCGGCTCGTTCTTCCGCCGTGAGGGCCGGCCGTCCACCGACGCGATCCTGACCTGCCGGCTCACTGACCGCCCGCTGCGCCCGTCGTTCGTCGACGGCCTGCGCAACGAGATCCAGGTCGTGGTGACCGTGTTGAGCCTGAACCCGAACGACCTGTACGACGTGGTGGCGATCAACGCCGCGTCGGCCTCCACGCAGCTGGCCGGCCTGCCGTTCTCCGGCCCGGTCGGTGCGGCGCGGGTGGCGCTGATCGACGGCGTCTGGGTGGCCTTCCCCACCGTTGAGCAGCTCGAGCGCGCGACCTTCGACATGGTGCTGGCCGGTCGTACCCTCGATGACGGCGACGTCGCGATCATGATGGTCGAGGCCGAGGCCACCGAGAACGTCATCGAGCTCATCGAATCCGGCGCCCAGGCGCCGACCGAGACCGTGGTGGCCGAGGGGCTGGAGGCGGCCAAGCCGTTCATCGCGGCGTTGTGCAAGGCCCAGCAGGAGCTGGCCGACGCCGCTGCCCGACCGACCGCCGACTACCCGTTGTTCCCCGCTTACGGCGAGGACGTCTACTACTCGGTGGCCTCGGTGGCCACCGACGAGCTGGCCAAGGCGTTGACCATCGCGGGCAAGGCCGAGCGTGACGAGCGCACCGAGGAGATCAAGGCCGAGGTGCTCGAGCGCCTCGCCGAAACCTACGAGGGTCGCGAGAAGGAGATCAGCGCGGCCTACCGCAGCCTCACCAAGAAACTGGTGCGTCAGCGCATCCTGACCGACCACTTCCGCATCGACGGCCGCGGCATCACCGACATCCGGGCGTTGAGCGCTGAGGTCGCGGTGGTGCCCCGGGCGCACGGCAGCGCCCTGTTCGAGCGTGGTGAGACCCAGATCCTCGGGGTGACCACGCTGGACATGATCAAGATGGCCCAGCAGATCGACTCGCTGGGGCCGGAGACCACCAAGCGCTACATGCACCACTACAACTTCCCGCCGTACTCCACCGGTGAGACCGGCCGGGTCGGTTCGCCCAAGCGTCGCGAGATCGGCCACGGCGCCCTGGCCGAGCGGGCCCTGGTTCCGGTGCTGCCGAGCATCGAGGAGTTCCCCTACGCCATCCGGCAGGTGTCGGAAGCGTTGGGCTCCAACGGATCCACCTCAATGGGTTCGGTCTGCGCGTCCACGCTGGCACTGCTCAACGCCGGTGTGCCGCTGAAGGCTCCGGTCGCCGGTATCGCGATGGGCCTGGTCTCCGACGACATTGAAGTTGAAGCGGTGGACGGCACCAAGACTTCAGAGCGCCGCTTCGTCGCCCTCACCGACATCCTCGGTGCCGAGGATGCGTTCGGCGACATGGACTTCAAGGTCGCCGGCACCAAGGACTTCGTCACCGCGCTGCAACTGGACACAAAGCTCGACGGCATTCCCTCGGCGGTTCTGGCAGGTGCGCTGGCGCAGGCCAAGGATGCGCGTCTGACCATCCTGGAGGTGATGGCCGAGGCCATCGACGCCCCCGACGAGATGAGCCCGTATGCGCCGCGGGTCACCACCATCAAGGTTCCGGTGGACAAGATCGGCGAGGTGATCGGCCCCAAGGGCAAGATGATCAACTCGATCACCGAGGAGACCGGCGCGCAGATCTCCATCGAGGACGACGGTACGGTGTTCGTCGGGGCCACCGACGGCCCGTCGGCGCAGGCCGCGATCGACAAGATCAACGCGATCGCCAACCCGCAGCTGCCGAAGATCGGCGAGCGATTCCTGGGCACCGTGGTCAAGACCACCGACTTCGGCGCCTTCGTGTCGCTGCTGCCGGGCCGCGACGGGCTGGTGCACATCTCCAAGCTCGGCAAGGGCAAGCGCGTCGCCAAGGTCGAAGACGTCGTCAAGGTCGGCGACAAGCTTCGGGTGGAGATCGCCGACATCGACAACCGCGGCAAGATCTCGCTGGTGCCCGTCGACGATTCAGCCGATTCGGCGGACTCGGCCCAGGCGTCCGCTGAGCCTGCCGATGCCGCGGCCGTCGAGAGCTGACATCGCGCGCGCCACACTGCGACGCACCACCCTGCCCGGCGGGCTGCGGGTGGTCACCGAGTATCTCCCGGCGGTCCGTTCGGCGTCGGTCGGTGTCTGGGTCGGCGTCGGGTCGCGCGACGAGGGCGCCACGGTAGCCGGGGCGGCGCATTTTTTGGAGCACCTGCTGTTCAAGGCCACCCCGACCCGCACGGCGGCCGGCATCGCGCAGGCCATGGACGCCGTCGGGGGTGAGCTCAACGCCTTCACCGGCAAGGAGCACACCTGCTACTACGCCCACGTGCTCGACACGGACCTGGAGCTGGCGGTAGCGCTGGTGAGCGACGTGGTGCTCAACGGGTGCTGCGCGGCCGAGGACGTGGATCTCGAGCGTGACGTGGTCCTCGAAGAGCTCGCGATGCGCGACGACGACCCCGAGGATGCGCTGGGCGACGTGTTCTTGTCGACGCTGTTCGGCGACCATCCGATCGGACGGCCGGTGATCGGCAACGTCGAATCGGTGTCGGGGATGACCCGCGCACAGCTGCGGTCGTTTCACCAGCGCCGCTACACCCCGGAGCGCATGGTGGTCGCGGTGGCCGGCAACGTCGATCATGACACCGTGGTGGCGCTGGTGCGAGACCACTTCGGGCACAGGCTGGTTCGCGGCCAACAGCCCGTCGCGCCGCGCCGTGGTGCCGCCCGGGTCCCGGGTTCTCCGGCGCTGACGGTGATCAACCGTGACGCCGATCAGACCCACATGTCGCTGGGTGTGCGGGCCCCGGGCCGGTACTGGCAGCACCGTCAGGCGCTGGCGGTGCTCAACACCGCCCTCGGCGGCGGGTTGAGTTCCAGGCTGTTCCAACAGGTTCGGGAATCCCGCGGACTGGCGTACTCGATCTACTCGTCGGTGGACACCTTCGCCGACGCCGGTGCGCTATCGGTCTACACCGCCTGCCAGCCGGAGCGGTTCGCTGAAGTTGCGGCCGTGACCACCGAGGTGCTCGACGCGATTGCGCGGGACGGCATCACCGCCGAGGAGTGCCGTATCGCGAAGGGGTCGCTGCGCGGCGGATTGCTTCTGGGCCTGGAGGATTCGGGTTCTCGAATGAACCGGTTGGGCCGGACCGAACTGAACTACGGACGGTACCGTCCCATCTCGCGCACCCTGCGGGAGCTTTCTGCGGTGACCGTTGACGAGGTCAACGCGGTCGCCAGAAGACTGTTGCGCCGGCCCTACGGTGTCGCGGTGCTCGGTCCGTACAAGTCGAAAGGTTCACTGCCCCGGAGGCTGCGGGCGCTGGCCGGATGATGGCAGGCTAGGCAGATGTCTTTCAGCTTCTCCGAACTCACGGTCCCGCTGGTCGGTGCGCCGATGGCCGGCGGTCCCAGCACACCGGCGCTGGCGGCCGCGGTGTCGCAGGCGGGGGGCCTCGGATTCGTCGCCGGCGGATACCGTACCCCGCAACAGTTGGCCGACGAGATCACCGCCGCGCGCAGCGCCACGGCCGGTCCGATCGGGGTCAATCTGTTTGTGCCGCAACCCAGCTATGCGGATGTGGTGCTGCTCGACGAGTACGCCGACCTGCTGGAACCACTGGCCGAGCATTACGGAGTCGAGCTGGGCAGGCCCCGCTTCGGCGACGACGACTGCTGGCCGGAGAAGCTCGAGGTGGTCGCCGATCTGCGGCCCACGGTGGTGTCGTTCACGTTCGGCGCGCCGGCGCCGGAGGAGCTGGCCAGGCTGCGTGCCCTGCGCATCCTGACCCTGGTCACGGTGACCTCGGCCTACGAAGCCGGCGTCGCGGTGGCGCACGGCGCCGACGCGCTGGTGGTGCAGGGCCCCGGCGCCGGCGGGCACCGCGGAACGTTCGCCCCCGATGTGCGGCCGGGCACCGAACCTCTCGAGGACCTGTTGGCCGAGATCGGCCATGCCCACGGTGACGTCCCGCTGGTGGCGGCCGGCGGCCTGGGCAGCGCGGCCGACGTGGCCGGGGTGCTGGGGCGGGGTGCGGTCGCCGCCCAGGTCGGCACCGCACTGCTGCTGGCCGACGAGGCGGGCACCAACCCGACGCACCGGGCGGCTCTGACCAACCCGGAATTCATCAACACCACGGTGACGTGTGCGTTCTCCGGCCGCTACGCGCGGGGGCTGGAGAACGACTTCACCCGGACCCTCGACAACGTGGCGCCGGTGGGCTATCCGGAGATCAACCACATGACCACGCCGATCCGGGCGGCGGCGGTGGCGATGGACGACCCGCACGGGACCAGCCTGTGGGCCGGGACCGCCTACCGGACCGTCCGCCCGGGTTTGGCCGCGGACATCCTCGCAGCCCTGGCGGGGTGATGTAGCCGGGGGCGGTGCCGCCCGGACGCGACGGTCGGCCGTCGGCAGGGCACTCGGCGGTGTCGGTGCGGCGGTGACCAGCGGCGACAGGCTGCCGGGGTGCGGTATTGCCAGGGGCCCCGAGTCGGGAGGTTCAATCTAGCCGGTACCGGTGGTATCGTTGTACCTCACTGGATGATCTGTCAATTTCAAATACAAAATCACTGGATTTGTAAACTTGATGGGGGTTGCCATGCTCAAGGTCGATGACACTGCCGCGGGGCCGCACGACGGGTCGCTGGATCACGAGCGCATCGTCCTGCAGGCCCGTGACGTCGGGTTCGACTGGTCGGACCTGCCGGTGCACTACGTGCCCGGGGAGCCCTTCGCGACCCATTTCTGCAACGTGCTGCACCTGCTGCTGCCCGCCGGCGAGGAGTTCTTCGTCGAGTTGTTCAAGCAGGTGCTGCCGTTGATCAAGGATGATCAGCTGCGCCTCGACGTCCAGGGTTTCATCGGGCAGGAGGCCACCCACTCCCAGGCGCACGCCGGCGTCGTCGACCACCTGGCCACTCGCGGCATCGACATGTCGCCGTTCACCGGCCAGATCAAGTGGCTGTTCGAAAAGCTGCTCGGCGACCGTCCGCACTGGAGCAAGCGCCGCCAGCAGCGCTGGCTGTTGGAACGGGTGGCGCTGGTCGCCGCCGTCGAGCACTACACGGCGATCCTGGGGGAGTGGATCCTCGACAGCCCGGCGCTGGACGCGGCCGGAACCCACCCGGCGATGCTGGACATGCTGCGCTGGCACGGCGCCGAAGAGGTCGAGCACAAAGCCGTCGCCTTCGACGTGATGAAGCACCTGCGGGTCGGGTATCTCCGGCAGGTCCGCACCCAGCTGGCCGTCACGCCGCTGATGCTGTTGCTGTGGGTTCGCGGGCTGCGGTTCATGTACAAGGTGGACCCGCACCTGCCGGCGGGAACCAAGCCGCGCTGGCGGGACTGGTTCGCGGCGGCGCGCCGCGGGCTGGTTCCCGCGCCGTTCGAATTCCTGCCCGCCATCGGCTCCTACTACCGGCCGGGCTTTCACCCGGCGCAACTCGGCGGGGTGGAGCGTGCGGTCAACTACCTGGCGGTGTCGCCGGCCGCCCGCGCCACGCACTGACCGGTATCCGGCCGAACACGAGGAGTGCAGGGAATGAACAGCCCGACCACCGTGACGTCAACAGACGGCGTGAGCCTGGCGGTGCATGCCTACACGGACCTGGATCCGCAGCGACCGACGATCCTGGCCATCCACGGGTACCCGGACAACCACCACGTGTGGGATCCGGTGGCCCATGAGCTCGCCGCGAAGTACCCGGGCCGGTACAACGTCGTCGCCTACGACGTCCGGGGTGCGGGAGCGTCCGCGGCGCCGGCGGACAGGTCCGGGTACCGGCTTCCTCGGCTGGTCGACGACGTCGGCGCGGTGATCGATCACCTGGGGGTGGCCGAAGTCCACCTGTTGGGCCACGACTGGGGTTCGATCCAGGGCTGGGCGGCGATCACCGATCCCTCGGTAGCGCCCAAAATCGCTTCCTACACCTCGATTTCGGGCCCCCATCTGGACTACGCGGGCCGGTTCCTACGGTCACCGCGCAACCTGCGGGGCGTGGTCGATGTGGTCCGGCAGCTGCTGGAGTCGTCTTACATCTGGCTGTTTCTGACCCCGCGGCTGCCCGAGGCGCTCTTCCGCTCCGGATTAGGCGGCAGGCTCATCGACACCCTGGAGCGCATCGGCCGCTCCGGTGGTCCGCGGCGGGCCACGCACCGCGGGGAGAACGATTACGTCAACGGACTCAACCTCTACCGGGCGAACATGCCGCGTCCGCTGATCAAGCCGGCCGTGCCACTGCCCTCGACCGATGTCGCCGTGCAGGTACTCGCGCCCCGCCTGGACCTGTTCGTCAGCCCCGCATTGCAGCGCTTCACCGGCGCGATCCCACCTCGCCATCGAGTGCTCGACATCGACGGCGGTCACTGGGTGGTCACCGATCGCCCCGGCATGATCGCCCGGCTCGTCGGTGAATGGGTGGATCAGAATGTGGCGGACAACGAGGATGCTCCCAGCCGCGACGTCCCCGATATCCGGTAAAGCTGATATGGCACAACAGATCTGGCGCTCTCGGCCCGCCGACCTCTACGGCCGGCGCAAGCACGACCGGTTCTTCAGCCTGCTGTGGGCGGCGGTGACGGTCTTCAGCGGTGTGTCCGGGTTGTCGAGGTGGAAGCCGTCGCGGGTGGCGCCCGTGTCGCGGACCATCGCGGCGGTCGTCACCAAGCGGGAGATGTTGACCCCGGACGTCGTGGCGTTGACGATCGCGGAACCCGATGGCGGGCTGCTGCCGTCGTGGACGCCGGGCGGTCACATCGATGTGCAGCTGCCGTCCGGCCGCCGCCGGCAGTACTCGCTGTGCGGAGTGCCCGGAAGGCGGACCGAATACCGCATCGCCGTGCGCCGGCTCGACGACGGCGGGGGCGGTTCGGTGGAGATGCACGAGTCCTACGCGGTGGGCGACACATTGGTTTTCGAGGGTCCGCGCAACGCGTTCTATCTCGGCACCGACGAGAACGACGTGCTGTTCGTGATCGGCGGGATCGGGGTGACCCCGATGCTGCCGATGCTGCGCGAGGCCGCCCAGCGTGGAATCGATTGGCGCGCGGTATATGCCGGGCGCAGCCGAACCGACATGCCACTGCTCGACGAGGTGCTGGCGGTGGATCCCGAGCGGGTCACCGTGTGGGCCGATGACGAGCACGGGCGGTTTGCCGGCACCGACGAACTGCTGGCCGGCGCCGGCCCGCAGACCGCGGTCTATGTGTGCGGTCCGACCGCGATGCTCGAAGCGGTGCGCCTCAGCCGCAACGAACATGCCGATGCGCCGCTGCACTACGAGCGGTTCAGCCCGCCTCCGGTGGTCGACGGTGTGCCCTTCGAGCTCGAATTGGCCCGCTCGCGGCGCCTGCTGCTGATTCCCGCGGACCGATCGGCGCTGGATGTGATGCTCGACGCCGACCCGACCACCGCGTGCTCGTGTCGGCAGGGATTCTGCGGCACCTGCAAGGTCAAAGTCATCTCCGGTGATGTCGACCGGCGAGGACGCACCGCGGAATCCGACGACGAGATGCTGGTCTGCGTCTCCCGGGCCAACGGCGGCCGAATCGTCATCGACGCGTGAGTTCACGTTAACTTCCAGGCGATTTCGACAAATCACGGCCTCCGCTACCGGTCGGCCCCTACACTGCCCGGATGCCCCCAACCGTTCCAATCCATCCGGCCAGCCTGCCCGCCAAGCTGATCTACGGGCTGGCCAACGCCGTCACCCCGCGCCTGGTGCGGCGCCTGGTGCTGCACGCCGGCAGCGGGACGGTCGCCGGGCGGATCACGAAGATGGGCCGCCGGGTCAACACCGTCGCCAGGCTGCAACGCATCCGGCCGTTATTCGGGGTGGGCTTTACCCGCAGCCAGGACCCCGGTGTCCCGGTCGAAGTGGTCCGCGCGGCCGATCGCGGCCGGGCCCTGGGTGAGGCCTTCGCCGATGGCGTCATCCTGTATTTCCACGGTGGCGGCTTCGTCACCGGAGGTTTGGACACCCACCTGCACGTGGTGGCCAAACTCGCCCGACGCACCCGGCTGCCGGTTCTCCATGTCGACTACCGGCAATACCCCCAGGTGACGGTGGACGGATCGGTGGACGATTGCATCGGCGCCTACCGCTGGCTGCTCGGTCTTGGCGCCGACCCGGCCAAAACGGTGCTCGCCGGGGACTCCGCCGGCGGGTTCCTGGCGTTCGCGACCGCGCTGACCGGCCAGCAGCGCGGCCTGCCCGCCCCCGCCGGGGTGGTCGGGATATCGGCGCTGCTCGAGTTGGACGGCGTCGCCCGCAGCACCCACTCGAACAGGACCGCCGACGCGTTCGGCATCCCGGCGGTGCTGCCCGACATCATCGATCTGGCGTGCCCCTCGGCGCGCCTGCGCCACGAGCTGTCCCCGATCAACGGCAGGTTGGAGATGATGCCACCGGTCCTGTTGATCGCGGCCGAGTCGGAGATCCTGCGCTGCGATGCCGAACGGCTGCACGCCGCGCTGCAGCGGCTGGACCGGCCCAGCCGCCTCGAGCTATGGGCGCGTGAACTGCATGCTTTCCCGGCATTGTTCCCGTTCCTGCCGGACAGTCGGGCGGCGTTCGATCTCATCTGCCGCTTCGTGGCCGAACGCCTGGCCGAGGCCGGCCGATCCGGGGAGGCCCGCCGGGAGGTGTCCTGACGCCTGCTGCCGTGCCTGCCGCGCCCGGCTTCGCGCCGCTCGCGGCCCCCGCTAGGGTGGCAGCCATGCGGGTAGCAGTGCTGGGCGCCAAAGGCAAAGTCGGTGCCACCATGGTGGCGGCGGTGCGCGCCGCCGATGATCTGACCCTGTCCGCCGAGGTCGACGCCGGCGACGAGCTGAGCCTGCTGACCGACGGCGACACCGAGGTGGTGATCGACTTCACCCACCCCGACGTCGTGATGGACAATCTGAAGTTCTTGATCGACAACGGGATTCACGCGGTAGTCGGCACCACGGGATTCACCGCCGAGCGACTCGAGCAGGTCCGCTCCTGGCTGGAGGCCAAACCCGGGGTGTCGGTGCTGATCGCACCCAACTTCGCTATCGGCGCGGTGCTGTCGATGCACTTCGCGGTGCAGGCCGCCAAGTTCTTCGAATCGGTGGAGGTCATCGAGCTGCACCACCCGCAGAAGGCCGATGCGCCGTCGGGCACCGCCACCCGCACTGCCGCGCTGATCGCCGGAGCCCGAAAAGGCCTACCGCCCAACCCGGATGCCACCAGCACCGGTCTGCCCGGAGCGCGCGGCGCCGACGTGGACGGTGTTCCGGTGCATTCGGTGCGGCTGGCCGGGCTGGTCGCCCATCAGGAGGTGCTGTTCGGCACCCTGGGTGAGACGCTCACCATCCGCCACGACAGCATCGACCGGACGTCGTTCGTGCCGGGGGTCCTGCTGGCGGTGCGCCGTGTCGCGCAATTCCCCGGGCTGACCATCGGCATCGAGCCGCTCCTCGACCTGAAATAGGCGTGGTCAACGTGTCGGCGGTCGCCCGGATGAAGGCACTGATCGCCTTCATGTGCCTGGCGCTGCTGATGTATCTGGTGTTCCTGGGCCGGATTGCGGTGCTACTCATCACATCCGACTCGGTTCCGGCGATCGGGATGGGACTGGCACTGCTGGTCATGCCCTTCATCGGGCTGTGGGCGATGATCGCCACCCTGCGCGACGGCTTCGCCCACCAGCGGCTGTCCCGGCTGATCGCTGAGGACGGCATGGAACTCGACGCCGGTGCGTTGCCACGGCGACCGTCCGGACGCATCGAACGCGACGCCGCCGATGCCCTGTTCCGCACGGTCCGCGAGGAACTCGACGCCGACCCGGACAACTGGCGGCGCTGGTACCGGCTGGCCCGCGCCTATGAGTTCGCCGGGGACCGTCGGCGTGCCCGGGAGGCGATGAAAACCGCGGTCCGGCTGCAGGAGAACCGATGAGCAAGACGCTGCTGATCGTCCACCACACGCCGTCGCCGCACTGCCAGGCCATGTTCGAGGCGGTGGTGTCCGGGGCGAGCGATCCCGAGATCGAGGGGGTCGCGGTGGTGCGCCGTGCGGCGCTGTCGGTGTCGCCGACCGACATGCTGGCCGCCGACGGCTACCTACTGGGCAGCCCCGCCAACCTGGGCTATCTCAGCGGTGCCCTCAAGCACGCCTTCGACGTGTGCTACTACCCGATCCTGGATTCGACCCGCGGCCGGCCGTTCGGGCTGTACCTGCACGGCAACGAAGGCACCGAGGGGGCCGAACGCGCGGTGGACTCCATCACGACGGGCCTGGGGTGGGTGAAGGCCGCTGACTACGTGGTGGTGTCGGGCAAGCCCGGCAAGGCCGAACTGGAAGCATGCTGGGAGCTCGGTGCGACGGTGGCCGCCCAATTGATGGACTGAGCGCGCTACGGGTCGATGTGGGTCTCGGGCTGGTAGAACGAGTGGAACGGATATTGTCGGCCCAGCGGCCCCATCTGGTGACAGTCCTGCTGCGACGGCGGTGATTTCGGCGGTTCGTAGTAGTAGATCACGCAGCGCTGCCAGCTACCGTCGGGCTGCAGTGGGCCGTCGCACTTCTGGGCGGTGGAGAAGAACAGCAGCGGGTTGTCCTGGCAACCGGCATGGGCCGCCGGCGGCGCGGCGACCAGCCACCCGGCCATCAGTCCGGCGGCGACCAGTGCACTGGCCAGGCCCGCGGTGAGGTAGCGATCCACGGCCGTCTCCTTCCTGCCCGTCGTGTTGTCGAGAGACTATCCCGCAAGTCGCAGGTGTTTGCCAGGTTGCGCACTCCGCGGTTTCTAGCCTCTTGCCACGGCGAGGCGATAGGCTGCAAAACTGTGACCCAAGCAAACGACACTGTGTCCACCACGGACCTGCTTGCGCGCACGCTGGAATCCGTGCGCGCGGCCTACCAGCACATCGCGGAGCTGGCGCAGCACCAGGACGGTATTTATGCAGTGGCGCAGACCGCCAGGGGCACCGCGCTGATCCACGACCTGCGCAAGGAGCTCGATCAGCTCAACAAGATCCTGCCCTTCAAGAGCTAGGTGCCCGCCGGCCCATCAGAGTGGGGCTTTGTTGAGAGCGCGTTCACTGTTGATGCGGTGGGCATGGTCTTGGATTCGGGTGCGCGTGCGAGTGGGCATCATGAGGCCTCGGCCCGCAGGCGGTGGGGCCGGCGATGTTGCCGCCGGTGGTGTGGCGTTGGGCATGCACACGGTAGGGAAGACGAGTGTGCTGCCTGGTCGGGTGGTGTAGGTGTGGCCGGTGGGGCTGGTCCACTCCACCGTGCCGTCGGGCTGTTGGATATCGTGCCGGCCTCCGGGGCCGGTCCAGAATGTCTTGAGCAGGTGGTGTTTTCGGCATCGGCAGCGCAGGTTGGCCGGGTGGGTGGGCCCGAATGGATAAGCGATGGCGTGGTCGATGTCGCAGTGGGTGGCGGGCTGGTCGCAGCCGGGGAATCGGCAGGTGAGGTCGCGGGCCCGGACGAAGGCGGCCAGGGCTGTCGAGGGCCGGTAGTGCGGTTCGGCCGGCAGATCGGCCGGGTGCCGCAGCGGTGTGACGGTGGCACCGCTGTCGGCGAGCTGCGCCAGCAGCGGCGCGGGTACCGTGCCGCCGCCGATGATGTGCCCGGACGGTGCCGGACGTGGTCGGGGTTTGAGAGCCGGGGCGATCGGCGTTTGCTCGCCGTCGCCGAACCGCGGCTCGGCCGCGGTGTCCAGGGCGGCCGGGTCGGCGAGGACGTAGACCGTGACGTTGGCCGCCCGGGCGTCGGTGCCGCCGGCCGGACAGTCGGTGTCGCCACAGGCGCACGCGAGGGTGTCAGCTCCGGCGGCCAGGGCGCCGAGGGCAGGTACATCTGGGACGAGGCCATACCGTGGCTGATCTGCTCGGCCGCGGCAACCTCGGCGGCAGCAGCATCCCAGTAGTCGCATGACCACCGCGACCGGTTCACCGCATCCGCTCCGCGGGTGCGCCGTGCCACCAGTTCGCCGATCGCCGCCAGCCGCCGTGCCGACGCCGCGGCTTCTGCCCGGGCCCACCCGGTGATGGCCGCCACCAGGGCGTCGTCATCGGCATGGGCCAGTGACTCCGGCCCCGGCAGATCGCTAATCGAACGTATGTGTGATAGTACACGAATCTACTGACCTCGGAGTGCCGCTCGACCGCCTTAGGCTTGGCGGCATGGATCAGCAGCTGCACTTCGTCACGGTCGCCGCAACCGATCTGGGCGCCACCCGTCGTTTCTACGACGCACTGGGCTGGAGCCCGCTGCTGGCGGTCGAGGGCGAGATCATCTTCTACCAGACGGCCCCGGGGCAGCTGCTGGGTTTCTTCGACGCGGTCAAGTTCAACGAAGATCTGGCACTTCCCGGCGACCATTCCCGGGTCTCCGGGGTCACCCTGGCGCACAACGTCGACAGCCCGGATCAGGTGATCGCTCTGGCCGAGGCCATGGCCGCCGCGGGCGGCAGTGTCCTCAAGGCCCCGCAGCCGGGCCGGTTCGGAGGGGTGTTCCACGCCCATGTCCGAGACCCCAACGGACTGATCTGGGAAGTCGCCCACAACCCCGGTTGGCGAATCGAGCCCGACGGCACCGTGCAACTCGGCTAGACGTCATAGGGTGACGCGGGTAGGCAGCGCGAAAGGACTCTCAATGAAGAAGTCAAGCGGCCGATTTGGCGATGGGGGGTGAATCGGGTTGCCACGTGCGGTTGTCA
>NZ_MVHU01000038.1 GCF_002086285.1 Mycolicibacter kumamotonensis | reverse complement strand
AGCGTTCAACACGACTCGTTGATCGCGACGCGTGAACCACGCCAGATCCGAAGTCCACCACTCCCTGGGACGCTATCGTCCCAGTTGCGTGGATGTTTGCGCACCCCGATACGAGACCCCTTCCCGTCGACCAGAACAATCCCAAACCCGTTGCCCTTGATCGCCTTCAAAGTCGAGTCCTCGGTCTGGCGACGCCACCTCGAGAACAGCAACGTCTCCAGCAGCGTGCATGACACGGTGATTCCTCGGGGATCGTTCCCCTGATCGACGTACCGGTCCGGAACCTCCGCCAACCTCGCACACAGATCGCCATGCGTTTCGCCCAACACGAGAGCATGCTGCTCGACGAACTTCTCCACCAGCAGTTGTGGATTGTCGTGTAGGTCCATGGGGTGAATTTTTACCCCGGTATCCCACATCGGCCGGCGCGCCACGCCGTGCAAACTTGGAAAATGTTTGGCCAACCATACCTAAGAGGATACATGTATACGATGATTAATGTGCAGGTAAACACGCTGATTGACCAATAGAACGTGTTAAACCTCTGATAAGCCGTGCGGTACGCCGCTCGCGACACGGGAGAGAAACCTCATGAGTGACACCGCCATATCGACTGCTGCACCCGCAGTGGCCGCCAAGCTGTCCACACTGGACCGGTTCTTGCCGGTGTGGATCGGGGTCGCGATGGCCGCCGGCCTGCTACTCGGGCGGCTGGTGCCCGGCCTGGGCGAGGGGCTGAGCGCCGTTGAGGTCGACGGGGTCTCGCTGCCGATCGCGGCCGGGTTGCTGGTGATGATGTATCCGGTGCTGGCCAAGGTCCGCTACGACCAGCTCGGCGAGGTGACCGCCGACCGTAAACTGCTGGTGTCCTCGCTGGTGTTGAACTGGTTGATCGGGCCGGCATTGATGTTCGCCCTGGCCTGGCTGCTGCTGCCCGATCTGCCCGAATACCGCACCGGGTTGATCATCGTCGGGCTGGCCCGCTGCATCGCCATGGTCATCATTTGGAACGACCTGGCCTGCGGGGACCGCGAAGCCGCCGCAGTGCTCGTTGCGTTGAACTCGATCTTTCAGGTCTTCATGTTCGCTGCGCTGGGCTGGTTCTATCTGTCGGTACTGCCGGGCTGGCTGGGCCTGGCCCAAGCCGGGATCGAGGTGTCCCCGTGGCAGATCGCCAGATCCGTGCTGATCTTCCTCGGCATCCCGCTGCTGGCCGGATACCTGTCCCGCCGCCTGGGCGAGCGGGCCAAGGGCCACCCCTGGTATGAGTCGCAGTTCCTGCCGCGTATCGGCCCCTGGGCGCTCTATGGGCTGCTGTTCACCATCGTCATCCTGTTTGCCCTTCAAGGCGATCAGATCACCTCCCGGCCTTTCGATGTCGCCCGCATCGCGGTGCCGCTACTGGCCTACTTCGCGATCATGTGGGCCAGCGGCTACCTACTCGGCGCCGTGCTGAAAGTGGGCTACGAACGCACCACCACGTTGGCGTTCACCGCCGCCGGCAACAACTTCGAACTGGCGATCGCCGTGGCGATCGCCACCTACGGCGCCACCTCCGGGCAAGCCCTGGCCGGGGTTGTCGGCCCACTCATCGAAGTACCCGTGCTGGTCGGATTGGTCTACGTGTCCTTGGCACTGCGCACCCGCCTCTTCGGATCCCAGCCAGCCCCAAGCGGGGACCGCTGATGGCCGATAAACCCAGCGTCCTGTTCGTCTGCGTGCATAACGCCGGACGCTCCCAGATGGCCGCCGGGCTGCTCACCCACCTGGCCGGTGACCGCATCGAGGTCCGCTCCGCGGGCACCGAACCCGCCGACCAGATCAACCCCGTCGCCGTGGCCGCGATGGCCGAACTGGGCATCGACATCACGGCCAACACCCCCACGGTGCTCACCGCCGACACGGTGCAGACCAGCGACGTCGTGATCACCATGGGCTGCGGAGACACCTGCCCATATTTCCCGGGCGTCACCTACCGGGACTGGAAACTGCCCGACCCTGCCGCCCAACCCGTTGAGGTCGTCCGCTCCATCCGCGACGACATCGCCAACCGCGTCCAGGCCCTGATCGCCGAACTGCTACCCGGCACCACCACATAACCCAAACCCACAGTCACCCAAACCTGTTACGCCACTGAGATCCCCGGGTTATCCAACGCGGCAACGGCCCATGAAATGCTGGTCGACTGTCTGGCCGTACTCGGGATCGATACGGCGATCACTGAGCGTGTCGGCCCGTTTCCGTCACCGTCGATACTAATCGGCGGGACCGAGGTGATGCGTCCCGCTCCGCCCCCGATGGGTGATATCTGTCGGTTGAGCATGCCCGGCCGCCACGTGATGCTCAGCTAGCGAGGGGCATACATGATCACGGCGACGCCGGCGACGAATACGCCGCCGTAGGCGGCCAGGATCCGGCCGAAATGGGCCTCGGACTGCAGGGTGGCGACGAACCCGTAAATTCCTAGCGCGATGACGCCGAGTCCCGCCCAGAGCCAACCACGTTGCTCGCGGACGCCTTGCCAGACAAGCCAGGCGCCGCCGATTTCGGCGACCGCAGCCAGGACGAATAGCAGGATTGAACGCGCCACCATGATTGCTGATCTTAGGAGAGCTGGCCGGGGCATCGGGTCGTCCCCGGCTTCCGGACGCGGCAGCCCCACAACCCGATCGTCGACCGGTGCGCGTACCCGTCACAGACACCTGCCCCGCACACCATACTCAGAGAGCCAACCGACGGGAACCGACGCGAACACGGCAATGCGTTGGCGTTCAAATCGAATGCCGCACTGCCGGTTCGGTCAGTTCTTCGAGAACTGGGCACTCGGCACTGGACCCGCTCACGCAGGCAGCACTGGCATCCTCGATCCACCCCGCAATACTGTGCTCAAGCGCACGGATCTGCGGCACCGCAGGTCAACGGCCCCGAGCGCCTCAGATCAAACGACAACGGACAGCCAGATCAAATGCCGTCGCTAAAGTGCAGGGGCGGGTTGCGTTGTTGTGTCGTCGTCATGACGTAACTCCTCGCTAAACAAGGTTGATGACCAACGCGGGGTGCGCCAGCAGCACAACGCCAAGGATGACGAGCACCGCCCCCGTGACGCGCGTGAGCCAATCGCCGAAGGAGGCGACTCGCTCCAGCCAGATCACCACCGAGAGCGCCAGCATCCACGCCAATTGCATGGTGCCGAAGGCGATCATGACTACGAACAGCATCCAGCAGCTGCCCAGACAAAAGACGCCGTAGCGCCCACCGGCACGAAGCGCCCGGGCCGGGCTGTCGTGGTACTTGCCGCACGGCGGGGAAACCGACAATGGCCAGTAGCAGTGCCGCAGGCACGCTGCTTTCAGCGGCGTGAGCTGATAGATCCCGGCGGCCAGCGCTATGGCGCCGGCCAGGCGGCCGACCCACGGTGATCCGTGTGCCAGTGGCCCGTTGAGGTGGCTCCACGCCCAGAAGGCGGGGATCCCGGTGGCGCTCCACAGGGCCAGGTATCCGGCGACGAAGACGATCGCTGGAGCGGCGCTGCCGGTGGCGGCGCGGGCGTAGGCGCGAACGACGGGCAGGACCGCAGGAAGCATCATCGCGGCCATCATGGCCACCCACGCGATGAGGAAACCGGCGAACGACATCATTGGCGCGGTCTCCATGGGCATTCCTGGCTCGGTGTCCATAGACATGGCGTCGCCGGTCATGCTGACCACTGACCACCACCAGCCCACCCCCGCCACACCCAGCAGGGCGGCCGGCAACCACGCATCAGTCCATGACCACTCACGCATTTCGGTGCTGTTCATGGTCTAGTGGCCGGGACCGACGGTGGCGTCGGCATCCAGGTCGCTTTCCAGAATCCAGCACACCGTGGACTGGTCATGTTCGGTGGGCGCGGCGTGCGCCGCGTGGTCGAGAAGGGTCTGCAGGTGGCCTTCGAGGGCGACCAGTTCGGCGATCTGCGCGCGGACTTGGTCCAGACGGGTGTGCAGGACCTGTTGCACGTGCCCGCACGGCACCTCACCGCGGTCGTGGATCGCCAGGATTTGGCGCACCTTCTGCAAGGTCAGCCCGGCGGCTTGGCCCCGATGGATGAACCGCAGCCGATCCACGACCTCGGGCCCGTAGTCGCGGTACCCCGACGCCGTGCGTGCCGGTGGCGGGAGCAGCCCCGCGTTCTCGTAGAAGCGAATGGTTTTCGCGCTGGTATTGCTGAGTTTCGCTAGTTCGCCGATCTGCATGGAACCCATCCTTGACCTTCCACTGTACTGGAAGGTCAAGGATGGGTTCGTGTCGCTCCGCAGCGACCGTGGCCGACTGGTCACCGTTTGGCGGTGCAACGACGGGAAGGGAGTGCTTGGTATGGCGTGGCATGGGTTCTTGATGAAGGCGGCGCCCACGGTGGTAACCGGGGTGGTGGGGGTTGCGGCGTATGAGGCAGTGCGCACGGCCGTGGCGAAGGTTCCGTTGCGCACGGCAACCGTTGCTGTGACCGCGTGGGGCATCCGGGCCGCCCGCGAAGCGCAGCGCACGGCCGAAACGAACACGGAACAGATCCGATTGACGGTCGCCGACGTGGTTGCCGAGGCACGAGAGCGCGCCGGAGAGGACACCGAACCGGCGATCGTGACGAGCCCGGGCGACGGCCATGACGACTGAGGTCCTGCCGGCCGCCGACGCCACGGCGACGGTCGTATCGGACGCGTCCGGGCGGATGCGGCTGCGCATCACCGGATTTCATGTCGATGCGGTCCGGGCCGTCGCGATCGAGGAGACTCTGGCCACGGTGCCCGGTGTGCAGGCGGTGACGGCCTATCCGCGCACGGCATCGGTGGTGATCCAGTATTCGCCGCAGCGCTGCGACACCGCGGCGGTGCTGTCGGCGATCGGCGTAGCCGAGCACATCCCTGCAGAGTTGGTGCCCACCCGTGCCCCGCATTCCGGCGATGCGCGCACCCCCGGGGTGGTGCGCAAGGCCATCGGTGGACTCCGCCGATTACTGGGCGCCCGGCCCGATAGCGACGCGCCGCGCGACACCGAGGGTAGTGGCGGCTGCGGGCAGGGACAGGGCGGTGCGTGCGGCACGGCGTCCTCGGGTGAACTGAACAGGCGTGAGCAGCGGAACTGGTTGCGGCGGTTGTGGCTGGCCATGCCGTTGGCGCTGCTGGCGTCGGTGTCGACGATGGTGTTCGGCGCCTATCCGTGGGCGGGGTGGTTGGCGTTCGCGGCGACGGTACCGGTGCAATTCGTCGCCGGGTGGCCGTTCCTGCGCGGCGCGGTGCAGCAGGCGCGGGCGGGAAGCGCCAACATGGACACGCTGATCACACTGGGCACATTGACCGCATTCGGCTACTCCACGTATGAGTTGTTCGCCGGTGGCGCACTGTTCTTCGAGACGGCGGCGCTGATCATTGCGTTCGTGGTGCTGGGTCGCTATTTCGAGGCCAGATCCACGAGCAAGGCGTCGGAGGCGATCGGCAAGCTTTTGGAGATGGGCGCCAAGGAAGCCTGCCTGCTCGTCGGCGGGCAAGAAATTCTCGTGCCGGTTGATCAGGTACAAGTCGGAGACCTGGTACGGGTACGGCCTGGGGAGAAGATCCCGGTCGACGGCGAGATCACCGACGGGCGCGCCGTCGTCGATGAGTCAATGCTGACCGGCGAGTCCGTCCCGGTCGAAAAATCGGTGGGCGACCGTGTTGCCGGTGCGACGGTCAACATCGACGGGCTGCTGACCGTGCGCGCCACCGCCGTCGGCGCCGATACCGCACTGGCGCAGATTGTGCGCCTGGTCGAGCAGGCACAGGGCGGCAAGGCGCCGGTACAGCGACTGGCTGACCGCGTCTCGGCGGTGTTCGTCCCGGCCGTCGTCGGGGTTGCCGCGGTGACATTTGCCGGGTGGACGCTGATCGCCGCCAACCCAGTCGCCGGTATGACCGCCGCGGTGGCGGTGCTGATCATCGCGTGCCCCTGTGCGCTGGGCCTGGCCACTCCCACGGCGATCACGGTCGGCACCGGCCGCGGCGCGGAACTGGGGATCCTGGTCAAAGGCGGCGAGGTGATGGAAGCGTCGAAGAAGATCGACACCGTGGTCTTCGACAAAACCGGCACGCTGACCCGCGCCCAGATGCGGGTCACCGATGTGATTGCCGGCAAGCGGCGCCAGCCCAATCTGGTGCTGCAGATCGCCGCCGCGGTCGAGTCGGGCTCCGAGCACCCCATCGGCGCGGCGATCGTCGCGGCCGCGCGCGAGCTGGGGTTGCAGATTCCGGCCGCCACGGCGTTCGCCAGCCTCGCCGGCCACGGGGTGCAGGCCCAGATCGACGGCCGCACCGTGCTGGTCGGACGTCGCACACTTGTCGACGACCACGAGCTGCTGCTGCCTGAGCACCTTGCGGCGGCGGCCGCCGAACTCGAAGAGCAAGGCCGCACCGCGGTGTTCGTCGGCCGCGACGACCACGTTGTGGGCGTGCTCGCCGTCGCTGACACGGTCAAGGACGACGCCGCCGACGTGGTCGCTCAACTGCACGCCATGGGCTTGCAGGTCGCCATGATCACCGGCGACAACGCGCGCACCGCCGCCGCGATCGCCACACAGGTCGGCATCGATCACGTCCTGGCTGAGGTGCTGCCGCAGGACAAGGTCACCGAAATCGAGCGGCTACAAGACCAGGGGCGGGTGGTCGCGATGGTGGGCGACGGCGTCAACGACGCCCCCGCGCTGGTGCAGGCCGATCTGGGCATTGCGATCGGCACCGGCACCGACGTGGCCATCGAGGCCTCCGACATCACGCTGATGTCCGGCCGGCTCGACGGTGTTGTGGAGGCGATCGCGCTCTCGCGGCAGACGCTGCGCACCATCCACCAGAACCTTGGCTGGGCCTTCGGCTACAACACCGCCGCGATCCCCCTAGCCGCACTCGGTCTGCTCAACCCGATCATCGCGGGAGCGGCGATGGGGCTCTCCTCGGTCAGCGTGGTCACCAACTCGCTGCGGCTACGCCGCTTCGGCCGCCACACCCGACAAGGATCGCCCCAGACCGCCCACATGGTGGACATCCCAGATAGCGCGACGTGGGATTCGTGAAGCCAGTAGGTATGCCACAACATCGGCGCTCATTCACCCCGCAGTATCGAGTCACGGCCGCGCACATGGTGATCGACGGGCAGCGGCGAGTCGCTGAGGTAGCCCGCCAGCTAAACGTGGACACGAGCCTGCTGCATACATGGGTGCGCGATGAGCGGTGGCTGATGTCCCAGGCCCGCAGCGGTGACGGCCAGCGGCCAGATGTCGCTGGCGAACAGCCGCTTTCGGTCCAGGAGCGAGCGGATTTGGTCCGGCTAGGGCAGACCGCAGCCGAGCAGGCGCAAGAAATGGCCGGCATAGACGCGTCTCGGCACACTTTGCGACCGCAGCAGCGGCGAGCCGCGGCTTGAACTCGCCGCAAGGGAGTGCGCCTGCCACGGCGTACCCGAAATCGCCGAGCTACCGGGCGCGTCGAACTCCGGCTGCAACTGTCACCGGGTCGCGAAAATTGACCCACCTGAGATGCTAATGACGGGTGTTGGGAGACCGTGGGATGCGGATTGAGATTCTGAGCAGCCCGGGCTGTCCGAACGCGGCAACGGCCCATGAAATGCTGGTCGACTGTTTGGCCGTGGTCGGGATCAACACGGCGATCGTTGAGCGGGTCGGACCCTTTCCGTCACCGTCGATACTGATTGACGGCACCGATGTGATGCGTCCCGATCGGCCGCCGACGGGTGACGTCTGTCGGTTGGATCTGCCCAGCCGTGACGTCATACTGACCGCGCTGCGACGGGCGATTGCGGCCGAAAGCTAGTGGCCGCGAGGAGCGTACATGTTCACGGCAACGCCGGCCAGGAAAACCAGGGGCGCCAAGCACGTCCCAGCGGCCGGGTCGGAACCCCTCGAGGGCCATACCCCACGCCAGCGAGCCGCCGACGAACACGCCTCCCCGTAGGCGGCCAGGATCCGGCCTATTTACCTCAGATCAGATGACAAACCACCCGCAACAGGATCGCCATTTGATCTGAGGCACCGCAGGTCAGACGCCCGCACCTGCCTCAGATAGAACGACAACGGACAAGCAGGCCGAGCTCGCGCGCTCGACTGACCGCGGCGCCGCGGCGCTCGACGCCGAGCTTGCGATACACAGCGCGCTGGTGAGTCTTGACCGTGTTGAGCGAGATGTAGAGCCGCGCACCGATCTCACGCCGCGACAGCCGGGTGGCGAGCAGTCGAAGGACCTCGAGTTCTTTGGGGGTCAGCTCCTCACCGGCCGCGCAGGCCGCGTTACGGGAGCTCACCGCGAGTCCCGCCCTCCGCTCGGCCGACGTGAGCGAGGATGGCACTGTGCCGGCATCGGGGTAACCGCGCACCAGCGTACGGACGTCTTGGAGGATGGCCTTCGCGGACTGGTGGTCGCCGAGATCCTCGAAGACCTCCGCTTTGACCAGCAGCGCCTTCACCACCTCGAGGGCCGCTCCGCCCTGGCGGGCCGATCGGAGGGCCATATCGGCGGCGGTCATCGCGGCCGTCCCGTCACCGCGCATGGCCAGCAGCCGGGCCACGGCAAGTGAGACCATCGCGTCGACCAGGTGCTCCCCGTCCGCCAGGTCCCGAGTGCTGCCGGAAGCGCGGCGGATCTGTCGTTCGGCATCAGCGGGCTGACCATCTTCGGCCCAGATCAGCGCCGAATAGCCCAATGAGTAGCTGCGGGCACGGCGATCGCCCGCCTTCTCGGCTACCTGCGCTGCCAGCCGGAAAGCCTCCTGCGCTTCGTGTGTGCTTCCCGAAAAGTACAGCGCTGCCCCATAGATACTGTGAGCGCCGGATCGGGCCAGCGGGGCGTCGCCGAGATCGAGGTCGATCGCCCGGCGAGCCCCTTCGAGCGCGGCCGTGACGTCAGCCGCCTTGAACGCGTGGACCGCCCGTAGCACCGCGACTTGAGCGCTGAGGGCTCCGTCGTCGGCCGAGGCGGCGGATGCCACCGCGTCGATCCATGCGGCGCCCTCGTCGAGGTGACCCGCGCTCAACGCGAGCCAGGCCCGGGCCACGCTCAGCCGCGGATCCTGTAGGACCGTCCCGTCGGGAAGCAGATCGAGCCAGCCGGCCACGGTCGAGAGCCCGCCCCCGTTGAACTCATTGACCCAGTCGGCGGCGATCAAATCCGCGCCGCGCGCGATCTCGCCGGCAGCGACCAGGTGCCGCACCGCTTCATCGACCAGCCCCTCGGCCTCGAACCAGTTCGCGGCGCGTCGGTGCAAGTCGGCGACGAGATCGGGTTCGAGGCGATGCAACTCCGCCCGCAGCAAATCCCCGAACAGCTGGTGATAGCGATACCAGCAACGCGACATGTCCAACGGCACCACAAACAGGTTCTCGCGCTCGATCTTCTCCAGGACCGCGGCCGAACCCGACGTCTGCAAAATCGCATCGCACAGTGCACCGCTGAGGCGTCCCAAGACCGAGGTACGGAGCAGAAAGCTGCGCAGCTGCGCAGGCTGACCCTCGAGCACCTCGGCCATCAGATAGTCGACGATATGCCGGTTATCGCCGGCGAAGTTCTTGATGAACGCGGCGGAATCAGCGCGCCCGACAAGGGAGAGTGCGGCAAGGTAGAGTCCGGCAACCCAGCCTTCCGTGCGCTGGTACAGCAGGTGGATATCGGCGTCGGGCAGGTCCAGCCCGAGCATCGCGTTGAGCAGATGGTCCGCCTCGACAGACCCGAACCGCAGATCGTCGGCCCGCACCTCGGCCAGATCCCCGCCGGCCCTCAGTCGAGCCAACGGCAGCATCGGGTCGGATCGGGAGGCCACCACCAGTTGAAGGTTCGCCGGCATCCGGCTGATGACGAAGGACAACTGCTCGTGAACCGCCCGGTTCGACACCAGGTGGTAATCGTCGAGGATGAGCACGATCGGGTCAGGGACCGACTCCACATCGTTCAGCAGGGTGGGCAGAACGACCTGAACGGGGTCGGCGCCCATCGCCAGGAGTTCGACCGCGCGTGTCCCGACGTCGGAGCTGATCTTCTGCAACGCGGCAACGACATACATCCAGAACCAGACCGGGTCGTTGTCGGAGGGGTCAAGCGACAGCCAGCCGAACCGCTGGTTCCTGCCCGCCTCCGCGGCCCACTGGGCGAGCAATGTCGTTTTGCCCCAGCCTGCCGGGGCACTCAACAAGGTGAGCTTGCGGCGGTGTCCCGCCGACAGTGCGCCCAGCAGCGCGGCCCGGCGGACCAGCCGCGACCCGGCGGTCGGGACACGCACTTTGGTGTCGAGCAGGACTGCTCGGGCGGCTTCTCCGGGGTCGCCGTCGCTGTGTCCGGTTGGGTCGGTCACTTCCGAACTCCTCGAATCCGTTGAACCCAAGGGCAAGACCGCAACCGGCATTGCGGCACTGTCCGCGGGCGGCATCTCGACAGCCCAGTTGTTCTCTACCGGTACCCGCACGCTGGTTCTGCGACATCCCCCGGTGGCGGACACCGGCGACACCCGGGGTGTCGTCCTCAGTTCTCGTCGTCGCCGGCTGGCAGTCAGTGTAGGCGTACCCCTTGCCCCACTTGCAGCAAATCCCGACGGAGATCCTCGGCAACTCACCCGGGTGAATCAGGTGCCGGGGTGATGACGGCGCACGTCGCGTAGGTGGAGGCTGCCCTGAACGGCCGGCGGTCGAACCACCGACTTGTCGGCGACGGAAGGCCTGAAAAGAGACGGCACTGATGCGCACGTTGCGTGACTCGGCACCCACCAGCCGTGCGATGACGGTCGCAGTGCTGGTGTCCATGGTCGCGTTCCTCGACTCCACCGTGATCAACCTGGCCTTACCGGCCATCGAGCGCGACATCGGTGGCGGCCTGGCCCTGCAGCAATGGATCGTCGACGGCTATCTGCTGACGATGGCGGCGGCGATCCTGCCCGGCGGGTCGATCTCGGATGTGTTCGGACGTGTTCCGGTAATACGGTTCGGGCTCTTGGCTTTCGGGGCGGGCTCGGTTATGGCTGCCGCCGCCGGTTCGCCGGCGATGCTGATCGCCGCGCGCCTGATTCAGGGCCTGGGAGCCGCCTTCCTCGTTCCCGGGTCGCTGGCGCTGATCGACACGGTGTTTGACAAAGCGCGCCAGTCTGAGGCAATCGGCGTATGGACCGGATGGACGGGAACCGCCTTTGCGCTGGGGCCCCTGCTGGGCGGAATGGCCGTTGATTTCCTGGGCTGGCGTTGGATTTTCGTATTTTCGGCGGTCCCCGTGGCAATCGGTTATGCGCTGACGTTCTGGCTCTGCCCGACGCCGGGGCGGGTTCCGGGCGCCCGTGTCGACATCGTCGGGATGGGCCTGTCGGCGCTGGGACTGGCGGCGACGGTGTATGCGCTCATCGAATCGCAGCACTACGGATGGGCCGACCCGATGGTCGTCACACCATCGGTGATCGGGATTGCGGCGCTGGCCGGCTTTGTGAATGGGCAACGGCACAGCGCCTCTCCGATGCTTCCCTTGCCGCTGTTCGCTTTTCGCAATTTCGCTGCCGCCAACCTCTGCACCGCGTGCGTCTATGGAGCGCTGGTGCTGGGATCACTCGCCATCGCCCTGTACACCCAGGAGATCGGCGGGTACTCAGCCACCGCGACCGGCGTCGCCACTCTGCCGATCCCGGCACTGTCGTTCGTGTTCGCCCGTCATGTCGGCCTGGTTGCCGAGCGGGTGGGTCCGCGGGTGTTTCTGGTTGGCGGCCCGAGTTTGGCGGGCATCGGCCTTTTGCTGATTCATCCGAAAGCTGCCGGATTTCACGTACTCACAGACCTGCTTCCGGGGATGATCGTGTTGGCGGCCGGGCTTGTCGCGACCATTACGCCGCTGACCTCGGTAGCGCTGGCCTCGGTGCCGGCCGAATACGGCGGCCTGGCGTCGGCGATCAACAACGCCGTCTCACGACTGGCCGCGCTGATGTCGATCGCATCGATGAGCCTGATCGGTGCGGGTACGGTGAGCGCCGCCGGTTTCGCCCACGTGTTGACGGCGAGCGCCGCACTGTTCGGTCTCAGCGCGTTGTGTGCTGCGCTGTGGATAACCAATCCGCCTGCCGGGTACCGCCCGGTGCCCTGCGACGTCGCGGCGCTGTGCCGCGACCGCCCCGGTGTGCAACCGGCCCTGACCGGCGGCCCCACCCACTGATGCCCTCAGGTTCACCCGGGTGAACCAGATCGCGGGGTGATGACGACTCACCCCACACCGGTAAATGCTTGCTCAGCAGATGGCGAACGCAGGTAGCCGCATCAGGCGTCCAGGCGACCGGCTTGACCGTAGCAGCGGCGGTGGCACCAGTGATGTGCCGATGCCGAGCCATCGCCGTCGGCGACAGCCAGCCGTTCGGGGTCAACCACTTCAGGGAGGATCCGCCATGCAAGCCATCACTGTGAAGGACCGCGACGCCGGCGTTGCCGGCCTGACGCTGACCGACATGCCCTATCCCGAGGCCGCCGACAGCGAAGTGATCGTGCGGGTACACGCCGCGGGTTTCACACCCGGGGAGCTCGAGTGGCCGCACACCTGGACCGACCGCGCCGGTCGTGACCGGACACCGAGCATTCCAGGCCATGAACTGTCGGGTGTCGTGGTCGAGTTGGGCTACGGGACCACCGGCTTGGGCCTAGGTCAACGGGTATTCGGTCTCACCGACTGGGCCCGCAACGGATCACTCGCGGAGTACACCGCTGTCGAAGCCCGCAACCTCGCACCGCTGCCGGTCGACATCGACCACACCGTGGCAGCGGCCCTACCGATCTCCGGACTGGCCGCCTGGCAGGGCCTGTTCGACCACGGCCGTCTGACGGCGGGGCAGACGGTCTTAGTGCATGGCGCCGCGGGGGGCGTCGGGTCGGTGGCGGTGCAACTGGCTCGCGAGGTAGGCGCATACGTCATCGGCACCGGCCGTGGCGCGGATCGAGAGCGGGCGCTCGCGCTCGGCGCCCACGACTTTCTCGACTTGGAGGACGACGGTCTCGACGGCGCCGGCGAAGTCGACGTGGTGTTCGACGTGATCGGCGGAGAGATCCTCGCCCGCTCGGCCGCTCTGGTGCGCGCCGGCGGAACGCTCGTCACCATCGCCGAACCGCCGGAAACCAGGCCGAGGGACGGGCGGGCCATCTTCTTCCTTGTCGAAGCCGATCGCGCCAGGCTCTCAGACCTCGCCGCGCGAGTACGCGATGGACGCCTCACACCCGTGGTGGGTGCCGTGCTGCCACTCACCGAGACCGCCGCCGCATTCGCACCCGAGAAGCGCATCCACGGCAAGACGATCCTGCGCGTCGTCGAAGAAGGGAGCTGATCGTGACCGTGAGGCGAGGCGGAAACACCAGGGGCCGAATAATCGGGCTTACCGTCTTGATCGCCGGAATGGTGGCATCACCGGCGGCTCAGGCCGAGCCGGCTCCGCAGAACTCAGATGAAAAACCCTTGGTGCGTACGGTTTTCGATCGCCCCACCAACGTCGCAGGCAAATCACTTGAAGCGGTGACAGTCAGTTATCGGCCCGGGGCGAAGAGCGCAGGCCACCACCACGCGGGATCGGCGTTCATCATGGCTTATGTGATCTCCGGCGCGGTCCGCAGTCAACTCGAGGGGGAACCCGCTCACGTTTATCAGGCCGGTGAGACGTGGAGTGAATCTCCCGGTGCGCACCACATCGTCAGCGAGAACGCCAGCGCCACCGAACCCGCGGAATTGCTCGCGGTCTTTCTGGTCGATACCGGCGACCACCCGCTCACCACGGACGACTCGACGCAAACATGAACGTCCAGGCCGGGGGTGGCACTCCATCGCGGGTGCACGTGCCTAGGCCCGGTCCGGCCCGAGCTGTCCGGCTGGCACTTCGGGTGTCACTCGCGGCGGCCTTCCTGTCTGCAGTCGCAGACAGATTCGGCCTGTGGGAGCTGTGCGGGCAAGGTAACTGGGGGAGCTTGGGCCCCTTCACCGACTACACGCATGAGCTTGTCCCCTTCGCCTCCGGATGGCTGTTGACCGTCATCGTGTGGGCCGTCACGTTCACCGAAGCGACCCTTGGCCTGCTGCTCCTGGCCGGCGCCTGGCCGCAATTCGTCGGTTGGGCAACGTGCCTGGTGCTCACCATATTCGGTACGGCGATGGCGCTGTCGGCCGGCGTCGAGGCCCCGCTCAGTTACAGCGTTTTCTCCGCAGCCAGCGCGGCCGCGGCCTACGCGGTACTTGGCGGGGCGCGTCTGAAGCTCACCCAGGTGAATTGACCCGCCGGGCGATGACCGCTCACCCCGCAGCGATGAATGCTGGCGAGCAGATGAGGATCGGGAGGGACCGATGGAGCCTACGAGGTACCGGATCTGCGTCCGGGGTCGCGTCTCCGAGCGACTCGGCTCGGCGTTCGAAGGGATGCAACTGGAGTCTGGTGCGACGGAAACGGGATTTTTTGGAGAAGTCCGCGACCAGTCACAGCTTTTCGGTCTTCTCGACCGGGTCCGGGATCTTGGTCTCGAACTCGTCAGTGTGCAACCGCAACCGGCGGCCGACTCACCGATCGCTATCCGGGAGCCGAGGAGTTGACCACGAATTCACTGGCCGGTCGGGAGTCGGGTGACACCACCACGGCTCCGGTGGTCGCCACGGAGTTTGAACGCGATGTGCTCCCCCTGTTTGATCTGCTTTACCGGCACGCTTTTCGGATGACCTCCAACCACGCCGATGCAGAGGATCTGCTGCAGGAAACGGCGATCAAAGCCTACGCAGGCCTGAACTCATTCCTGCCGGGATCCAACCTCAAGGCATGGCTTTTCCGGATCATGATCAACACCTACATCGGTGACTACCGGAAGAAGAAGCGGCAACCCGTGCACGTTTCGGCAGAGGTGACCACCGGGCGACGACTGGTCAGTGCCGCCGGCCGGCCGGCGGCGTTACGGTCAGCCGAAGATTTGGCACTCGACCTGCTACCGGACCCGCAGATAAAGGCGGCGATGGAGGACCTGCCCGAGCAGTTTCGGGTGGCCGTCTATTTTGCCGACATCGTGGGATATTCCTACAAAGAGATCGCCGCGATGCTGGACATCCGGCAAGGAACGGTGAGTTCACGGATCAACCGTGGCCGCCGCCAGCTGCGCGACCTGCTGGCCGACTCACCCGGGGCGCGGCGAAGTTCGGGTGCCCGCCGCGGCGGGATTGATTAGGCGCCGGTGGACAAAAACAGTGCCAGGGTCAGTAGCACGACGCACGCGATGCAGGTCCAGACTCCCAGGGCCGCTGACGCCATAGTTCGGTTCCAATCTGTGATGAGTTCTCCGTCGGCGGCCGAGCCGCGCAGTCTGCGCAGGTGGACGGCCGTGCCGCGATCGCACCCAAGTTAGCGGTACGGCTTCGTCGACGTCAACAAGGCCGCCGGGCCGCCCCCGCCGTGCCGACATCGCCGGCCGTGCGTTTCCCCGCCGGTAAACGGGTATAGGTCTACCGCACGGCACCTGCAGCGGGCCGGCGGACGGAGGAGCACTGCTGTGGTCAAGATGACGCCATTGCGGCGTCGGCGTTCCGGGCTTGCCCAGGTAACCGAGGGCCTCGGCAGGCTCGACGCCGAGGTGTTTCGGGCGGTCGCGCACTCGCCCAGCCGACTGCTCGACACCACCATGCCGGCCCTGAGCCGCGCCGCCGACCATTCGAAACTGTGGCTGGCACTGGCGGCGGGCATGGCCCTGACCGGCCGCCCCGCTGCCCGGCGTGCTGCCGCGCGCGGGGTGGTCAGCCTGGCGGTCACCAGCCTGGTGACAAACCAAGTGGTCAAGCGGATCCGGCCCCGAGCGCGCCCCGACATCATGCAGGTACCGCTGCTGCGCCGCGCTCGCCGGCTGCCGCTGTCGAACTCGTTGCCGTCCGGTCATTCCGCCAGCGCGGCGGCCTTCGCCACCGGGGCGGGGCTGGAGAGCCCGCTGCTGGGCCTGCCCATCGCCGGGCTGGCCGGCCTGGTCGGCCTGTCCCGGATCGCCACCGGCGCCCACTACCCCGGCGATGTGCTCGCCGGGCTGAGCATCGGTACCACGATCGCGGTGTTGGGGGCCCGACTCGTGCCGCCGATCGCGTCCCCGCCGCCGCCGCACGCCGCGGCCGTGCGGGTCGCCTGCCCCGCGCGTCCCGACGGCGCCGGTGTGACCTTGGTGGTCAACCCCCGGTCCGGCGGCGGGCGGGCCGCCGAGGTCGCCGCCCAGGTGCGCGAAGCGCTGTCGGCACTGACCGTCGTCGAACTCGGCCCCGACGACGACGTCGCCGAAGCGTTGCGCCGGGCCGCCGACTCCGCTGAGGTGCTCGCGGTCGCCGGCGGCGACGGGTCGGTGGCCGCGGCGGCCGACGTGGCGGTGGAACGCGATCTGCCGTTGGCGGTGTTTCCCGGCGGCACGCTGAATCACTTCGCCAAGGACCTCGGCTGTGACACCACCGAGAAAACCATCCGGGCCATTGCCGAAGGCAGCCTGTCGCGGGTGGACGTGGTGCGGTTCAACGATGAGACGACGGTGGTCAACACGGCTAGCATCGGCGCCTACCCGACCTTCGTCCGCCGGCGAGAGCGGCTGCAGCACAAGCTCGGAAAGCCGCTGGCCAGCGCCTACGCCATGCTGATGACGCTGCGC
Source organism: Mycolicibacter kumamotonensis (assembly GCF_002086285.1). Lineage (GTDB taxonomy): Bacteria > Actinomycetota > Actinomycetes > Mycobacteriales > Mycobacteriaceae > Mycobacterium > Mycobacterium kumamotonense. The sequence continues at coordinate 25,557 of NZ_MVHU01000038.1, read as the reverse complement.
CGCGAACGGCCGGTGCGCATCACCTACGACGACAAGACACTGCAGACGTCGCTGTTCTTCCTCGGCAACTCCGCATATCTGCCGGCCGGCTTCGCTCCCGCCGTACGGCACCGGATGGACGACGGGCTGTTGGACGTGCGGATCCTGGAAGCCGGCCGGCCGTGGTCCACGCTGCGGATCACCGCGGCCCTGTTGACCGGTCGGCTGCAACGGAGTCGGCTCTACCACGAGCTGAGGGTGCCGAAATTCCGGTTCACCGCAGCCGACGGTCCCATCCCGATCGCCTGCGACGGGGAAGTCGAAAACCCGTGCACGGAGGCGGAGTTCACCGTGTGCTACCGCGCTTTACAAGTGTTTCGGCCGATGCCGTCGGACGCGGGGTGACGACCTGATCCGTCATCTCGGCGGACGCAGGACTTTCATGGCTGCCCGCAGCACCGGTGCGGGGATGCGGTCCTGCATCGCCAGTGCGCCGGCCGCGGCCCGGGTACGCAGGGGTGTGCCGCGACCGAACATCCGGTTCAACGGACCGCCGGACGGCTCGATCTCGACGTGCAGCGGCGGGGTGCCGACCGCCGCGCCCAGCGCCTGCGCGATCACCATCCGCTGAATCTCGCTCGTGCCTTCGAAGATGGTGTACAACTTGGCATCTCGGTACCACTTCTCTACCGGATGGTCGGTGATGTAGCCCCAGCCGCCCAGGGTCTGAATGGCACGCTCGGTGACCCGTACCGGCCAGCTTGGCCATCGACCCCTCGCCCCGGTTGAAGGCGATCCCGTTGGCGGCCATCCACGATGCCCGCCAGGTCAGCAGCCGCGCGGCGTCGATCGCGGTGGCCAGCTCGGCCAGCGGGAACGCGATGCCCTGGTTGTCGATGATCGGGCCGCCGAAGGCCTCCCGGCGGGTGGCGTAGTCGGTCGCGTATTCCAGGGCGGCGCGGGCGATCCCGATGGCCTGCGCGGCGACCATCGGCCGGGTCTGCTCGAAGGTGCTCAGTGTTGCCGAACCGGGTGACGCAGCGCCGGACAGGATTTCGCGGGCTTTGGCGAGTTTGTGGTCGAGCTTGTCCTGACCGCCGAGCAGATTGTCCGCCGGGATGCGGACGCCGTCGAACCGCAGTTCGGCGGTGTGGGAGGCCCGGCAGCCCAACTTGTCGAGTTTGCGCACCAATTCCAGCCCCGGGCTGCCGCCGGGCACGATGAACAGCGCCTGACCCCGGTGGCCCAGGTCCGGGTCGACGACCGCGTTGACCACGTGCACGTTGGCGATGCCGCCGTTGCCGATCCACATCTTGTGGCCGTCGATGATCCAGTCCTCGCCGTCACGGCGGGCGGTGGTGCGCAGGTTACGGACGTCGCTGCCGCCTTCGGGCTCGGAGATCGCCAGGGCCGCTAGTTTGAGATCGCCCGGCGTGCCGAAGCATTCCGGCGCCCATTGCAGCATCTGTTCGGCGGTGGCGGCCTGCCCGATCGCTGATAGCGCCAACGCCGGCATCACGATCGCCAGCCCGATGCCGGCGCAGCCCCAGAACAGCTCTTCCATGAACATCGGCAACGACAGGCCCGTGGAATCGCCGATCAGGTCGCGGTAGAACAACGGGCTGTAGAAGCCCAGCGTCGCGGCCTCCTCGAGCACCGGCCACGGGAAGTCCTGGCGCTGGTCGTAGTCGAGTGCGACCGGCCGGATCACCGATTCGGCGAATTGGTGGGCGCGGCGGGCCAGGTCGTGCTGCGCCGCCGTCGGCGTGAGGTCGAAGCCCATGGACCGGTCCCCTTAGCCGTCAAGGTCGGCGTCGAAGTCGCCGGCCCGAACTCCTGGGATTGCCGCTTCGTCGACGCGTCAAACGCCGCGGCCGGACCAGACCGCTCAGGCCGCCGGGAACCAGTAGTCGAGCGTATCTTCGACCCCGCCCCAGTCGACGCCCATCCAGTCGGTGAAGAAGCCCTCGATGTTGCCGAAAGCGTTGTAAATAAAGGCCACAATCGAATTGAACAGGGCGTCTAACCCGGCGCTGTCGAGCAATCCGTTACCGAAAGCGTTGAGCCAGGCGCCGAACTGGTCGATGTCACCGGAGATGTCGATGTTGGTGATCATGCCGTTGACGGTGCCGGTGTGGTCGGCGACCTGCTCGGGGGTGAGCCCGAGGTACATGACGTGCTCGTAGAACAGCCCGAGGATCGAGTTGGAGCCGGCGTCGGCGACGGGATCACCCGGGAAGGTGTAGATGGTTGTCGGGAAAGCGTCGTTGGGGGTCTGGTTGCCGTTGAGGATGGGCATGTCGAACAGCCGGTCCCAGAGGGTGTCGCTGGTGTTGTTCGGCCAGCTGCCGTTCGCATCGGATGGGTCACCGATGAACACAAAGTGCAGCGCCTGCGGGTCGACGCCGTCGTGGGCCAGCTGCGCCATCGCGATGGAGGCGGCCGTGGCGCCCTGCGAGTAGCCGAACACAAACAGCGGATGGTCGGCGTCGAAGCCGCCCGGGTTGGCCTCGAGCTGGGCCTGGACCGCCCCTACGATCTCGGCCGCGCCGACGAAACTGCTGTGGCCCTGCAAGATGAGTTGCGGGGTGCTCAGCACCTGCAGCGGGGAGTCGCAGTCGCCGACGCCGATCACGCACACCGTCGGGTCGTCTCCGGCGTCGAATCCCAGCGGCTGCAGGAACAGATCGGCCGCGGTCTGGGCGAAGGTCGCCGACGGCGTCGGCAGCATGGTGCCGCCGACGAAGATCGCGGTGTCCGACAGCAGCGTGACATGTGCGAGCGTCGTGTGGATTGCCGGGGTGCCGGCGGCGCCGGCGGCGATGACGCTCGCGACCGCGAGAGGAGCGAAAGCTTTGGTTACGTTCATTCCGACACACCTAGGGCTTATGTAAGAGCTGGTCGACCGAACTAGAAGAGCCGATAATGCCATTCTTGCGTCAGGAGAGTCAATGGAGAAGCCCCCGGCATGTGCGCGCTGGCCAGCGCTATTCGGCGGCCGGTCATTGACTTCCGCCGGGCGCGCCTGCCATGATCGCCCTCAGGTAATTTTTAGTTTCCGGTAGCCGGCAGGCCGGTGGTGGGGGGCGCCCGTGATACTGACCAAGGCCTTCGCCCCGATCGCGATTGCCGGCACCGTGGCGGGCGGCGTATACGCCGCTCCGGCGGCACACGCCACGCAGATCGACGTGAGCCTGCTTTCCGGCACGGCGTTCTTCGTCGGCCCGACGATCTTGTCGACGCCGTCGCCGGCCTTCGCCCAGACCGCGGCAGACCTCTTCCTGCAGCCCTTGGGGTTCGACGGCGGCGACGACGCGGCCTCGTGCGTGGTCGGCGCCGGCGTCTGCGACGCGCCGCTGCGGATCCTGTCCACCCCGGCCCTCATCCAGCAGGGCCACAGCAGTTTCGTCGGCGCGGCCGAGATCGTGCGGGCGGTGCACGCCGAACTCAACGCCAACCCGGACGCCTACGACGCCGAGCACCCGCTGTTCGTGTTCGGGTGGTCGCAGGGCGCCACGGCCGGTTCGATCGCCATGGCCCAGCTGGCCCACGACGGCGTCGACTCGGACCTGCTGCATTTCGTGTTCATCGGCAATCCGGTCGGGGCGGACACCGCGTCGCCGGATATGGGTGGCGGCTCATCTCCCGACTTCTTCGACACCGCCCTGCTCAACGGCGTCCAGACCCCCAACGACGCGTTCGCGGTGACCGACTACACGATCCCCGGCGACCCGGTCACCGACCCAACGTCCACCTCCGAGTTGGGGTTGTTCTACGAGCACATGATGTACCTGGGGCTCACACCCGATCAGGTGGCCAACCACGTGGCAACCTCCGACGGGATGATCACCGACATCGACATCTCCGGTGACTTCGACCAGTTCGGTGCCTGGCTCAACGCGTGGCCGCACGGGCTGGTCGACAGCGGCTGGTGGGAAGGCCTGTTCTACTCGGCGGTGGCCTTCGTCTACAGCGCCTTCGGCAACATCGAGGGCTTCTTCGGCGACTGGCTGGGCATCCCCTGGAGCGGGGTCGAGGACACCCTCGACTTCTGGTTCCCGCCGGAGGTCTAGCGCGTCGGTCGTGGTAGTCCGTACAGCTCGTTACCGTCGATGCTGTGACCATGTCGCGATCGCGCATGACCCGGGCCTGCGCCGTGGGAGTCGTCGCGTTCGCGCTGGCGGCGGCCCCGTCGTGTAACCACCCGGAGCCCCCGCCACCGCACACCGGCACCCCGGCCGCCACGGTGCCCGGCACACCACGCGAGGATGCGCCCTACCTGCCTCGCGAGGAGCTGGTCGCACCGGTCTCTGCGCTGATGAACGACGCGATCGCGGTCCCCCGGCTGCCGGGCGCGGTGGTCCGGATCGGGCACGCCGGCACGATCGCCTTCAGCGGCGCCTTCGGCGTGCGCAAACTCGACGGCGAACCCGGGCTCGACGGCTCACCCTCGCCGGCCGAACCGATGACCGAGGACACGATATTCGACATCGCGTCGTTGACGAAGTGCCTCGCGACGGCAGTCGCCGTCTTGCAGCTGTACGAACAGGGCCGGGTCGAGATCGACGAACCGGTGCAGACCTACCTGCCGGAGTTCAACGGGGCCGACGACCCCCGACGCGCCCAGGTGACCTTGCGCATGCTGCTCACCCACACCTCGGGCATCGGGGGCGATCTGAGCCACCAGGGCCCGTGGGGCCTGACCGAGGCCGACAAGGCCGGCGGTGTTCATCGCGCACTGACCGCACCGCTGGAATTCGGCCCCGGCGAGGTTTTCCACTACTCGGACATCGGCTTCATCATCCTGGGCACGCTGGTCGAGTCGATGAGCGGCCAACCGTTGGACACCTACGTGCAGGACAACATCTTTACTCCGCTGGGCATGACCGACACCCGCTACCTGCCCGCCGCCAAAGCCTGTGGACCCCACCAGATCCGCGGTACAGCCATCGCCTGGGACGCGAGCGCATCCCCGGACGACGACTGCCCGGCGGGTAGCTGGAGCACCGACCTGTTGGCCCGCATCGCGCCGACCGCACATGACGAGGACACCCCCGGGATCAACCCCGACTACGACCAACTGCTGCGCGGCGCCGTGCAGGACCCGACGGCGCGGCGCATGGGCGGGGTAGCCGGCAGCGCCGGAGTGTTCTCCACCGCCGGCGATATCGGCAGGTACGCCCAGGCGTTACTCGATCGGCTCGCGGGCCGCCCGAGCCCGTTCCCGCTGCGGCGATCGACCCTGCAGTTGATGACCACTCCCCAGCAACCCGGGCACGACGGCGCACAGGTCGCGGCCGCGAACGCCGCTGCACAACAAGCGAATGCGGCTACGCCCAATAGGATCGATCCGCTGCTGGCCGCGAACTATCCGGCGATCAGCGGCCAGGATCTCCGGGGCTTCGGCTGGGACAGCGATACGCCGCACTCCCGGCCGCGCGGGATGATCTTTCCGATCGGGAGCTTCGGGCACACCGGGTTCACCGGCGTGACGCTGTGGATCGACCCGGGCTCGGACACGTACGTGATCGTTCTCGCGAACGTGATCCATCAGCGTGGCGGTCCGCCCATCGCAGGGCTCAGCGGCGATGTGGCCACCGTGACCGGCCGGGCGCTGCATCTGTACGGCAACTGAAGAGCCGGCTTGCATCCACCCCACGGTCACGCACTGGCGCGGGTACCGCCGATAATGGCCGGGTGGCCGATCGCAACACGCCCGCTATCCCCGTCATCGCGCTGACGGGGTATCTCGGGGCCGGCAAGACCACACTGCTCAACCATGTGCTGCGCGCACCGGGTGCGCGAATCGGCGTCGTTATCAACGACTTCGGTGAACTCAACGTAGACGCAGGCCTGGTCACGGGCCAGGTCGATGAGCCGGTGTCCATCGCCGGAGGATGTATCTGCTGTCTTCCCGACGAGGGCGGGCTCGATGACGCGCTGGAGAAGCTGGCCGACCCGAAGCTGGCGCTCGACGCGATCATCATCGAGGCCAGTGGGGTGGCCGAACCCACGGCGATATCCCGCATGATTCGGTTCAGCGGAGTGGAGCGGATTCGCCACGGCGGCGTCGTCGACGTCATCGACGCGGCGGAACACTTCGACACCGTCGACACCGGGAACGCTCCCCCGCTGCGCTACGGCGCGGCGTCTCTGATCGTGGTCAACAAGTTGGATCGGATCGCCGAGCACGCTCGCCCAGAAACTCTTGCCCGGGTGGAAGCCCGTGTACGCGAGCTGAATCCCGACGCCTACGTGGTGGGCGCGGTGGCCGGACGCGTGGACCCCCGGTTGCTCTACGACGTCAGCGACGGCGGGGAGTCCGGGCAGATGTCGTTTCGGGAGCTGCTTCTCGAGGAGGCTGTTGGCGGTCACGACGAGCATCACGACCATGTGCACTCCACGGCGGTCACCGTCGTGGGTGACGGTGCAGTTGACCCCGGGCCGCTCATCGACCTACTGGAGCGGCCGCCGCAGGGCGTCTACCGGATCAAAGGCACCGTCGGGATCGGCAAGCGTCACTACCTGGTCAACGTCGTCGGCACGTCGGTGCATGTGGTGACCGAGCCTGCGGGCTCAGATGCCAGCCATCTCGTCGCGATCGGCACGCACCTCGACACCGAGGGCGTTCGCGCGCAGCTCGAGGACGCGCTGCGCCCGGCCCCGGAGAAGGTGGCGGCCGCCGGGATGCGGCGGTTGCAGCGGCTGCGGCGGACCAGCATCTAGGTCTTGGTTGCTCCGCCGCTGCTGCGCCGGCTTTTCAACCCTGTGCGGGTCCGATGAACTCGACGCCCGCGCGAATCGCGGGGCGGTGTCGCAAGATTCGGAAGTGCGCCAGCTGGCCGAGTCCCTGTGTCGTCATCAAGTCGGCGCCCGGCCAAGACGCGACGACACGTTCACTGGTCTCATAGGGTGTCTCGGGGTCGTCGGGGTCGTGGATGAGCAGCAGCGGCGGGTAGCCGGTCTTCTGGGCGATCCGAACCATGTTGGTGTCCTCCAGCGACATGCCGATTCGGCGTTCCAGGCGTCGATGCAGGCCGGCGCGGATCCGTCGTCCGAAGTTGTGGCGCACGGCGAACAGATCAAGGTAGATCGGGAACTCGCCCATCGGCGCAAGGAACACCAAACGTCCGACCGTCGCTCCCCACGACGCCGCGAAGGCGGTCGCGTTGGCCCCGAGGGAGTGGGCGACAACCGCGCGGGCCGGCCCGTGCGTCCGGATCATGGCTGCCACCGCTTCGGCGCATTCGATGGCGGTGGTGCGACCGGGGGCGAGCGCGCCCGGATCGGACTCGTTGTGGCTGGGCAGGTCGAACGCGATCACCCGATGCCCGGATCCGACGAGAGGTTTGATGAACATGCCCAGGTGCGGGCGACGCCCGCCCCAGCCGTGCACCAGATAGACCGGGGGTCCCTCGCCCCAGGCCTCGCCCACGATCCGGTGCCCGTTCCAGTGCGCTTCCAGCGGCTGACCGGGCGGAACGCCGGGCGGCATCCGCAGACTCGACTCCATGACCGGTGGGGTGCACCACAATTCAGTCGCCCACCGCGAACCGATTGCCGGCGCGACTCGCTCCAGTAGCCAGAAGGCCCGGCGCACCCGCGGGGTGACCGGCGGTTGGACACCGGAGCCCTCCACATCGAGAACGATGGGGTTGGCAGCATCGCCGTCACCGCCGTCGGAGCCGGCGCGATCTGGGTGCAGTTTTCGTCGACCGGTTGGGCGGTTCGTTGAGTCCGGCACACATCGAGGGTAGCGAGGCGATGCCAGGCAGGCCCGTCTTTGCCGGGCCTGTCTCGCCCCGGACGGCCAGGATTCAGACGTTGGCGGTCAGTGTCGAGCAGGATGGGTCAGCTGCCCGTGGACCGCTTTCGGGCGTCAGCTCGAATACCGGGTGCTTGGCAGCTTCGCCGACGAACGCGGCTTCAGGATCGGCGGGCCCGAGGTCGAAGTAGGGCCGGGTGACCTTGACATCCTGTACGTATCGACGCAGCACCGGGCCGGCGACCATCGCCGGAACCAGAAATCTGATGACGGTATTGACCACTCGTCGTGCTGGACCTAATCGGTAAACGCGGGCCACACCCGCCATCGTGTCACCCGGCCGTCGACACCCCCCGCGCTGGATACCACTCGCCACCGTTGTCTCGCAAAACTCGGTCCGTCCTCGGTCCAGAATGAAAGGATGCGACGGTGAACGGATACGGGATGTTTACCCACGTCACCGCCATTGCCATGCTCGTCGGCGCCGCTACAGCGCCGATCACCCAAGCCGCTGACACCCAGGTGACCCTGTTGTCTGCAGACGGTCCGCTCTCGGGCAGTCAGACGGCGATCATCATCGGGGGAACCGTTGAGCCCACCCCATCGGTGGATTTCGCGCGGGCCGCCGAGACGCTGTATCTCAATGCGCTGGGTTTCAACGACGGCGCGACCGGCTCCACGGTCTGTTACATGGACGGCACCGACCCGTGCAGCGCTGCATTGCAGGTGCTGACCACCCCCCAACTGCTTCAACAGGGTCACAGCACTCTTACCGGCGCGTCGAATCTGGTTCTGGCCGTGGAGAATGCACTCGCCGCGAACCCCGGGGCCTACAGCGCCGAGCATCCGTTGACGGTGTTCGAGTACTCGCAGGGCGCTGCGGTCGGCTCAGTCGCGATGACCCGGCTCGCCGAAGCCGGCGTCCCCAGCGAGCTGCTGCACTTCGTGTTCATCGGCAGCCCCGACACCGCGGACGGAATATGGCCCAACGTGCTGGCCGACCTGAACGCGGTATTCGGTCCGGATATCACGAACTTCATCGTCAAGCTTTTCGACCTGGAAGACGTCCTGGGCCTGGTGACGCCGAATGATCTGTACCCGGCGACGATCTACACGATCGACAATGACTTCGCCGCGGACTGGCAAGGCAACTTCGACACCTGGGGCCTGTGGGGCGAGCTGGTGCCCGGCCTCATTCGGCATGGCGAGTATCTGGGGTTGGCGCCCGAGCAGATCGCCGACGCAACCACCTCGACCGACGGTCTTTTGACCTACGTCGACATCTCCGATGACATCGACAACATCGGTGCCGCCGTCAACGCCATTGCGCACGGCGGGATCCTCAGCAGTGGGTTGTTCGAGGCCCTGTTCGATTCCTTGGTGTTCGCGCTGACCGGTTCGTACTGAGGGACAACAGATTCGAAGCCGCGCGGAGCGATCGAGAACACCGCCTCACTGCGGGTAGCATCCCGGCATACTTCCGTGCGACACCGCGTCAGCCGGTGAAACCCTCGCCCGATGTCGAACGGTCATGATGGGTGTAGTTCAGCGCGATCTGCAGGTTGCCGGCGATCTTGTTCAGCATCGCGATCCGCTCGCGCGCAACCGCGCCCGTCCTCTTGCGGTGCTCGCGGATCGGGTTGGACCACGGCAGCTGGTCGGCCACTGTGGCGATGCGAACGTTGAGCTTGGTGAACCTCTCGAAAGCCTGCACGCGACGTCGGAAGTCGTAGGCCAGCGGCTCGAATATCGTGCCCGCCAGCATGGCGTCGATCTGCTCGTACCCGAACACGACGCCGGCCGGCGCGAAAGCGATCATCGCCGTGATCTGGTTGGCGTACTTGGATATCAGCTTCTTGATCGGGCCCGGCAGCGTCCCGGTAAGGGTCTGCAGGTGTTCAGGACCGGCGATCGCGTCGACGAGCTCGGCGCGCCAGGGAGAGGGGTTGCCGCCTCGGGCGAGGACGTAGTTCAGCGATTTGATCAGCTCTAGGCCGTTGGCGGAGTGCAGCCGCTCGGGCGCACCCCACAATCGGGCCGAGAACGAGGAGTACTCGGCGAGATCCTCCAGTTGGTTCGGCGTCAGCTTGCGCCCGAAGGCATGGTCGACGAGACGGCTGAGCAGCAGGCCGCTGCCGAATCCCAGCAGCGACGTCACGGGAATGGGTTCTCCGAATTTGAGATAGACGTCGTCACCCCATTTGCGCCGTAGGCCACGACTGGCCAGGGCGTGCATCAACCGCACCCGCACCACATTCTGGAATGCCTCCGATTGCCGGTCGAAGATCTCCGGCAAGGCGAACACGGCGAAGACGCGGGCTGTTTCGATGAAGCGGCGCGGGCCGTCGTCGACGAAACGGCCAGTGGCCCCGGTGGCCGCGGAGATGTCGCCGGTCATCGCGGTCTCATATACCGCCCAGCCGCGGATGATCGTGGTGGCCGCCATCGTGGCCGACATCGCCAGTATCCGGCCTCGTTCGGCGGCGGCGAGGTCGAACTGATCGGGCAGCTGATCCACATGCTCGAAGAGGTCGACGAACTCTTGGGGCGGGTCTTCAAGTGTGTCGATGCCCTGGGCCAGAGCCTGCTCGAACAGCGCACGGCCCTGCTCGTATCCAAGGCGTTCGAACGCCTCGACGACGCCGATCATCTGTTCGTCGCGCTGCCAGAAATAGTCGTCGCGCATCCGGGTGATGTCGTTGGGTTCGACCTCTTTATCGATATCGATCCACGGCCCGAAGATGATCTCGCGCATCTTGCGCCACTGGGCGGCGAAATGGTCACGACCTGGCGGGATAGGCCGTAACGGCCGGTCCGGATGATCGCGTCGATTGAAATCGACGTCTTCCAGGAGGATCTTTGGACGCTCACCGGTCACAGTCATGCGGCAACCCAACCTCGGTATAGCGGATACTGATTACGACGTTAGCGCACGACGGCGCGATGTGGACCACCGTTTTCTTAGACCGATCCCTTCGCCTTTGCCTCGCCGATTTCGACTTCCGGCGGACACGTTTCGGTCCCCCCGTGCGTCACCAGGGCGATCGGCGGTGACAGAACGCAAGAGGTGACTCGCGTCGAGGACCGGTATTGGTCGCGGTAATGGCGGCCCATTCCACTGGCCGACGACGTGAGGTTTCATCGCGCCATCGCTCGTAGGCTCGAAGGCACTGTCGGCTCCGGTCGGATCGTGAACGCCGCCGGCGAACGTGGTTCTCAGACCACCAGATCCCCGTGATCTTCGCTTCGACAGACAACGAGGAGAGGCCAACCCGCATGACCAAGCTCGAGTTCTTCGACACCCCCGGATACGGGCAGATCGCCCGTACCCGCAACCGCTACAGCCAAGCACTACGCATCGGTGATCGAGTGGAGATCTCCGGGCAGGGCGGCTGGGACGCTGATTTCACCTTGACCACGACGTCTCTGAGGGACGAGATCGCCAAGGCGTGTGACAACGTCGAAAAGACCCTGGCCGCGGCCGGCGCCAGCTGGCGCGACGTTGTCAACATCCACTCGTACCACGTCCCCACGGCGGTGGATTCCATTGGTGATGAACACATGTCGGAGATGGTCGCTCAGTTCCGCCAGCGGCTCGGTGATATCGCTCCGTTGTGGACCGCGGTGGGTGTCGAGGCACTCGCGCTGCCCGAACAACATATTGAGATCGAGGTCGTCGCCATCGTCCGATCCGACAGCGAATAGGCACTGGGCTCCGCTATCCAGCAGCTGGCGGGCGGCCCATCACGACCGGACGACCGCCGGATGTGGTGCCGCCCAAGGCACGTTCGATCAGGCTCAGTAGCGCCATCTCGGTCAGCGGGCTTTCTGGCGTAGCCACTGAGCTTTGCGCACCGGGACCGGGACCGGCGGATCTGGCGGTAGCGCCCGCGGCTCGCCCGGCCACGCTCGCCAGCGCTATCTCGCTCAACAGGCTTCCCGGACCGGCTGCCAAACCGGCCGAGCCGGCGCCGAGACCCGTCGCCGACAAGGCTGCGGCCACCGTCTTTACCGCCGGTGCCGTTGTGGCCCAGGTCTGCGGCACCGACAGCCCGTTGAACGAGGGCGCCTGGCCCAGCTGCGCCGACACCGCCCGCCCGCCACCCGAACCGCCGCCTGCGGGGCCCATCGCCCTCGTTTCGAAGTCGTCGATTCGGCTCAAAATCCGGTCCCCGACGTCGACGATGCGCAGCCGCGTGTCCTGACCGGTGGTGCTGGCCAGCGAGGCGGACGCCCAGGCCGCCGATGTGATGCCCGTTCCCACACTGCTCAACGGCGTGCCCAGCGGGGTAACCCCCAGGACGCCCAACACATCCAGGAGTCCGGGAACTCCGCCCGCGCCCGAGGCGGCCGACGGCACTGATTCCAGTGGTGTCGACAACAGCTTCAGCGCTGTGGGCACTGCGGAGGTCAGCTGCGACAGCCCCGTCCCGGTGTTTGCCGCCGCCGAGGGGGTGAACGGTGTGAGCGTTGCGGCGGCCGCTGACGCCCCCGCGTAGCCGTACATGGCAGCGGCATCCTGCGCCCACATCTGGAGGTACTGGCTCTCGGTAGCGGCGATCGCGGGGGTGTTCTGCCCGAACAGGTTCGTTGCGACCAGCGTCGTCAACAAGCTGCGGTTGGCCGCGATCAGCGGTGGGGGCACCGTCGCCGCGAACGCCGTCTCATAGGCCGCCGCGGCCATTCTGGCTTGGGTTGCCGTCTGCTCGGCCTGAGCGGCAGTGGCGCTCAGCCACGCGACATACGGGGCGGTCGCGGCCGCCATCGACGCCGACGATGCGCCCAGCCACGGCCCCTCGGTCAACCCCGCCACCACAGACCGATAGGAGCCGGCCGCGGAATGCAACTCCTCAGCCAGGGCGTCCCAGGCCACTGCAGCGGCGAGCATCGACTCCGAGCCGGGGCCCGAATACATCAGTGCCGAAGTGATTTCCGGCGCCATCATGGCGAAATCCACTGCTACCTCTCTCCTTAACCGGCGGCGGTGCCGTTACCGGCCGGGTTTGTCCGCATTTCCGGTGGAGCCATAACGGATGACACGATCTTCCCTCCTGAACCAGATTTGCCGGCGCCGCGTATACGAGCCGAAAGATGCGCGCCCGCACCGAACCGTTCAACGCGTCAGCCCTGGCGGCGCACTGCCTTCGCTCATTCACCGTTTTTCTCGGTGGAATAACCGGTTCGAATAGGGCGACGTCAACTCCACTGACTGACGTGTTGCGCTGCGGGCGTCATCTCTCCTGTTGCCCCCGGGATTCGTCGACCGCTCATGGTCGGGCGCCCATTTCACCCGGGTGAACCGGCTCCGAAGGTGATGACTTCTCACCCGGGCCGCCGACAGGCTTTTATCGATGCGTTGCGGGCATTCTTCTGCGCTGAAAGGTGACATGACTCTTTACTCCCATCCGATCCGATTGCTGCTCGCCGATGTCGACGGCACCCTGGTGACCGGTGACAAGGTCCTCACCGAACGCTCCGTCGCCACCGTCGCCGCGCTGCGCGATGCCGGAATACTCTTCGCCGTAACCAGTGGCCGCCCGCCGCGAGGGATGTCAACGCTTATCGAAACACTCGATCTCACAACACCGATCGCCGCGTTCAACGGTGCACTGTTCATCCGCCCCGACATGTCGGTGATCGAACAACGTCTCATCCCGGACGACGTGGCGGCGGCCGTGATCGAACTGCTGGACGTCCAGGGAATGGGTGTGTGGGCCTACCGTGACATGGACTGGTTGGTGCCGGATATACGGGGCGCTCACGTCGCCCACGAGGCCTCGACGGTCGGTTTCGAACCGACGCTGGTGGGCGAGATCGAGTCGATCACACAGCGGGTGGCCAAAGTGGTTGGGGTCAGCGACGACTACGACGCGGTGCAGACGGCGGCGGCCCTGGTGCGCAAGCGCTTCGGCGACAGCGTGTCGGCTGCCAGATCCCAGCCCTACTACCTCGACATCACCCATCCGCGTGCCAACAAGGGCGCTGTCGTCCGTTACCTGGCCACAACCTACGACATCGCTCCCGAACAGATCGCCACGATCGGCGACATGCCGAACGACGTCCGCATGTTCGAGCAGTCAGGACTCAGCATCGCGATGGGTAACGCGAGCGACGAGGTCAAACGTGCGGCACGTTGTGTCACCACGACAAACGAAGATGACGGCTTTGCGAACGCCGTGGAGCAATTCATCCTTGGCCGTAACCCCTGCGTCGCTGAAATCACATGAACCACTACATTTCTGATGCCCTGATCGGCGATGGCCATGCCATGGTCGATGCGATTGTGAAGGCGTCGGCGCTGTTCCTGACGGCGACCGTGCTGTTCCGGTTCACCGAGCGGCGCACCTTGGCGGAGTTCGCGCCGTTCGACTGGATCGCTGCCGTGGCCGCCGGCGCGATCGTGGGACGCTCTGCGACCGCCACCGACACCTCATGGCTCGCCGCAACGGCTGCGCTGATGAGCTTGCTGTTGACCCATGCTGCTGTGGCCAGGCTGCGGTTGGTTCCCGGGCTCCAGAAGTTCATCGATCCACCGGTGCAGGTGCTGATCCGGGACGGCCGCATCGAGCGGCGCAATCTGCGCCGCTGCGGCCTGAGCACAACCGACTTACAAGCGGTGCTGCGCCAGCACGGACACTGCGGCATCGACGACGTTCACCTGGCCGTCTTCGAGTCGAAAGGGGCGATCTCCATCGTGCCGTCGTCCCGCGGCCAGACGCACTGAGGCGGGTCGCGCTGCGGAGGTATCGACGCATATCACCCGGGTGAAGTACCGGAGCGGATGATGCCAACCCACCCGACCGTCACCGAGGCTGGGGTTATGGCCCAGATGACGACGCCGGTCTTCGGCGGCTCCGCACACCGTGCTTGGTGATCAGCGCGGAGAGTTGCGGTGACTGAGCAAGGCGTGCCGAAGGCCGACTCACACGGCGCCCAAGCGCGTGGCCGGGCCGGGCTCACCGCCGTACCGACAAGGTTGAGCACCGGCGTACCACCGCGCGCCGCCCGCAGGAGTCCATCGCAATCAGTGATCGGGGCCGGCAAACCTGAACGCACGGCGCGCAACCCGGCCTTCGCCTTGCAGGCGGTTGAGCTTGTGGATCGGACCGGTTCGCTGGGGCGCAGCCATGCGGTTCTGACACTCGCCAGGCTGGAAGCCTTCATCGCCGTGGTCGAAGAGGGCACGGTGTCGGCCGCCGGGCGCCGGCTCTACCTCAGCCAGCCGGCCGTGTCACAGACGGTCAACGCCCTGGAGCGCCAACTCGGTGTGCAATTGCTGTTGCGCAGTAACACCGGTGTCCGAACCACCGCGGCCGGAATGGCTCTGCTGTCGGAGGCGCGCGCCATCCTGACGCGCCACGATCAGCTGGTGCGCACGGTGATGGCCGCCGCGGTCGACTCCTCCGGTGTCATCCGGTTGGGCATCCCCGATGAACTGCCCGCGGGTCTACTTCGTGCTGTCGCCCGATTCGCCACCGACCACCCAGGCATGCGCGTGATACCGCGCCACCTACCGATGACGGCACAACTGGACAACTTGCGCCGCGGGAATCTGGACGTGTCGTTGATGCGCGAGCACCCCGCCGGGAACGAGTTCGACACCATGTTGGTGGCCCGGGAGAACCTCGGCATCATTCTGGCCGGTGAGCTCGCCGCTAAACTCTCCGGGCCGGACGGTATCCGCCTCAACTCGCTGGCCGGGCTGCGATGGATCGGCTTGCCTCGCTCGGGTAGCCCCGCCTGGTACGACGAACTGGCTGCGACACTGCGTAGCCACGGTATCGACACCGGCAATCACACAGACGGCGAAACGTTCGTGATCCCCTCCGTCACCCTTACCGCACTCAGTGCCGGCCACGCGTTTGCGTTCGCGTCGCAGGAGTGGTCCCAGCCTCTGCCAGAGACTGTGGTGTGGCGTCGGCTAGCCGACTACCCCGTGGTGCGCCGCACCTGGGCGGTGTGGCCGGCCGAAAGCCGTAACCGCGATGTCGCCCAGTTGATTGCCGCCTTCGATTGGTGCCCGACGGATCCGGCCTAGCCACCGCCGGCGGATGCGCCGATCCCGTCCGAGCATCGCGTGGTGCAGGCGGTGGTGTCGGCTAAGGCTCGACGCTGTCGGAAGCCGACGGCGTCGCGGGCCGCGACAACGGGCGGAGCAATACCCGGTATTGGTCGGTGACCAGGTCCTGATATTCGGGATGATGCAGAATGTAGTTCGCCGTGATCTTGCATCGCGGGATGACCGTGTGCCCGGCACCGCGGACCAATGAGAGCACCCCGTCGATCATCGCCGAGGAGACACCCCGGTCACGCCACTGGGTATCGACTTGGGTGGCCATCAACACGATGTGGTCGCGGTACCAGCGGTAGGGTTGCCGACCGATCACCTGACCGTCCACGGCCGCCTCGAAGTGCGCGAGTCGGGCGTTATCGCTGATGATCATCCGTAGTCCGTCGTGGGCACTGCGTTCGACAGTGCCCATCGGCGCCGGCGATTCACTCATCATCACGTATCCCTTCCTCGTGGCATCACGGTTTGCCGATCCGGTGCCTCGATGACATGACGGTTATTGCGCCTCAGGGTTTTCCAGCACTACCGCAACCGCCTGCCCGGAGCCGATGCACACTCCGATCACGCCGTAGCGTGCGCCGCGCTCCCGAAGCTCGAGGGACACCGTCAACAGATACCGCGCCCCGGTCGCACCGAACGGGTGCCCGATCGCCACCGCACCACCGTTGGGTGTGAGCTTGTCGTCGGGCACGAAAAAGCCGTCGAGTTGATTGGGTAACTCGCGCAACACCCCCAGGGCCTGCGCACTGAACGCCTCGTGGATCTCCCAGATATCGATCTGTTCGGGGGTCAGGCCCGCGCGGCGGATCGCCGCCGGCATCGCCCACGCCGGGGCGATACCCATGATGAGTGGATCGATCCCATACACGGCGCTGGAGACCACCCTGGCCAACGGCCGTACACCCAATTCGGCCGCACGCTCCTTCGAGCCGATCAGTACCGCGCTGGCACCGTCACTCAAGGGCGTGGAGTTCCCCGCCGTCATCTGGGTCGTCCCCGGTTGGACGGGAAGTGTCGCCAGCACCTCGGCAGTGGTGTCATCCCGGATGAACTCGTCATGTTCGACCACATGCGCCGCTGTCTTCCTGGTCGCCGCGACGGGCACCGGCATGATCTCGGCGGCCAGTCTCCCGCGGTCCCGAGCGGCCCGGGCATTGCGCTGTGAGCGCAGCGCAAACTCGTCAATCTCCGGTCGGCTCAACGAATAGCGATTCGCGACGTTCTGCGCGGTCTCGATCATGCCGATGTAGGCGTTGCGGGCCAGCAACGCCGGATTCGGCGGGCCACCGGCACCGCTCCACATGGTGTCGAGCATGAACACCGGACCTCGTGGGCTGAACGGCGCGTCGCCTTTCATCAGCGCCCAACCCGACCGCGACATCGATTCGACCCCACACGCGATGCCCAGGCCCAGGTCTCCCGCCTTGACCGCGTGGGCGATGCTCACCGCAGCACTCAACGACGAGCCGCAGAACCGATTCACGGTCGCGCCCGCGACGGTGTCCGGGAATCCCGCGGCAAGCACGGCCCATCGTGCGATATCACCCATACCCTCGTGGGCGGTGTTCACGCACCCGGCGAGGACGTCTTCGACCGCGTCCGGGGGAACGCCCACCCGTTCGCATGCGCCCTTGAGCGTCATTCCCAACAGGTCGTCGGGACGGATCGCCGACAGCGCGCCGCCGTACCGGGCAAACGGAGTCCGCACTCCGCCGAGGACGTACGCCTCACTCATCAGGACACCTTCCACCGAAGCAACGCAGACTGGCTTCCGCCCAGGCTGCCGCGGCACCGGGTGAATCGTCATCACCCCAAACGCAACTCGCCCGGGTGATTTTCCTGAAAGTCGTGCCCAGCGCGCCGAGGTGCACTCAGCGGGGTATCACCGCACGCATCGTTTCGTCGCGCAGGCCGAAACGGCGCGTCAGAAAAGAAGATATTGTTGCGCCATCAGAACATCGGTGGCCGGCGCGTGCTCCATCAATCGCCGTCCACCCGCACCGCATTGGTGTCCGGGTCTTCTATACCCGCATGGCGGTTTTCTCCGGCAGATCCACCTCGCCCACGTACCTTCTCGGCCGCGCCCTCTAGTGCGCCATGTTCGTAAACCGCGACAAGTGCAGCTGGTGTGCCACCGTGACCGTCTTCGTCGGCCCGTTACGGTGCTTGGCCAGGATCAGGTCGGCTTCGCCGCCACGGGGGTCGTCGCGCTCGAAGGCATCGGGACGGTGAAGCAGGATCACCATGTCCGCATCTTGCTCCAGGCTGCCCGATTCACGCAGGTCGGCCAGCATCGGCTTCTTGTCGGTGCGCTGCTCGGGACCACGATTGAGCTGGCTGAGTGCAATGACCGGGAGCTCGAGCTCCTTGGCCAGCAGCTTGAGGTGCCGGGAGAATTCCGAGACCTCGATCTGGCGTGACTCGACCTTCTTGCCCGAGGTCATCAGCTGCAGATAGTCGACCACCACCAGCCGCAGGTCGGCCTTCTGCTTCAGCCGGCGGGCCTTGGCGCGGATCTCCATCATGGTCAGGTTCGGCGAGTCGTCGATGTAGAGCGGCGCCTCGCTGATCTCGCTCATCCGCCGGGCCAGCCGGGTCCAGTCGTCGTCGGTCATCCGGCCCGAGCGCATGTCGCCGAGCTTGATCTTCGCCTCCGCCGAGAGCAGTCGCATGACGATCTCGGACTTGCCCATCTCCAGCGAGAAGATGACGCTGGGCATCCGGTGCTTGATCGAGCACGACCGCATGAAATCCAGCGCCAGTGTGGATTTGCCCATGCCCGGGCGGGCCGCGATGATCACCATCTGCCCCGGGTGCAGCCCGTTGGTGACCTCATCGAGGTCGGTGAAACCGGTCGGCACCCCGCGCGCCACCCCGCCGTGCGAGGCGATCGCGTCGATCTCATCCATGGTGGGCTGCAGCAGGTCTTCGAGCGGGACGAAGTCCTCGGAGAGCCGACGGTCGGCGACGTCGTAGATCTCGGCCTGGGCCCGGTCGACGATCTCGGCCACATCGGCGCCCTCCGCGCCGGCGTAGCCGTACTGCACCACCCGGGTGCCGGCCTCCACCAGCCGCCGCAGCAGCGCCTTCTCAGCGACGATGCCCGCGTAGTAGCCGGCATTGGCTGCGGTCGGCACCGTGGAGATCAGGGTGTGCAGATACGGGGCGCCGCCCACCCGGCGCAGCAGGCCGCGGCGGTCGAGTTCGGCGGCCACCGTCACCGGGTCGGCCGGCTCGCCGCGCCCGTAGAGATCCAGAATCGCGTCGTAGATGTTCTGGTGCACCGGGCGGTAGAAGTCACCGGGGCGCACCCGCTCCAACACGTCGGCGATGGCGTCCTTGCTCAGCAGCATGCCGCCGAGCACCGACTGTTCTGCGGCAAGATCCTGGGGCGGCTGGCGTCCGACATCCTCGCGGGGCGGCTCCTCCAGTTCGGAGTGCCCGCGATCGTCGACCACTGCCATACGCCCCACCTCCTCAGCACGCCCGAACGTCTGTTCGACGTTGATACCCCGGCATGCTAGCCGTGGGCTGCGACATCTTGGACCGCCCCCGTCGCCGTCGTGCCGGGTTGACGCTAGGCGTTGCTGGCGGCCGTACCAAACGGGCTTGTTCACAAAGGTGTGGAACAAGTGTGCACACCGGTGCGCCAGTTGTTTGGGATGGTGGGGAACACCTGTGGATTGTTCTTCTACGGTGGCGTATAATCGCAGGTCAATCCCCCACACCCCGGCGTTTTCACTGTGGAAGACAATCTCTTCGGCGTGTCGTCCCAGGTTGCCGTCTTGGGCGTGTTGTCTTGCCGGCAGGTGGACGGTCTTCCACATCCGAGTGAATACCACCAAAGTCACACCCCACCCGAAAGTTAGCCAGAGTTAACCGAAGTTAACCGGATTTGGGCACAGCAAAGCCCCGGCGGAGCCGATCAGGGCCCCGCCGGGGCTGTGCGGGTAGGCGCTTAGTTCGCCGCGGCGACGTCGAGGGTGACGTCGACGTGGACCTCGGGGTGCAGATGCACCGAAACCGGGTGGCTGCCAACGGCCTTGATGTGCGCCTTGGGCAACCGGAGGATTCGCTTGTCGAGGTTGGGCCCGCCGGCCTTCTTGATCGCAGCAACCACATCGGCAGCGGTCACCGAACCGAACAACTTGCCCGAGTCGCCGGAGGTCTTCACCGGCAGCGAGATCGTGCCCAGCGCCTGCAGAGCTTCCTTGAGCTCCTTGGCGTGGTCGAGGTCGCGCACCTGCTTGGACTCGCGGGCGCGGCGGATGTCGTCGGCCTGCTTCTGCGCGCCACGCGAGGCGACGATCGCCAGCCCCCGCGGGAGCAGGTAGTTACGGCCGTATCCGTCCTTGACCTCAACGGTGTCTCCGGCCGCCCCGAGGTGGTCCACCTCAGCGGTCAAAATCAGCTTCATCGTTTCGTACTTTCTCGGATCTCTGTGGTCGGCTAGCGCGCCGACGAGGTGAAGGGCAGCAACGCGACCTCGCGAGCGTTCTTCACCGCGAGCGCGATGTCGCGCTGGTGCTGAACGCAGTTGCCGGTCACACGGCGGGCGCGGATCTTGCCCCGCTCACTGATGTAGGTGCGCAGCAGTGAGGTGTCCTTGTAGTCGATCACCTGCTTCTTGTTGGAGCAGAACGCACACTTGCGCGTCTTGATCGGCTTCTCGGGTGCCGGACGCCGCTTGTTGGATTTCGCCATCTATCTATCTCTTTCGTGCTGTGGTTCGTTGGTCTAAAAGGGCGGTTCGTCGTCGGCGCCGCCGAAGGAGCCGGACGCCGGAGCACTGCCCCACGGGTCCTCCGCGGGAGCGCCGCCGGACATCCCCGCCGGAGCCGACGCCGCAGCGCCGCCGCCCCCGCCGAAGCCGCCTCCGCCGCCGCCGCGGCTGACCTTGTTGATCTTGGCTGTGGCGTACCGCAACGAGGGGCCGATCTCGTCGACCTCTACCTCGTAGACGGTGCGCTTTTCGCCCTCGCGGGTTTCGAAGGACCGCTGCCGCAGCCGCCCGGTGACGATCACCCGCGATCCGCGGGTAAGGCTCTCAGCGACGTTCTCCGCGGCCTCACGCCAGATGTTGCACCGCAGGAACAGCGCGTCGCCGTCCTTCCACTCACCGCTCTGCCGGTCGTAGACCCGCGGGGTGGACGCCACCGTGAAGTTGGCGACCGCCGCCCCCGAAGGGGTGAACCGCAGGTCCGGGTCCGCGGTCAGGTTTCCGACGACGGTGATCGTGGTGTCACCAATAGCCACGGGGCCCTCCTAGGATCGGTGTCAGCGTTTGATGCTGCATTCGCAGCATGAGCCTACGCAACGGCCGCGACAGCCTGCTACGACTTGTCGGTCCGCATCACCTTGGTGCGCAGCACCGCCTCGTTCAGGCTGAGCTGACGGTCAAGCTCGGACACCGTCGCCGGGGCGGCCTTGACGTCGATGACCGCGTAGATGCCCTCGGCATGCTTGGCGATCTCGTAGGCCAGCCGGCGCTTGCCCCAGATGTCGACCTTGTCGACCGTTCCGCCGCCCTTGCGGATCACGTTCAAGAACGTCTCCAGGGACGGGGCGACGGTGCGCTCGTCGAGAGTGGGGTCAAGGATGACCATGATTTCGTATGGACGCATGGGAACCTCATCACCTCCTATGGTCGTAGTGCGGCCGTGGATGTGACCACGGCAGGAGGGTCGCCTGCGTCGGCAACCCGGCTAGGCTACCGGAGGCACACCGTCGGTGCGAAATCGGTCAGACGCCCGCCCCATTACGCTCACCGACATGGTCGAACACCGTCGTGGCCGCGCCGCTCCGCCACATCACCGCACATCCGTTGTCCTGGGCGCGGTTGCCGTGGCGGCACTGGGCGGGTTTCCGGCGCCGGCAGTCGCGGATGACAACTGGGTACAGCCGGGCCAGGTCATGACACTGATCCCGTCCGACGACGAGGTCAGCACGTACTACGGGATGCCGATGCGCCCCTTCGGCCCGGTCAGCACGGCGCCAGGCGAGCCGGTGCATCTCAAGCAGCGCGACGACTGTCGGGACTTCTTCTCGGTAGGCACCTCCGACCTGGTCGGATCCGACTACGCCTCCTACCGGTCACAGGCCTGGGACAACACGTCGCAGGCGGCGCGCGCGATCGTGACCGTCGTGACCTTTCCGTCGGTGACCGCGGCAGGTGAGGCGTTCATGAACACCTACAACCAGGCTGCGGTCAACCGGTGCCGCAACGCGAAGGTGGTCGCGCCCGAGTTCGAGCCGGGCGCCACGATGGACCTGGTCCACATCGAACTGAACCCCGGGATCGTGTGCTCCTGGCTGTTCACCCAACGCAACTACGGCGCCAACTCCGGGTTCACCGTGGCGGCGCTCATCGCTCGTGGCGCGAACTTCATGGTGGTGGTGATGTCCAGCCAGTGGGGCAACGCCGCGGTGACCATGGACCGGCTGAGCCAGCACGTGCTGGACCGGGTGCACTGAGGCACCCCCGAAAATCAGGGGATCGGGATCCAGACCATCAGCCGCTCAGCGAGGCGGGCCGCGGCCTCGGCCGCGCCGGCACCACGCCGGCACACCGACGTGTAGAGCAGCACATTGCTTTTGACGTCGGCCTCATAAGCGCAATTCCAGTCGACCGGCTTGCCGTCGATATGTTGCGCGCGGCTCCACTGTGCGCGGGTGCCCTCGACGGCGGTCACGCGGAACTGCCAAGTGAGGTCGGCGGCGGTGTCACGCGGGTTGTGCACCACGACCCCGTCGCACTTGCGCAGCTCGGCGGGGAACGCCGCCGCGAACGCGCCGCGCGCCTTCTCCGGGTCGGGATAGGAGCCAGCGCCCTGACCGACGACCGTGTCGGCGTTTTCTTCACGATCCCTCTGCTGGGCACCTTTGTAGGCCGTCCACTCGAAGCCGAAGGCGGGCATGGCCGGGCCGAGCAGCACCGAGCACTCGGCGTGCTCAGTCAGATCCACCGGGGGCGCCGGCTGGTCGTAGCGCTTCTCGAAGCCCAACGGTGAACCGACAATGGGGCCGGAGACGTCAGGCGGCAACAGCAGCGTGCGCAACCGGTCGGGCAGCACCAGCGGCGGCGGAACCGGGGTCATCGAAGACCGGGCGGCGGGCTCACCGGTAGGAGCCACCGCCTCGGCAGTCTCGGCCTTGCTGGTATCACCGGGCGCCGGCAGCCGGACGGCCTGGGCGGATTCGCCGGCCGAGTCACCGCTGTGCGAACACCCCAGCAGCACCATCGCCGCGAGGCTCACCGCGCCCACACCTGCAAATACCCGCTTCATCAGGTCACTCCCGAACGATTCGTCGTACACCTGTCAGCTACCGATCCGATCCGCGGTCAGATCCGCAATTTGCGCTACGGTTGCCACCGGATTACCGAACTGGCATGCCCCGGCGCGATACATCACATTGCGCTGCAACCGAATCCGCGTCGAGCAGCGCCAGCCGGTCATATGTTGGTCACGGAGTTCGGAGATCGTCACGGCCAACGCGGAGCCGGTCACCGCGAGGGAATCCACGCGCCACGTCGTGCGCTCATCATTCTCGGCGGGCAGGATCGCCGTCCGGCAGCGCCCCGCCAGGTCGGCGTTGATGCTTTGCTGAAACACCCGCGATGCGGTTCGCCGGTCCGGATACGCTGCCAGACCTTGCCACACAAAGAAATTCAGGTCGTCGCTGTCCTGGTGCGCAACCTGCCGGTAGCCGGTGAACTCCCCGGTCCACAGGTCCTGATCGGAGACCGTCAGAACCTTGCAGTCGTTGCGGTCCCGCAGCCTCACCACAGCGCCGGGCCTTTTCCAACTGTCGGTTCCGTGCATCGGCAGCCCCACGATGCTGCTGACGTCCTCGTCGGACAGCAGCACCGCGCCGATCCGCCCGGGCGGCAGCCCGTCCGGGGCCGGCGCGGTTGTCGTCTTGGTGGCCGAAGACACGTTGGCCATCATCGCCTCGACGGGGGCTCCTGCCGTGGTCGCACCGCAGCCGGCGGTCGCCAGCGAGGCCAGCGTGCAGCACGCGGCGACGCGAACTGCACGGTTCATCCGATGCCTCATATCTTTCGGTAGCAGCGCCGGGTCAGACCGTCATGATGGTAGCGGTTGCTCGACGGTGCGGCGCCGTTCCGCGTTCGGCCGCAATCGCGCCGGCAGCCACCGCGGCGGCGCGTCCGGGGCCCGGTCGAACACCCCGCCGGCGGGATCGTCGACATCGCGCTCGCGCACCAGATCCCGCTCCGGGCGGTAGATCTGCCGGACCACCAGCGCGCACAGCCCCACTACCGCCAGATCGCGCACCAGCACCGTGGCGGTGAACCACTGCTCGGGCAGACTGCGATCCGGGACGCTGTAGAGGTAGTACATCCGCGGCACCCACACCAGCGCATCGACGGTCATCCAGGCCAGCAGCACCCGGCGATGCGGCAGGGCCAACACGGCCAGCGGCACCAGCCACAGCGAGAACTGCGGGCTCCACACCTTGTTGGTCAGCAGGAAGGCGGCCACCACCAGGAAGGCCAACTGGGCCAGGCGCGGCCGCCGCGGCGCGGTCAGCGCGATGTAGCCGATCCCGGCGCAGCACAATGCGAACAACGCGGTGACCACGAGGTTGAGCACCGTCGGGGGCTGCCACAACCCCAGGTCGCCGTCGAACCCGCGCCAGCCGGTCAACGACTTCACCACGTTGTACAGCGAATCCATGTCGTCGCCGCGGCGGGAGTTCAGCCGGAAGAACTCGCTCCAGCCCCGCGGCGCCAACACCAGGACCGGCAGGTTCACCGCCGTCCAGCTCAGCACCGTCGCCACCGCGGTGCGCTTGACCTCACCCAACCGCCCGGTCCGCAGCCCCAGCAACAGCAGCGGGAACAGCAGCAGCACCGGGTACAGCTTGGCGGCGATGCCCAACCCGAACAGCACCCCGGCGGCCACCGGCCGGCGCCGGGCCCACGCCAGCAGCCCGCAGCCGGCGAACGCGGTGGCCAGTGCGTCGAAGTTGGTGAAGATCTGGAAGATGACCAGCGGTGAGCCCGCCACCAGCGCCGCATCCCAGACCCGCCGTCCGGCCAGCCCGGCAGTCGACCACACCGTCGCCAACCAGGCCAGGGCCAAGCCCAGCGCGACGACGTCGAAGAAGACCACCACCTCGGCGACCCCGCTCAACGCCGGGATCTTCACCACCTTGCTGATCGCCGTGTAGGTCTTGGCCAGGGCCATCGCCGAGTACTGGTAGAGCCCGGTCACCACCGGATACTCCATGTACCGCTTCGCGGGCAGCCCGTCGTAGCGGATCTGCTCCTTGCCGGAGGAGTCCTTCTCCACCCAGCTGGACTTGTAGGGGAACTTGCCCTGGTCCAGTAGCTCCGCGGTGTAGAGCGGCACGACATCGGAGTAGCACAACTGAAAGTAGGCGCGCTCGTTGTCCCAGTTGGCCACCCGTTGATCGGGGGCGCCGCTGCCGACGCTCTGCAGGCACGGCGACTTGGTCGTCCAGCCCAATGCCAGAAACAGCACCCCGATCAGGAACATCACCCGTAGCGGCGTCATGAACCTGCTGCGCCCGATCAGCGCGTGCCGGCCCACCGGGCCGCCGACGGTGTTCGACAGTGCGCGCACGAATGCGTCGGTGCGGCTGGGCAGGTCGCGGTCGTCGGCACTGCGCAGATCAGCGGCCAACGGTTTCGGTGAGCACACGTCGCGTTGCGTCACGGCAGAGCCTCCGGCGCCGGCGGCGGCGGTGGCGGTGG
>NZ_MVHU01000037.1 GCF_002086285.1 Mycolicibacter kumamotonensis | reverse complement strand
GGTAGCCTCGACACCGTGAGCCGCGCGAGCCTGGACAAAGATCCCCACGCGGTGGCATCGATGTTCGACGGCGTCGCCAAGCCGATCATCATCAACTTCCAGCGGCCGATCGCCGACAAGGCGATGGCCGAGCAGGCGGTGCACATCTCGTCGAACCCGCCGGTGCCCGGCAAGTTCTACTGGATGACCCCGAGCCAGCTGCGGTGGCGTCCGTTCAACTTCTGGCCGGCCCACACCACCGTCACCATCGACGCGGCCGGCACCAAGTCGAGCTTCCGCACCGGCGACTCCCTGGTGGCCACCGCCGACGACAAGACGCACCAGATGACGATCACCCGTGATGGCAAGGTGGAGAAGGTCTTCCCGATGTCGATGGGCATGTCGACCGGGGGGCACGAGACCCCCAATGGCACCTATTACGTGCTGGAGAAGTTCCCCACGGTGGTGATGGACTCCTCCACCTACGGGGTCCCGATCAACTCCACCTACGGCTACAAGGTGACCGTGCAGGACGCGGTCCGCATCGACAACAGCGGCGGTTTCGTGCACAGCGCCCCCTGGTCGGTCAATGACCAGGGCAAGCGCAACGTCAGCCACGGCTGCATCAACCTGAGCCCGGCCAACGCCAAGTGGTTCTACGAGAACTTCGGCAGCGGCGACCCGGTCGTAGTGAAGAACTCCGTCGGCAGCTACACCAAGAACGACGGCGCCCAAGACTGGCAGATGTAGCGGGCCGCGCCTGACGCTCGCGCCGCCTAGTTCCAGATGCGGACCCGCTGCGCGGGCTCCAGGTATAGCGCGTCGTCCGGAGTGACACCGAACGCCTCGTAGAACGCGTCGATGTTGCGGATCACGCCGTTGCAGCGGAACTCCGGCGGCGAATGCGGATCCACCGCCAGGCGCCGGATCGCCTCGGCGTCACGGGATTTGGTGCGCCATACCTGCGCCCAGCCGTAGAAGACGCGCTGCACGCCGGTCAGGCCGTCGATCACCGGCGCCTCGGCGCCGTCCAGCGACAACTGGTAGGCGAGCAGGGCGATCGACAGCCCGCCGAGGTCACCGATGTTCTCCCCGACGGTGAACGCCCCGTTGATGTGCCGGCCGGCGTCCAGCGCGCGGGGCACGTAGGCCTCGTACTGAGCGATCAACGCGGCGGTACGGGTACCGAATTCGCGGCGGTCGGCGTCGGTCCACCAGTCGATCAGGTTGCCGTCGCCGTCGTACTTGGCGCCCTGGTCGTCGAAGCCGTGGCCGATCTCATGGCCGATCACCGCACCGATCCCGCCGTAGTTGGCGGCGTCGTCGGCGTCGGGGTCGAAGAACGGCGGTTGCAGGATCGCGGCAGGGAAGACGATCTCGTTCATTCCCGGGTTGTAGTAGGCGTTGACGGTCTGCGGCGTCATGAACCATTCGTCGCGGTCCACCTCCTGGCCCAGCTTGGCCAGTTCCCGGTCGTAGTTGACCGCGTAGCCCCGCAAGAAGTTGCCGTACAGGTCGGTCCGGTCGGTGACCAGCGCCGAGTAGTCACGCCAGGTAGCCGGGTAGCCGACCTTGGCGGTGAACTTGTCCAGCTTGGCCAGCGCCCGCTGCCGGGTCTCCGGGGTCATCCAGTCCAGGCCGGTGATGCTCACCCGGTAGGCCTCCCGCAGGTTCTTCACCAACGCGTCGATGCGAGCCTTGGCGTCCGGCGGGAAATGCCGTGCGACGTACAGCCTTCCGACGGCATCGCCCATCATCGACTCCACCAGGGAGACGCCGCGCTTCCACCGGTCCCGGATCTCCTCGGTGCCCGACAGCCGGCGCCCGTAGAACTCGAAGTCCTCGGCGACCAGCGCATCGGTCAGGATCCCGGCGCGGCCGTGAATGAGCCGCCACCGCGCCCAGTCCTGCCAATCGGAGAGCTCCGCGGATTCCCACAACGCAGCGAACGCCGTCAGGTAGTCGGGTTGGCGCACAACCAGTTCGGTGGCGACGTCGGCGGGGACACCGAGGGCGCCGACCCAGCCCGGCCAGTCGAAGCCGGGCGCCTCCTCCCCAAGGCCGGCGAAGGTGCGCAGGTTGTAGCTCAGCTCGGCGTCGCGGCGCTTCACCACGTCCCAGTGCGCACCTGCCAGCGCGGTCTCCAGCGCGACGATGCGGGCCGCGACCGCGGCGTACCCGCTGGGGTCCCCGCCATAGACGAGGGCGAACATCCTGGCGATGTGGTCGGGGTAGGCGGCCAGGATCTCGGCGTGCTGCTCGTCGCGGTAGTAGGACTCGTCCGGCAGCCCGAGACCCGACTGGGTCAGGTGCAGCAGGTAACGGGTGGAGTCTTTCGAGTCGGTGTCCACATACAGGCCGACGCCGCCGCCGACCCCGGTGCGCTGGCACGCACCCAGCACCCGCGCCAGGGCGTCGCGGTCACCGGCGTGCTCGATCGCGGCCAGCTCCGCCAGCAGCGGCGCCACGCCGCGGGCCTGCACGGTCTGCTCGTCGAGGAAGCTGGCGTACAGGTCACCGATCCGGCGTTCATCGGTCCCGGCCGGTGCGCCCGATTCGGCGGCTTCGGTGAGCAGTTCGCGGACCTGGATCTCGGCCCGGTCGAACAGGGCGCGGAACGCCCCGTCGGTGGCGCGGTCCGGCGGCATCTCGTAGTCATCGAGCCAGCGGCCGTTGACATGACCGAACAAGTCGTCCTGCGGGCGGATGGCCCTGTCGAGATAGCTGAGGTCGAGGCCGGAACGCGTCGCTGGTGAGGTCATCGGTGCCCATCCTTTCACGGCGAACGGTACAGCCGTCCTGTAGCGTCACCGCCATGCCTGACGAGGAGCAGCCAGACATCTCCACCGAAGCGGATGACGGGGTCGCCGATCCCGGCGAGGCCACCGTCGAAGAGCGGCAGGACGACCAGAAACCTGCGGTCAAAAAGAAGGCCCCCGACAAGCCGGCGGCCAAGTCGTCCAAGGGCGGGATCTTCTCCGGCTATGGAGTGGTATCGGCGTTCCTCGGGCTGGTCGCGGTCGCCGCGCTGGTGTTCAGTTTGATCACCTGGAAGACGCACCGCGACGACGTCGCCGAGCGCGCCTACCGCAGCCACGTCCTGCAGACCGCGGCAAGCTGGACCAGCGTGCTGATCAACTTGAACGCCGAGAACGTCGAAAAGGGGATGGCGCGGCTGCGCGACAAGACCGTCGGCGAACTCAACACCGAATTCGACGCCGCCTTAACGCCCTACCGGGACGTGGTGCAGAAGATCCAGTCACGCAGCAGCGGTCGCATCGAGGCGGTCGCCATCGAGACGGAGCGCCACAACCTCGACGACCCGGCCGCCACCACCGAACAGGCGCCGAGCCCCGGCCGCACCGACCCGGTGATGGTGATCGCCACCTCGATCGCCGAGAACGTCGGCGGTCGCCCGCAGACCGTGCACTGGGCGCTGCACCTCGACGTCACGGACGTCGACGGCCATTTGATGATTTCCCGATTGAGGTCGATCCGATGAGCAAGCTGGGAAACCTGACGTCGCGGACGCTGTGGCGGGTACTGGCTTTCGATATCGTCGCGCCGCTAGCGGCGATCGGCGGTCTGCTGCTGGTCGGTCTGATGCTGGACTGGCAGCTGTGGTGGGTGTCGGTCTGTTCGGTGCTGATTCTGCTCATCGTCGAGGGCATGGTGGTGAACTTCCTGCTGCTGCGCCGCGACGCCGTCACGGTCGGCACCGACGACGACCGGCCGGGCCTGCGACTGGGCGTGGTCAGCCTGGCGGCCGCGGCGCTGGCCGCCGCGGCGGTGCTGGGATACCTGCGCTGGACGGAGCCCGACCAGGAACTGGAGGCCGACTCCGGTGAGGTCGTCAAGACCGCCGTCGCCATGGCCGAGGCCGCGGCGACGGTGTCGCCGGCCAACCCGGAAGCGTCGATCGAGAAGGCCGCGACCTTCATGGTCCCGGACCGGGTCAACGCGTTCAAGGAGAGCATCGGGCGGACGGCCACCGAGATGGCCAACCGCAACATCGCCGTGGACGCGCAGACACTCAGCGCCGGCGTCGAGGCGCTCGGTCCGTCCGCGGCGCGGGTCGCGGTCGTGCTGCGCAGTGTCCAGTCGGTGGCGAACCAGCAGGTGAAGCAGGCGGTAGTGCCGGTACGGGTGACACTGACCAAGCGCGGCGGCCAGTGGATGGTGCTGGAGATGTCACCGATCCACGCGCGCTGACCCGCGGCGTCAGATGACGTCGGGCGTACCTCGGGTGTGCATCTTGACGAACCGGTCGGAGAGTCGGCGCATCCGGATCATCAGCGAGGCCGGCGGACTGACCTTGCCCTCGAGGTACTCATTCAGGGTGCCGGCGGGCACCCCCACCCGCGAGCAGAACTCCTGCCGGCTCAGGCCGGACCGCTCGATCAACACCCGCACGTGGCGGGCCACCTCGGCGCGTTCGTTGGCCTCCAGGTGGGCACGAGCGCGGGTCAGCACCTCCGACAGCGCCTTGGAGATGCCGTAGGGTTCGGTGCCCTCCAGCACCTCCTCGACCTGGCGGGCGGTGCGCCCGTACGGATCGCGCTTGAGCGCCACCACGATCAGCTGCCAGGTGGCGATGTCGCCGGTCTGCAGCGCTGAGCGGATGGCGGAAGTCGGCCAGAACTCCACCGGCCGGTCGGTCGCGCCGGACCCGGAATCGGATCGTGCACCGGAGCGGGGCGGCAGCGACCCACGGCGTCGGTCCGCGGCCAACGTCACCTCGCCTCCTCCAACATCGCCACCGCAACTGCCAGGCAGCGTCCCCGGACCTGTTCCCAGTCCGTGCCGGGTCGGGGCGCACCGTCACCGGAGCCGTCGTCCGCGCGTTCGGCGGGTTCCGGGTCGGCGAGCCGACAGACCAGCTGCGTGGCCATCCATTGTCGTTCGGCTGGTTGACCAGAGTAGTACCTATCGATCCCGCCGAGTGCCTCAGCAACGGTTTCCGGGTCGAGTACCTCGGCGAGTTCGGCGAGCTCGGTGTAGTCCCGTCGGCTGTTGCGCGACATCAGCAGGTAGCCCTTGAGCCGCAGTGTCTCGGCGCAGGTGGGAATCTGCAGCCGGTCGCCGGTGGGCAGTTGGACGGCAGCGGTCTCCATCGGGCGACGCCGCGTCAATGTCGGACCCTCGAGCCCGATCTCGTTCGCCACCCACGCCTCGGTTTCCAGCGCGTCGAGCGCAATCGCGAGCCGATGCCGCCACACCGTGACCGGGTGCACCGGCCGCACCGCCTTGGGCATCGCCCGGCCGGTGCCGGCACGGGACTGCCATCCGCCGGCCAGCCGCGCCAGCGCGTGGCCCATCACGTTGCCGCCGCCGGACACCGCCGCCACGCCCACCGGCACCGCTTCGATCTTGCTGGTGGCCATCTCGGCGTGGCCGCAGCCGCGCAACGCCAGCGGGTCGCCGACGCACACGGCGTCCGGAACCAGGTTCTTGAGCCGGGCCGCCGACTTCACCACCACCCGGAGGTCGGCGCTGGGGGTGATCAGCTCGGAGATGTCGTCGGGGATCACCACGACATCGCCCAAATCCACCGTAGGAAGCGGCTTCTCGAAGTCCACCGAGGGCAGTATCCGGGCCAGCCAACGCGGCAGCCACCAGTTCCACTCGTGGAACATCGCCATCAGCGCCGGCACCAGCACCAAGCGCACCACCGTGGCATCCACCGCGATCGCCACCGCGCAGGCCACCCCGAGTTCGGCGACCAGCGGCATGCCGGCGAACGCGAACCCGATGAACACCGCGATCATGATCAGCGCGGCGCTGGTGATGGTGCGCGCACTGGTGCTGACGCCGTGCGCGACCGCGTCATGGGTGTTGCCGGACTGCAGAAAACGTTCCCGGATCCGGGTCAGCAAGAAGATCTCGTAGTCCATCGACAGGCCGAACGTCATCGCCAGCACGATCGGGGGAATGAAGCTGTCGATGGAACCGGTGGCCGCGAACCCGAGTCGCTCGAGCCACCCCCACTGGAACACCACGACCAGGCTTCCGTAGGCGGCCGCTACCGACAGCACCGTCATCACGACGCCCTTGAACGCCAGGAACACCGACTGGATCGAGATCAACAGCATCAAGAACGCGATCAGCGCCACGAACACCAGCACCAGCGGCTCGGCCGCCGCGACCCGGTCGTCGAAGTCCTTGATCAACGCCGTCGGCCCGCCGACGTCGACGCGCACCGACGGTGAACCGGCCGCCGCGGGCAGGTGTTCGCGCATCCAGTCGATCGTCTCGCGCGCGGCCATGTCCTCAGGATCGACCGACAACACCGCCGACAGCAGGCCGCTGCTGTCGTCGTTGCCGAAGACCGGCGGGGATACCGAGGCGATGTTGGGCGCCTCGGTCATCGCCTGCCGGACCGCCGCGAACGCCTGGGCGTGTTCGGGTGCCGAGGCGTGGGCGCCGGGGATGGTGACCAGCACCCGGATCGGCCCCAGCGCACCGGGACCGAGCGCTTGTGCCGCCGCGGCCACCCCGCCCCGGATCTCATGGGATGAGTCGAACTGATGCAGCATGCTGTTGCCCTGCTCCAGCGAGAGTGCCGGCGCCGCAAGCGTCAGCAGGAACCCCGCGGCCAGCAGCGCCGACACCCACGGGCGGCGCATCACCGACGCCGTCCAGCGGGTCCAGAACCGTGACTGCGCGGTCTGCGGGCTGCGGGCCCAGTGCAGCAGCGCCGAACGTTTGGCGACCGGGCGGCCGAACACCGCCAGCACCACCGGGGTGAGGCTGACCGCCGCCAGCACCGCGACCGAGACCGCCAGGATCGCCCCGGTGGCCATGGACACCAGCACCGGGGTGTTGATCAGATAGATGCCGGTCAAGGAGGCCACCACGGTCAGGCCGGACAGCACCACCGCCAGCCCGGACGTCGCCATCGCCGCGTCGACGGCCTCCTGCGGTTGGCGGCCGGCCCGCAGTTCTTCGCGGTAGCGCATCAAGATGAACAGCGAG
Organism: Mycolicibacter kumamotonensis; assembly: GCF_002086285.1. Taxonomy (GTDB): domain Bacteria; phylum Actinomycetota; class Actinomycetes; order Mycobacteriales; family Mycobacteriaceae; genus Mycobacterium; species Mycobacterium kumamotonense. The sequence continues at coordinate 36,622 of NZ_MVHU01000037.1, read as the reverse complement.
TAGTCGATCGCCAGCGCGATCCCGAACATCGACACCGTCGAGGTGACGAACACCGACATGGCGGTGAACATCGACAGCAGGTAGACCAGCCCCATGGTGACGATCACCGTGCCGATACCGAGTGCCAGCGGGATGGCGGCGGCGGCCAGGGAGCCGAACACCGCCAGCAACACGATCAGCACGATCGGCATGTTCCACTGCTCGGCCGCCGCGATGTCCTGCTTGGTCTTCGCCGATGCCGCCGCTCCCAGCGCACCCTGCCCGATCACATACAGGTTCACCGAACCGTTCTCGATCCGGCCGGGCAGCTCGCCGTCGACCCCCAGCTTGGCCCGCAGCTTCTTGGCGACGTCGACCGCGCCGGTGTTGTTGAAGTCCACCCGCAGCGACACCACATAGGGCCGGTCGGGACGCGGCGGCGGCTGGGTGTGGTCGGGGATCACCGTCACGCTCGCCGTCTCCCCGGCGACGTGCTTCAGCAACGTCACGGCGTGCTGCATGTCCTGGAAGGTGGCGTCGGCGCGCGGGGCGGCCACCAGTGCCAGCGGGGATGCGCCTTGGTCGGGGAAGTGGTCCTCGAGTTGATACTGCACGTGCAGCGACTGTGATCCCTCGACCTCGAAGCCCCCGCCGGTGAGATGACCGGACTGGGTGGCGGCCAGGTAGAGCGCGGGGATGACAGCCAGTAGCCAACCTGTGAAGACCACCCAGCGGAATCTGCGCAGGTTGCTGCTGAAGCGCATCATGAACTGCTGGATTTCGGTTCTCCCCGCTCTCGCCCGCACTGGTGCGTGGCGTGCTGTGAGCCTACCGCAGCGAACTGTTGCGCTGGCCGTTTCTCCTCGCCTCTGAGCTGGTCTGATGCCGTCCGGGAACCGCACTGTGATCAGGCCGACGTGTGCCCGGGTGGCGACGTCGGAGGGATGCTGACAGGATGGCGCACGGACCTCTCGGAACGTGCCGGTGCTGCCGGGAGTATGCCCCTCCCTACCGAAACACCCGAGCTCCTCCGCAACGTGGCGGGACCGGCCGGATCTCGCCAGTTGTTAGGAGAATTCGTGAACATCACCCGTGCCGCCGTGCGGCGCAGCCTGTCGGGTGTCATCGCCGCCACCGCACTGGGTGGCGCGCTGACCGCCACCTTGCTGGCGGTCCCGTCCACGCCGTCGGCGACCGCGTCCAAAGACCCCTGCGTGGCCAGCGAGATCGCCCGGACGGTGGGCAAGGCCGTCACCTCGGCCGGCGACTACCTCGACTCGCACCCCGATACCAACCAGGTGCTGACCGGGGCGCTGCAGCAGCAACCCGGCCCGCAGACCCTGGCGAACCTCAAGGGCTACTTCGACGCCAACCCCAAGGTCGGGGATGACCTGGCCAAGATCACCGCGCCGGTGAAAGAGGTGAGCGACCAGTGCAAGCTGGCGGTCAACCTGCCGCAGCTGCTCGGGCTGCTGCAGGCCGCACAGGCCCAGGGCGGTCTGCCGGGTGGTGTGCCCGGCGGCCTGCCGGGGGGCCTGCCCGGCGGTGGCCTGCCGGTGAGTGGACCGCCGGCCGGCGCCGTGACCCAGCCGGTAGCGGTCCGCTAGCGGCGACGGCGTCACCGTCGGCCGCGTCATCGGTGCGGAAGACGAAGAAGAACACCACCCACCCGACGGCGCTGACGAGCAGCCAGCTGATCATCCGGTAGACCAGGACCGCGGAGATGGCGTCCGGCAGGGTCATCCCGCTCGACACCAGGCCTGGCACCAGCACCGCCTCCACGACCAGCAGTCCGCCCGGCATCAGCGGAATCGTCCCCGCGACACGGGCCGCGGCGTAGGCCACCGTCAGCCCGGCCACCGACGCCCGTCCGCCGGCGGCATAGGCCGCGCAGGCCAGGCAGGCGACGTCGGCGACCCAGTTGAACACCGACCAGCCCAATGCCGTCGACGCCGCTCGACGGCTCAGGCTGACCGATTCCAGTTGCTCCAGCAGCCGGTGCCAGGTCGCCAGGCCGGTCTCGGCCGGCCTGTCGCGCACCGAGTTGACCCGGCACAGCACCCGCCGGCCGATACCGTCGATCAACTCCGGCCGTGCCGCGACCGCCTGGCCCAACAGCAGCAGCGCGATGAGGCCGCCGAGGCTGAACAGCAGGGAGAAGGGATTGTCGCGCGCCCCGAGCAGCAAAGCCCCGCCGAGCCCCAACAGCGCCAGCCCGGCCGCCTGCAGCACCCCCGACATCACCAGCTGCCACGACGCCACCACCGGCGAAGCGCCCCAACGCCGTTGCTGCCGGTACAGGAAGGTCGTCGAGAGCACCGGGCCGCCGGGCAGCGTGGTGCTCAGCGAGTTGGCGGCGTAGAAGGCGGCCTCGGATCGCCACTGGGTGACGGTCACCCCGGCCGAGCGCAGCAGGGTGCGCTGGATCTGCGCGAAGCTGTGCATGGACGCCGCGGCCGCCAGGACCGCGCCGAACAGCCAGCGACCATCGGCGCGCCACAGGCTGCGCCAGGCGGTGGCGAGCTGATCCCACACCAGGACGACCTCGACGGTCAGCACCACCGCGAGGACACCCAGGATCACCGGGCGCACCCATCTGCGGGCGCCGGCGAGACGTTGCGGGGCCCGGGCCGGGACACCGATTACGTCGTGGGACACGAAACTAGAGGTTAGCGGCGTGGCATCGATATTCGGCTACCCGATGTGTTCCCGCTGCGGCATCGTTACGCTACCGGAATGTCAGCCAGCGCAGACGAATCCGTACATCCGACGGTGCGCAAAGCCGCGGCGTGGGCCTGGCGCCTACTGGTGTTGTTCGCCGCGGTGCTGGTGGTGCTGCTGATCGCCCGGCGGCTCGAGGTGATCGTCGTACCGGTGGCGCTGGCGATGATGATGTCGGCGTTGCTGCTGCCCGGTGTGGATTGGCTCGACGGGCGTGGTGTGCCGCGCGGCCTGGCGGTGTTCCTGCTGCTGCTGGGCGGGCTGGCGGCGCTCGCCGGGTTGCTGAGCTTCGTGGTCGACCAGTTCATCGACGGGGTGCCCGGGCTGGTCGAGCAGGTCACCCAAGTGGTCAACTCGACCCAGCGGTGGCTGACCGAAGGGCCCCTGCACCTGAGCGCCGAGCAGATCGACAGCGCCGGCGACACCGTGATCAACGGGTTGCGCAACAATCAGGCCAAGCTGACCAGCGGAGCGCTGTCGACGGCCGAAACCATCACCAAGATCTTCACCGGCGCCTTCGTCGTACTGTTCACGCTGATCTTCTTCCTGTACGGCGGACGCGGCATCTGGCAGTTCGTCGTCAAGTTCTTCCCGAGCGAGGTGCGCCAGCGGGTGCACGCAGCCGGGATCGCGGGGTTCGAGTCGCTGATCGGCTACATCCGGGCCACGTTCCTGGTGGCGCTGGTCGACGCCGTCGGAATCGGTGTCGGGCTGGCGATCATGGAGGTGCCGCTGGCGCTGCCGCTGGCCTCCCTGGTGTTTCTGGGAGCCTTCGTCCCCCTGGTCGGTGCGGTGCTCACCGGGTTGTTGGCGGTGCTGGTCGCGCTGATCGCCAAGGGCTGGATCTATGCGCTGGTGACCCTGGGTTTGATCGTCGCGGTCAACCAACTCGAAGCCCATGTGCTGCAGCCCTTGGTGATGGGTCGCGCGGTGTCGATCCACCCACTGGCGGTGGTGCTGGGCATCTCCACCGGAGGAATCCTGGCGGGAATCGTGGGCGCGCTGCTGGCGGTCCCGACGATCGCCTTCATCGACCGGGCGGTGCGGGTCCTGGTCGATTCGGCCGATCCCGGCTTGTCGGACTCCGGCCTGATTGAAGCCGAACCTGACAAGGTCGACGAGGTCAGTACCGGCCCTCCCGACGCAGCAACTCCGCCGCGCTGACTCCGCCGGTGGCGCCGCGGCGCTGGGGGTTGTCGTCGATCTTGCCGCCTTTGTCGTCGCCGGGAGCGGTGAGCTTCTCGGTCGGCGGGTTGTCCGGGTCGGTGGCGTTTCCTTGGGAACCCGGAACCGGGATGGCCGTGGTGGGGGCGTTCTCGACGCCCTCGGCGTTTGTCGCGGGCTTGGGCAGCGATCGCGTCCGCTCGTCGGCCGGCGGTGACGCGGGGGCGTCCGGGGCGTCGCGCCAGCCCCGCGGGCGCGACGACGATGCGTCACGCCCACTGCGCAGTTCGCCGAGCCAGGACTCGATCTCGCGTTCCGGGACGGCCGCCTCGTTGCCGGGTGCCTCCACCCGCTCGGTCACCGCCTCGGCCGCCGAGAACCGGGTGGTGGGCGGCTCGTCGGGCCCGGTGTTGATCCGGTTGGTCCGGGCGCCCGACGGGTTGCCGGTCACCGGACGGGTCGGCAACTGTTCGACCGGCCGCGGGCGGGCCTGGACGGATCCGCCCGGGGCGGGGTGCGTGGGGTCGAGCGCGGGGCGCGGGGCGGCGGCGCCGACCGGTGCCGGCGTGGCCGTCGCGGCCGCGAAGCGGCGGGTCACCTTCCGCCGTTCGTCGGGCAGCCGGATCTCGCCCAGCCCGATCCGGTTCTGCAATCGCTTCATCCAGCGCGGAGCCCACCAGCAGTCGTCGCCGAGCAGTTTCATCACCGACGGCACCAGGAACATCCGGACCACGGTGGCATCCAGCAGCAGGGCAGCCATCAGGCCGAACGCCAGGTACTTCATCATCACCAGGTCGGAGAACACGAACGATGCCGCGACCACCGCCAGGATCAAGGCGGCCGCGGTGATAAGCCGGCCGGTGGTGGCCGTGCCGATCCGGATCGCCTCGGTGGTCGACATCCCGGATTCGCGTGCCTCCACCATCCGGGAGACCAGGAACACCTCGTAGTCGGTGGCCAGACCCCAGCCCACGGCGACCACCAGCGCGATCACCACCACCATCAGCGGGGTGGGCGTGAAGTTCAACAGCCCGGCGCCGTGCCCGTCGACGAACATCCAGGTCAAGATGCCCATCGTCGAGCCGATGGTCAGTGCGCTCATCACCGCCGCCTTCAACGGCAGCACCAGTGACCCGAACGCCAAGAACATCAGCAAGGTGGTGGTGGTCAGCAGAATCACCAGCATCAGTGGACCCTTGTCGACCATCGCGTGGATGCTGTCCTGCTCGAGCGCCGGGGTGCCGCCGACCAACACGTCCAAGCCTTTGGGCGTGCTGATGGAGCGCAGCGCCTTGATTTTCTGCGCGGCGTCGTTGCGTTCGATCAGGCCGTTCTCGATCACTCGCACCGAGGGATCCTTGGACGCCCCAGGCAGGTAGGGACGCTCCTTCCACATCTCGGCCGGATCGTCGTCGGGGACTACGAACCCGCTGACCGACATCGCCCGGTTGCGAATGTCGGCGACCTGCTGATCGGTGACCGGCTTGTCGGCGGTGCTCTTGATCACCAGCGTCAGCTTCTCGGTACGGAAGCCGGGGAAGATCTGGTCGAAGTGCTCCTGGGCCACCCGGGCGGTGTTGTCCGGCGGCAGATACTTCTCGCTCATCCCGCCGAATGACAGCTTCCCCAGCGGGATGATCAACAGGATCATCGCGATCACGATCGGGATCGCGAACGCCAGCGGCCGCTTCATCACGAAGTTGACCAGCTTGCCCCAGAAGCCGGCCTCGACCTCTTCGCGGGTCTTGGTCTTCTGCGTCTTCTCGGCGAACCAGCCGATGACCCGGTTGGACAACTCCCAGTCCCGCAGGAACGGGATGCGGTACAGGGTGCGCACCCCGAGCGCGTCCACGTTGTTGCCCAGCACGCCGAGAATGGCCGGCAGCAGGGTGATGGACAGCAGCGCGGCCAGACCCACCGAGGCGAAGAACGCGTAGGTCAGCGAGTGCACGAAACCCTGGGGCAGGGCCAGCAGACTGGCGCACGAGACGATGATCAGTACCGCCGAGAACACCACCGTGCGTCCGGCCGTCATCACCGAACGCCGGACCGCCGCCTCGGTGTCGTAGCCCTCGGCGATCTCCTCCCGGAACCGGCTCACCACGAACAGCCCGTAGTCGATCGCGATACCGAGGCCGATCAGCGAGACCACCGGTTGGGCGAAGAAATGCACCGGTCCGAAGTGGGTGGTGAGCTGCAGGATCCCCGTCGCCCCGGCGATGCTCAGACCACCGACGATGACCGGCAGACTGGCGGCGATCACCCCGCCGAACACGAAGAACAGCACGATCGCCACCAGCGGCAGCGCCAGTACCTCCATCCGCTGCTGGTCGCTGGCGATGGTGCCGGTCAGCGCGTTGGCGATCGGTTGTAGGCCGCCCAGTTCGACCTTGCCGCCGTCGAGTTTCTGCAGATCCGGTTCGGCGGCCTGGTAGTTCTTGAGAATGGTGTCGTCGTCGTCGCCCTTGAGCTGGATCGAGGCGAACGCATGCTTCTTGTCCGGGTCGGCCATGTTGGCCAGCGCTTCGGGATTGGTGAAGTAGCCGACCCAGCTCAGGATCTCGTCGGGGTGGTCCGCTTTGACCTTGTTCAGACCCTCTTTGATTCCGTCGAACCACCGCTTGTCATCGACGGTCTCGCCCTTGGGGGCGGTGAAGACCGCCACCACATGGCTGGTGCGGTCCCGGCCGTAGACCTCGTCGCCGAGGACCGACGCCTGCACCGACTGGCTGCCGTCGTCGTAGAAACCGCTCTGGGTGACGTGGTCGCCCAGGCTCATGCCGTAGACCCCACCGCCCAAGCAGAGCGCCACCATCACGCCGATTACGATGAACCGGTAGCGGTATACAGTTCGACCCCACCAGGCGAACACCTATACGCTCCTCACTAAAATCACCAAAGTCTGTTGAGACATCATTCGACCCGCGCGCCCCTTGTCAGGTTCTCCAGTTGTCACTCGCGCGAGGCCAGCAGTGAGCTCAGCGGCCGGAACGGCTGCAACCACGCCCCTTGCTCCGGCAGCGAATCCAGGCTGATCCGCGGCAGCCGCTCCCGGAACACACCAGGAATGTCTTCCAGGTCGACAAACTCCAAGGTATCCGAGGCTAGCGCCCAGCTGGCATGTTCGCGAAATCCGAGCACTGAGACGGCGATGCCGAGCCCGGCGAGCTCTTCCAGTGGTTCTCGGAACGCCTGGCCGTCGGCGGAAGCCACCGCCAGCGCAGCGAGTCCCTGCTCCTTCCGCAACGCGATGTGTTCCAGCATGTCGGAGTCGACATCACTGTCCTCGTCGATCTTCGGTTTGGCAAAGACCGCGAAACCCACGTTACGCAACGCTTCCACCCACGGCCGGACGACGTCTGCGCTGCCCGGCGCGATATTGGTGAATACCGTGGCCTCGGGTTCGACCGGCCACTGCGGGTGGCTCGCCGAGATCTCGGCGGTGCGGTTCAGCAGCCAGCGGCCGAGGGCGTCGAACCGGGGCCGCTCCACCCCGGTCGGACGCCGCCCCAGGATGGCACCCAGGCCCATGTCCAGATTCGGGGCATCCCACACCAGCAGCACCCGGCGGACCGGGGGCCCCTGCACGAGCGCATCGTCGACGACGCCCATCGACGGGCCGGGGACCTCGGCCACGGTGTCGCTCACAGCGGTTTCTCCCAGATCAGCTCGGAGATCGCACTGCCCGCGTTGCGGCCCTTGGCTTCGTACTTGGTGGTGGGCCGGTCGACCGAGATGGGTAATCCAGCGCCGGTGGCAGGGTCCGTCACCCGGCGCAGGGCGGGCTCGCCGTCGCCGGACTCGGCGATCTGTTCGGCGTATCCGGCGTGGTCGGTCGCCGCGTGCAACACCCCGCCGGGCCGCAGCCGATCCGCGATCAGGGCCATGGTGGACGGCTGCAGCAGCCGCCGCTTGTGGTGGCGGGCCTTGGGCCACGGGTCAGGGAAGAACACCCGGACTCCGGTCAGCGACTGCGGCGCGATCAGGTAGGTCAGCACGTCGAGGCCGTCGCCGCGCAACAGCCGGATGTTGCTCAGCTGTTCGCGTTCGATCGCGCAGAGCAGCTGCGCCAGCCCGCGCTCGTAGACCTCGACGGCGATGACGTCCAGATCCGGCTCGGCGCGGGCCATCGCCACCGTCGAGGTACCGGCTCCGCAACCGATCTCCAGCACCACCGGGGCGGCGCGGCCGAACCAGCGGCCCGGGTCCAGCGGCTCGGGGGCCTCGGGCCCCTCCGGCACCACCACGTCGGCGCCGAGCTGCGGCCAGAGCCGCTCCCAGGTCCGGCGCTGGCCGGCCGAGAGCGCGGAGTGCCGATAGCGGACATGGGAGTTTCGGGCGCGCCGTGGAACCGGCGCTTCGATACCGGCGACGTCTGATCGCGTCTCGACGTCGCGCTGCGCATGCATGCAGTCCATGGTGGCCCATGGACTGCTGAGTACCCACGGCGCGGTCCACATTGATACCCAACAGTTGCCTACCTCGGTGTCGAAGCGCAGTGGTGACTCGCATCCCGAGAGCGCAGCTGACACCATGGCCTCGAAGGTGCGGGCCGATTGGGCGATGCGGGAGGCATGGTCGTGATACAGGGGCACCAGCTCTTCGCCGACGAGCTGACCCGGCTGGCCGGCGAGATCTCCGACCCGGGGCTGTCGTCGATCGCCGCGGACGTCGGTGCGCCGCTGCAGGTTGCGGTACACGGCCGGCGCGGAGTGGGCCGGCGCACCGTTGCGGCAGCGCTGGCCGCCGCCGGGGTGTGCGTCGCCGATCGGCCCGGCGCACCGGCCGACGCCGTGGTGTACGTGGTCGCCGAAGCGGTCAAGCCGGAGGACACCGCCGCGGTGCGGGCGGCACGACCCCGGCCGGTGCTGGTGGTGCTGAACAAGGCGGATCTGGCCGGGCACTGCGGCGTCACCGCCGTCGCGGCCGCCACCGGGGCGCCGGCCGAATCGATGTCGGCGCTGTTCGCGCTGGCGGCACTGGGTCGGCTCGACGGGGGGTTGTGGGCGGCGCTGCGCGGAGTCGCTGCGCGGCCCGCCGACGTCAGCTGCGCCGAACGGTTCGCCGAGTGCCCGCACGGTGTGCCGCGGTCGGTGCGCCGGCGGCTGTGCGACACCGTCGACCTGTCCGGGATCGAGCGGCTGCTCGAGCTGGCGCGGCGGGGCGGCACCGTGACGCAGGCCCGGACGACGCTGCGCCGGCTCAGCGGCGTCGACGGCCTCGTCGCGCGCCTGGCCGGGCTGGGCGCGGGGGTGCGTCACCGGCGGATCTCGGAGGCGGTGGCCCGGTTGGAGGCGCTGGCGGTCGGCCGGGATTTCGCGGGCCGCGTCGATGAGTTCTTGACCTGCGAGGCGACGGTGGCGGCCCGAATGGCCGCGGCGGAGGCCGCGGTCGGTGAGCTACGGCCGCCGGGCGAACCGGTGCTGCGGCGCGCGTGCCGGTGGCAGACCTACCGCCGTGGACCGGTGGGCATCGCCGAGCGTGCCTGCGCCGGCGACATCACCCGCGGATCGTTGCGGGCGTGGGCGGCGACGCGGAGCCGCTCATGACCGCCCCGGACGGCACCGAAGAGACCCGCGGCGCCCGCGGCACCGACGAGATCACCGACCCCGATCCGACCACCGCGGTGGACGCGCTGGTGGCCGAGATCGCTCCCGGGGTGCGCCCGCCTGCGGTGCGGCGCTGCGACGCCATCATGGTGACCGGCCCCTGGCTGGCCGGGGTCAGCGCGGTGGCGTCGGCACTGGCCGACCGGCTGCCGCAGTGGCGCGTGGTGGAAGCCACCGACCTGACGCCGGGCGAGGTGCCCTCGGCGGTGGTGTTCGTGGTGTCGGCGGCTGCGGCGCTGACCGACTCGGACTGCGTGCTGCTCGATGCCGCGGCCGCCCACACCGATGTGGTGATCGGCGTGGTGTCCAAGATCGACGTGCACCGCCAGTGGCGGGAGATGCAGCAAGCCGCCCGCGAGACCCTCGCCGACTACGCGCCGCGCTACCGCGACGTGGCGTGGGTGGGGACGGCCGCGGCACCCGAGTGGGGCGACCCGCGGGTGGACGACCTGGTCGCCGAACTGACCAAACAGCTCGGCGATGCTGACGTAGCAAGGCGAAACAGGCTGCGGTCCTGGGAGTTTCAGCTGCGCACCGACGCCGACCGGATCGACCGCGACGCCCGCGCGGAGGGGCGGCGCGCCCGGGTGGCGCTGCTGCAGGAGCAACGCGACGAGGTGGTGCGGCAGCGGCGGATGTCGAAATCAGAGCGGGTGATCGCGTTGCGCAGCCGCATCGCGCAGGCCAGGGTGCAGCTTTCCCACTTCACCCGCAAGCGCTGCTCCTCGGTGCGCGGCGAACTCGCCGAGGACGCCACGGGCATGACCCGGCGTAGGTTGCCCGAGTTCGAGGCCTACGTGCGGAGTCGGCTGGAAGAGGTGGTGGCGGAGGTCGACGAGGGCGTCTCCGAGCACCTGGCCGACGTGGCCCAGGAGCTGGGTCTGTCCGGGGATGTGGCGGCGACGACCCCACCGGCCCCGCAGGTCGAATCCGCGGCTCCGGTGTTGACCTCCCGGCGGCTGGAGACCCAGCTGATGACGCTGCTCGGCGTCGGGTTCGGCCTTGGGGTGGCGTTGACGCTGAGTCGGGTGTTCGCCCACCTGGCCCCGGGCCTGACCGCGGCCGGTGCGGCGCTGTGCGTCGTCGTCGGGGTGGCCGTCACGGTGTGGGTGGTCCGCATCCGCGGGCTGTTGCGCGACCGGGCGGTGCTCGACCGCTGGGTGGGAGAGGCCACCGCCGGGTTGCGTTCGGCGCTGCAGGAGATGGTGGCCCTGCGGGTGGTGGCCGCCGAGTCGGCACTGACCGCCGAACTCGCCGAGCGCAACGAAACCGAGGCGACGCGGGCCGCGGACCGGATCGCCGCGCTCGACCGGGAACTGCGCGAGCACGCCGCCGCGAGCGCCCGGGCCGCGGCGGTGCGGGACCGGCAGTTGCCGACGCTGCAGCGGGCGCTGGCGGCGGTGCGGTCCGAACTGGGCGCGCCGGATGACCCGGGCGGTTCAGCGAGGCTCGACGCAGACCGCTCAGACGGCCGCTGACTAGCCGGTTCTACGCCCGCTTCGCTGCGCGCTGCTACCCGCGGTAATCTCTTATCTAATGAAGGTATAAGAGGTGGACTGCGTCGCACATCAGCGGCAACGCCACAAAGTGACACGGGTTACAACAGGAGAGTTCAATGACCTCAGCGACCATCCCCGGTCTGGACACCGCACCGACTAAACACCGCGGGTTGCTGGCCTGGGTTCAAGAGGTCGCCGAGCTCACCCAGCCGGACCGCGTGGAGTGGTCCGAAGGCACCGACGCCGAGTGGGACCGGCTGATGGCCGAACTGGTGGAGGCCGGAACCGCGGTCAAACTCGACGACGCGAAGAAGCCCAACTCCTACCTGGCGCTCTCCGACCCCGCCGATGTGGCCCGGGTCGAGTCCAGGACCTTCATCTGCACCCGCACCAAAGAGGGCGCCGGCCCCACCAACAACTGGATGGACCCCGACGAGATGCGGGCCACCATGACCGAGCTGTACCGGGGTTGCATGCGTGGTCGCACGATGTATGTGGTGCCGTTCTGCATGGGACCGCTGGGTGCTGAGGACCCGAAGCTCGGCGTGGAGATCACCGACTCGGCCTACGTGGTGGCCTCGATGAAGATCATGACCCGGATGGGCACCGCGGCGCTGGAGAAGCTCGGCACCGAGGGCGCCTTCGTCAAGGGCCTGCACTCGGTGGGCGCACCGCTGGCCGCGGGCCAGCAGGACGTGCCGTGGCCGTGCAATGAGGAGAAGTACATCACCCACTTCCCGGAGACCCGGGAGATCTGGAGCTACGGCTCCGGCTACGGCGGCAACGCGCTGCTGGGCAAGAAGTGCTACGCGCTGCGGATCGCCTCGGCGATGGCCCACGACGAGGGCTGGCTGGCCGAGCACATGCTGATCCTCAAGTTGATCTCGCCGGAGAACAAGGCCTACTACATCGCGGCCGCCTTCCCGTCGGCCTGCGGCAAGACCAACCTGGCGATGATCCAGCCGACGATCCCGGGCTGGCGCGCGGAGACGCTCGGCGACGACATCGCCTGGATGCGGTTCGGCAAGGACGGCCGGCTCTACGCGGTCAACCCGGAGGCCGGCTTCTTCGGGGTGGCGCCGGGCACCTCCTCCAGCTCCAATCCGAACGCGATGAAGACCGTCGAGGCCGGCAACACCATCTACACCAACGTCGCCCGCACCGACGACAACGACATCTGGTGGGAGGGCATCGACGGCGAGACCCCGGAGCACCTCACCGACTGGAAGGGCAACGACTGGACGCCGGAGTCGGGTACCCCTGCCGCGCACCCGAACTCGCGGTACTGCACCCCGATGTCGCAGTGCCCGATCCTGGCCCCCGAGTGGGACGACCCGGCCGGTGTGCCGATCTCGGCGATCCTGTTCGGTGCGCGTCGCAAGACCACCGTTCCGCTGGTGAGCGAGGCCCGCGACTGGCAGCACGGTGTGTTCATCGGCGCCACAATGGGTTCCGAGCAGACCGCCGCCGCCGAGGGCACAGTGGGCAAGGTCCGTCGGGACCCGATGGCGATGCTGCCGTTCATCGGCTACAGCGCCGGCCACTACATGCAGCACTGGATCGACATCGGCAAGAACTCCGACGAGTCCAAGCTGCCGAAGGTGTTCTTCGTCAACTGGTTCCGCCGCGGTGAGGACGGCCGCTTCCTGTGGCCGGGCTTCGGCGAGAACAGCCGGGTGCTCAAGTGGATCATCGACCGGGTCGAGGGCAAGGGCTTCGGTGAGTCCACGCCGATCGGCACCGTGCCGCACGCCTCGGATCTGGAGCTGGCCGGGCTGGACGTCGACCCCGCCGATGTGGAGCAGGCGCTGGCCGTCGACGCCGACGAGTGGCGTGCCGAGTTGCCGCTGATCGAGGAGTGGTTCGAGTTCATCGGCGACCAGCTGCCCACCGGCCTGCGCGACGAGTTCGACGCCCTCAAGCAGCGTCTGGGCTAGCCTTTCCCACCACCACCACCACCGGCGAGCGTGCGTGTTTGCACACAACACACCGGGTTTTGCTGTACAACTGCGCACGCCGGCCGGCATGCGCTGTCACCCGCAGCGGCCCACGGGTCCGGTGCATGCCTGGTCCAGGTGGTGCCCGCGCGGCTCGACCACAGGGCCGAAGCCGACCACTTGACACCCGTCAAGTTTGACGGCGGTACAGTCTGCGCATGCAGATCCGCGAGCATGTCGGCGCCGACAAGCCGGCCATCATTTTGCACCCGTCCGGCACCGTCGTCACCTTCGATGACCTCGAGGCGCGCGCCAACCGGCTGGCGCATTATTTCCGCCGCGCCGGGCTGGTGGAGGGTGACACCGTCGCGATCCTCATGGAGAACAACGAGCACATTCATGCGGTCATGTGGGCGGCGCGGCGCAGCGGCCTGTACTACGTCCCGATCAACACCCACCTGACCGCCGCTGAGGCCGCCTACATCATCGACAACAGCTCCGCCAAGGGGATCATCGCTTCAGCGGCACTGCGCAAGACGTGTGAGAACCTGGCCGAGCATCTGCCACAAGGCCTTCCCGACCTGCTGCTGATGGCAGATGACGATCTGCCCGGCTGGCAGCGTTACCCGGAATGCGTCGCCGATCAACCGGCTACACCCATCGACGATGAGATCGAGGGTGACCTGCTGCAGTACTCGTCGGGAACCACCGGACGCCCCAAGGGGATCAAGCGGGCGTTGCCGCATCTGCCGCCGGCCGAGGCACCCGGCCTGATGACGATGCTGGTGTCGGTGTGGATGACCCCCGACTCGGTCTATCTGAGCCCGGCGCCGCTGTATCACACCGCCCCGTCGGTGTGGTCGATGACCGCGCAGGCGGCCGGCATCACCACCGTGGTGCTGGAGAAGTTCGACGCGGAAGGCTGCCTCGACGCTATCCAGCGCTACCGGGTCACCCACGCCCAGTTCGTGCCCGCTCACTTCACCAGAATGTTGAAACTTCCTGCGGCGGCGCGGGATTCGTACGATGTCTCCAGCCTGCAGCGGGTGATGCACGCGGCGGCGCCGTGTCCGGTGGAGATCAAGAAGCAGATGATCGACTGGTGGGGGCCGATCGTCGACGAATACTACGCCTCCTCCGAGGCGCACGGCTCGACGTTGATCAGCGCCGAGGATTGGCTGACCCACCCCGGCTCGGTCGGCAAACCGATCGTGGGTGCGGTGCACATCGTCGACGAGAACGGCAACGAGCTGCCCGCCGGCGAAGCCGGGGAGATCTACTTCGAGGGCGGCAACACCTTCGAATACCTCAATGACCCGGACAAGACGGCGAATTCACGCGACAGCCGCGGATGGGCCACCGTCGGCGACGTCGGCTACCTCGATGAGGAGGGATATCTCTACCTCACCGACCGTCGGCACCACATGATCATCTCGGGCGGCGTGAACATCTACCCGCAGGAAGCCGAGAACATGTTGATCACCCACCCGAAGGTGATGGACGCGGCGGTGTTCGGCATCCCGGACGATGAGATGGGACAGAGCGTCAAAGCTGTGGTGCAGACCGTCGATCCGGCCGACGCCACCGACGCCTTCGCGGACGAGTTGTTGGCGTGGCTGCGGGAACGGTTGGCGCACTACAAGTGTCCGCGGTCGATCTCCTTCGAGGCGCAACTGCCGCGCACCGACACCGGCAAGCTCTACAAGAACGAACTGATGACGAAATACTCCGTGTGATCACGTGCGGTAGCGCAGCCACAGCGGCAGGGCACCGTCGAGCATCTCGATGAACTTGTACAAGCCGACCCGGTACTCGCCGGATCCCAATGGGTTGATCCGGTATTCCGGGAAGGCGATGCCGATTCCGAACAGCCCGGGCGCCAGAATCCCGTTGCTGGCGTCGTAATTCAGTGGGCCCCACTGAGGTGTCGCCGGAAGGCGCCGGCGCTCGAAACCGACGGTATAGACGACGTGGCTGCACTCCTGGAGGCGTTCACTGAACTCGGGGCTGTTCACCAAGCACCTGTCCAGGCGGCTCGGGTAGGTCCCGTCGATGTTCTCGCGAGCCCACAAGGCGGCCTGTCCCTTGAGCCCGGTGTCGTCGAACAGTATCCAATCCTTCAGGTATACAGCGTATTTGAGTGGGCTCCGATAGAAATTGATCACCTTCCGCACCGGGGTCTCCAGAAGATTCGGAAGGGCGATCATCGACGAGTGCGACGAGCCGAACACGGCGACGGTCGCCCCATCGAGGGAGAGCAGCGCGAGTCTGCCGGGATCGAGCGCGGCTTCGATCGGGATCTCATTGAGGCCGGAGTAACTGAGTTTCCTGGGAACCGAGCCGACGGCCAGCACCACGTTCTTCGACGTGATGTCCGCCAGCCCGGTGCGCACCGTCCACCGCCGGTCCCGCAGCCAGAGTTCGGTGGCCGTCGTCGGCAGCGCGGTGACCTGGTCGCGGAGCCGGCTCGCGACCCAGACCAGGGGATCGGCCACCATCCGCAGCGGGCACGTCTGCTCCGGATCGAGGGTCGTCAGTTCGAACGGGGGCGCCTGCCGGAAACGAAACGACGCCGAGGCGTTCAGGTAGTCGACAAACAGACCGGCTCGGGTGTTGCTGGAAACGGCCCGCCACTTGGCTCCGAGGTCACCGGCGCCGAATTCCGGGTCGATCCACGCGATCTCCTTGCCGGCGACGCCATGGTCGAGTAGCCGGCCCACCGCGGCGATACCGGCCGGGCCCGCTCCGACCACAGCCCAGGAATAGCTGCCCATACCGCGATGGTTCCACCGAGCCGACTCCCACCGGTAGGACGCGGCGCTGAAGCCGGCCACCCTGCCGGCGCGCGCCTGAACGGCGGCCTTCCCCGGATACTTTTCCTGGGCCAACGACCGCTAATAGGCCCAAATCGACGCTTTTGGAAAACGTATGTTCGCCTAGATGGACATTCGGGAAAAATTAACGCTAACGTCACGCGACGGGAGGGCTCAGGAACCACTAAGGCGTACGCCAGGTTCGGGAAAGGTTACGGAGGGGGATGTTAGCGATGGCGCACAATCGGGGCAATAGCGGTACTACTGAGACTTGGGGGAAGCGTTCGCGGCGACGGGACCGCGCGATCGGTGCCGCAGCCTCGGTCGGGGCGTTCCTAGCCTTCGGGATGGCTCCCCTGGCGGCCGCGCCGGCCGCGCAGGCCGACGACTTCGGCCTGGACGCGATCTGGGAGCTCTTCGGGCTCGACGGCGCCGGCACCGGCTCGGGAGTCGATCTGTTCGACGTCTCCGCCTGGGGCGCGGGCTCAGCCGAAGGCGGGCTGTTCGACGGCGACTTCGCTCAGCTGTGGCAGGACAGCCTCTACCTGCCGCTGCACGACGTCATGCAGGACTGGATCAACTCTGACTTCGGTTCGAGTGTCAACGGTGTGATAAACCAGCTGTTCGCGCCGTTGACCGAGGGCTTCTGCGGGATGATCTGCAACGGCGCCGACGGCACCGCGGACAGCGTCGACGGCCAGGCCGGTGGTCTGTGGTTCGGTGACGGCGGCGACGGCTGGTCGTCGAACCTCGAGGGCGTGGCCGGTGGCAACGGCGGTCACGCGGGCGGTATCGGCAACGGTGGTGACGGTGGCGCGGGCGGGCTCGGCGCCGACGGCGGTAACGGCGGCCACGGTGGGGAGATGTGGGGCAACGGCGGCGACGGCGGGGCCGGCGGCAACGGAACCGCCACCCTCGACGCGGGCAACGGCGGCAACGGCGGTTCCTCGGGCCAGGCCCAGGACTTCTTCGGAATGGGCGCGTGGGGTAACGGCGGTAATGGTGGGGCCGGCGGCGCCGGCTGGACCGGCACCAACGGCGCCGCGGGCAGCGGTTCCGGGGGCAACGGCGGCGACGGGGTCGCCGGCGGCAACGCCGGTAACGGCGGCATCGGCGGCGACGGTTCGTCGTTCGTCGGGATCGGCGGCAACGGCGGTGCGGGCGGTGTCGGCGGCAGCGGCGGCAACGGTGGCGACGGCGCCGCCGGCGCCGCCGGCTCGTTCGCCGACAACGGCTCGGGTAACGGCACCGCCGGTGGACATGGCGGCAACGGCGCTGTCGGCGGTAAGGGCGGCGCAGGCGGCGCGGCCGGTGTCGGCGGCTCTGCCAACGGTTCGGTCGGCGCCGACGGCGACGGGGGCGTGGGCGGCAACGGCGGGCGTGGCGGCGATGGCGGTGTCGGCGCCGACGGCCTCGCGGTGAACGGTCTCGGTGCTAACGGTGCCAATGGCGGCAGCGGCGGCGCGGGCGGCGACGGCGGTGCGGCGGCGGCCGGCGGTGCTGCCGGCGGCGCCAACGCCAACGCGGGCGCCCACGGTGTCGACGGCAACGGCGGCAACGGCGGCAACGGTGGCAATGCCTCGGCTGCCACCAACGGCGCCGATGGAACGATTGCCGCCAACGGCGGTTCCCCGGGTCAGAACGGCGGTGTCGGCGGTGTCGGTGGCGCCGGCGGCAACGGCGGCAACGGCGGCGGCGATGCCGGTAACGGCGGGAACGGTGGTGCCGGCGGTGCCGGTGCCGACGGCGGCAACGGCGGTGTGGGCGGCGCCCGAATCCACCCGGAGACCGATTCCGTCCACGGCCTGTACTTCACGCCGGGCAACGGTGGCGCCGGTGGTGCCGGCGGTGCCGGGGGTGCGGCCGGTGCCGGTGCGGCCAACGGCAACGACGGCCTGATCGGCGACGGTGGTGCCGGCGGTAACGGCGGTAACGGCGGCGACCTGGTGGATGTGACCGGCCACGCGTCCGTTGAAGGCCCGGGTGGAGCCGGCACCATGGGCCCGCAGGGCTCCGCCGGTTCCGGTGGTGCCGGGGGTGCCGGCGGCAGCGGTGCCACCGGCGGTACCGGTGGCGCCGGTGGGAACGGTGGCAGCGACCCGTTCGCGGGCGGTGCGCACGGTGGCGTCGGCGGCAACGGAGGCGCCGGCGGTCAGGGTCTGGCTAACGCCGACGGCACCGGCGGTGTCGGTGGCGACGGTGGCGCCGGCGGCAACGGTGGCGACGGCAGCAACATCCGTTGGGGCGACCCGAACTGGGCCACCACCTCCGGGGACTCCTCCTCGGGCCCGATCGACGACGTCCACGGTGGAGCCGGCGGCGACGGTGGTGTCGGTGGCGCCGGCGCCAACGTCGGCGGCAACGGTGGGGCCGGCGGCAACGGCGGCAACGTCATCACCCCGCACCTCGGCACCGACGGCCTCAACGGCGGCGCCGGTGACACCCCGGGTACCGGCAGCACGGGTGGTACCGGCGGTGACGGTGGTGCCGGCGGCACCGGTCCGTCCGCCGGGAACGACGGAGGGGCCGGGAGCACCGGTACCGTCCTCCCGTAGCAGCACTACACGAGGAACACCCCGCACCATCGTGCGGGGTGTTTCTCGTTGCACCGATGCCCGGCGGGCCGAGCAGCTAGATCCCGCCGCGGGCCACCAACTGCGCGGCGATCACGTTGCGCTGGATCTCGTTGGTGCCCTCGCCGACGATCATCAGCGGTGCGTCCCGGAAGTAGCGTTCCACGTCGTACTCGGTGGAGTAGCCGTAGCCGCCGTGGATGCGCACCGCGTTCAGCGCGATCTCCATCGCCGTCTCGGAGGCGAACAGTTTGGCCATGCCGGCTTCCATGTCGCAGCGCTGCCCGCTGTCGTAGCGTTCGGCGGCGTAGCGGGTGAGCTGGCGGGCGGCGGTCAGTTTGGTGGCCATGTCGGCCAGATAGTTGCCGACGCTTTGGTGCTTCCAGATCGGCTGGCCGAAACTCTCTCGTTGCTGGGCGTAGGCCAGCGCGTCCTCCAGCGCGGCGGTCGCCACCCCCAAAGCTCGTGCGGCCACCTGGATGCGCCCGGTCTCCAGGCCCTTCATCATCTGGGCGAAGCCGTGGCCGGGCACTGCGCCCAGCACCGCCGCGGCCGGCACCTGGCAACCGTCGAAACTCAGCTCACAGCTCTCCACGCCCTTGTAGCCCAACTTGGGCAGGTCTCGAGAGATCGTCAGCCCGTCAATCGGGTTGTCCACCAGCAACACCGAGATCCCGCTGTGCCGCGGGGTGGCCTTCGGGTCGGTTTTGGCCAGCAGCGCAATCAAACCCGAGTAGCGGGCATTGGAGATCCAGGTCTTGGCACCGTTGATCACCAGGGTGTCCGGCGCCGCAGCTGGCACCGCGGTGGTGGTCATGTTCTGTAGGTCGCTGCCGCCTCCCGGTTCGGTCAGGGCCATGGTGGCCCGCAGCGCACCGCTGGCCATGGCAGGCAGGTACCGCTGCTTCTGCTCCTCGGTGCCGAACAGTGTGAGCAGCTTGGCCACGACGGTGTGCCCGCCCATCGCGCCGGCCAGGCTCATCCAGCCCCGCGCCAGTTCCTGGGTGACCAGCACGTAGCACGGCATCGACACCGGTGTGCCGCCGTATTCCTCGGGGACGGCAAGCCCGTAGATGCCGAGGTGCTTCATCTGCTCGATCCAGGCTTCCGGATAGCTGTTGGCGTGTTCGACGTCGCGAACGGTCGGCTTCACCTCCCGGTCGATGAACAAACGGACGGTCTCGACCAGGATCGACTCTTCGTCGGTCAGTGGGGACGTCATGGGTTCACCGTATGTCAGGATTTCCTGATGACGAGCGGCCCCTACTTCGACGAACTCCAGGTCGGTCAGGTGTTCGATGCGGCTCCGGCGATGACGCTGACGGCTGGAACCGCGGCGCTGCATCAGGCGATTCTCGGCGACCGGTTGCGGCTGCCGCTGGACGCCGAGCTGTCCCGGGTGGTCACCGGGGCGACGACGCCGCTGGCCCACCCGGGCCTGGTGTGCGACGTCGCGATCGGGCAGTCCACGTTGGTCACCCGGCGGGTCAAGGCCAACCTGTTCTACCGGGGCCTGGCCTTCTTCCGATTCCCGGTGATCGGTGACACGCTGTTCACCCGCACCGAAATCGTGGGCCTGAAACAGAATTCGGCCAAGCCCGGCCGGGAGCCCACGGGGCTGGTGGCGCTGCGGGTGACCACCATCGACCAGGTCGACCGGCTGGTGCTCGACTTCTACCGCTGCGCGATGCTGCCGCTGTCACCGGATGCTCCTGAGACCGGTCACCGCGACGACCTGTCAACCGTCGGCACCGGGCTCGCGGCGCCGCCGGATGTCACCGCACATTGGGACGCCGACGAATTCCGGCGGCGGGTGCCCGGCCCGCACTTCGACCCGGGCTTAGCGGGTGCCGTGCTGACCAGCAGCGGTGACGTGGTCAGCTCCGCTCCCGAATTGGCCCGTCTGACCCTCAATATCGCTGCCACCCATCATGATTCGCGGGTATCCGGTCAGCGTCTGGTCTACGGCGGGCACACCATCGGGCTGGCGCTGGCGCAGGCCAGCCGGCTACTGCCGAACCTCGTCACGGTGCTGGGCTGGAAGTCCTGCGACCACACCGGGCCGGTCCACGAAGGCGACACCCTCTATAGCGAGCTGCACGTCGAATCGGCTGCCGACAACGTCCTGGGCCTGCGCTCGCTGGTCTATGCGGCCGGTTCCGCCGGTGAAGCGGATCGCCAGGTGCTGGACTGGCGATTCACCGCCCTGCAGTTCTAGTGCGGCAGTTCGCGGAACGGGGCATCACGGTAAGGGTCCGGCTCCTTGGGCAAACCGAGCACCCGCTCACCGATGATGTTGCGCTGAATCTGATCGGTGCCACCTCCGATGGAGGTGAAGTAGGCGTTTAGCGCCCGGAACGTCACCGCGTCACCGACGGGATTCTCCGGTCCGCTCAACATCGATTCGGCGCCGACGATCTCGGTGGCCACCCGGGCGGTGTCGTGCAGGATTCGGGACATCGCGATCTTGCCCAGTGCCAGCAGGGTCGCCGCCTCGGCGCGATCGGCGCTGGTCTTCGCACGCTGGGTGTTCCACCGGTTCACCGTCGACAGCGCGTGCGCGCGGGCGATCTGCTGGCGGATGTGGGAGTCCTCGAGACAACCGGCCTCACGCGCCAATTCGACCAGGTCGCCGGACTTCTCCCGACGTCCGCGGGTGGTGCGCGCCATATCGCCCATCAGCCGGCGCTCGTAGCCCAACGCGACCTGCAGCACCGACCAGCCGGCCCCCGGCTCGCCGATCCGGTTCGCGTCAGGCACCCGGGCGTCGGTCAGGAACACCTCGTTGAACTCCGATTCGCCGGTGATCTGGTGGATCGGGCGGATCTCCACGCCGGGCTGGCGCATCGGCAGCATGAAGAACGTGATGCCTTCGTGCTTGGGAACATCGGGGTCGGTCCGTGCCACCAGCAGGCCGTAGTCGGCCGTGGTCGCGAACGACGTCCACACCTTCTGCCCGTTGACGATCCACTCGGATCCGTCTCGTTCGGCGCGGGTGCGCAGGCCGGCCAGATCCGATCCCGCGCCGGGCTCGCTGTAGAGCAGGCACCACTTACTCTCTCCGCGCAACGCCGGCGGCAGCAGCCTGCGTTTCTGTTCTTCGGTGCCGCAGTCGTGCACCGTGCAGGCGAACAGGTCGGCCCGGTCGTGTCCGGCTCCCGGCGCCCCCGCCGCGGCGAACTCGGCTGCCACCAAACGGGATTGGCGATCGGTGAGGCCGCGGCCGTAGCAGGTCGGTTCCCAGCTGGGTGCGGTCCATCCCGCCTCCAGGACAGCCGCCGCGAAGGTCGCCCGGTCGGTACCCGGTGACCAGTTGGCCGCCAGCCAGTCCCGGACTTCGGCGCGCAGTGCGTCGTCGTCGGTGTAGGTCATCTCACGCTCCGATCTCACGCAGGTAGCGTTCGCGGTGCCAGGACGGGCTGCCGAACAGTTGGGCGTCGCCGCGCGCCCGCCGCAGATAGCGGTGGGCCGGGTGCTCCCAGGTGAATCCGATACCACCGTGCACCTGAATGTTGGTGGCGCCCACGAAGACGAAGGCGTCCGAACAGTAGGCCTGGGCCAGTGCGAGATCGGCGAGCCAGCCCGAGGAACCGTCGGCGGCGGCCGCGGCGACGTGGCGCGCGGCCGACACCGCCGACTCGGCCTCCAACAGCATGTCGGCGCACATGTGCTTGACGGCCTGAAAACTGCCGATCGCCCGGCCGAACTGGTAGCGGGTCTTGGCGTAGTCGCGGGCCATCTCCATCGCGCACCGGGCCGCACCGGCCTGCTCGCCGAGCAGCGCCACCGCGGAGCGGTCCAGTGCCGACGTCAACGCCTCGAGGCCGCATCCCGGCGCGCCGACCGCGGTGGCCGGGGCGTCGGCGAAGCGGACGACACCGAGCCGGCGGGACGCATCGACCGTCGTCAACGGTTCCACGGTGACACCCGGTCCGGCGGGGTCGACGGCGAAAACACCCGGTCCGGCCTCGGCGGCGGCCAGGACATAGAGCAGGTCGGCGGAGCCGGCGTCGAGCACGAACCGCTTCTCACCGGTCACCAGCGCCGTCCCGTCGCCGCGCACCGACGTCGCCGGTTCGGCGGGCGGGCGGGTCGAGGCGCCCTCGGCGAAGGCGACCGCGACCCGGGTCCGCCCGGCGGCGATCGCCGGCAGCACGGTCTCGTTTTGCCCCGGATCATCCAGGGCGACAAGAAGATTCACTGCCAGGACGGCGGTCGACAGGTACGGACCGGTGAACAGGACCCGCCCCAGCTCCTCGGCCACCACGCCCACTTCGACGGGTCCGGCGCCGGCACCGCCGTACTGCTCGGGCACCAGCAGCCCGAGCAGGCCCATCGCGGCCAACTCCGTCCAGCCGCCGTCGTCGAGGCCGTCGGTTTTGGCCATCAACTCGGCGACGGCGCCGCGCAGCGCACGCAGCTCCTCGAAACCCGCCATCTGCTCAGTTCTCCCGTGTGAAGGCGTTTCGCAGGCTTGCGCACTGGCTGGCGAAGAACGCCCGCGAAACCGGCGCCTTGGCCAGCAGCAGATCGAAACCATGGAAGGCACCCGGGATGGTTTCGACCTCGCACGGCACGCCGGCCTGCCGAAGCCGGTCCGCATAGGCCAGATCCTCGTCGTGGAACAGGTCCAGGGTGCCCACCCCGATCCAGGCCGGTGCCAGCCCGCTCAGATCGGCACGCCGGGCCGGGACCGCGACCTGCGGATCCGCATCGCCCAGATACGACGTCCAGCCGAAACGATTGCTCCGCGGGCTCCACAGCCGGTAGCCCGGATCGGCCGGCAACTGCGCGCTGCGGTCGTCGAGCATCGGGTAGACCAGTAGCTGCAGCACCGGCTGAATTCCACCACGGTCGACGGCCAGTTGCGCCAGCGCGGCAGCCAGCCCGCCACCCGCGCTGGCCCCGCCGATCGCCACCCGCGCCGGATCTACTCCGGGCAGCCCGGCCAGCAGCGTCAGCCCTTCCCAGCAGTCCTCCAGCCCGGCGGGGTGGGGGTGCTGGGGCGCCAGCCGGTAATCCACCGACGCAACGGTGATACCGAGTTCGTCGCTGAAGCGCCGGCACAGCCGGTCATCCTGGGCGGCCTGGCCGAGCACATAGCCGCCACCGTGGATCCACAGCAGGGCCGGAGCGGGCTCGGTGGAACCGTGGCGCGGCCGAAAAACCCGGACGTTGCCGCCCGACGGCAGCGGCAGCACGTCGATGCCGCTGGGTTTGCGACGGCCCTGCAGGCCCGCGAGCGCCCGCAGCACCGGCAATGTCCGGGGCCCGATGCCGCCGCGCGGCAGGAATCGGGCGGCTCGGCGCAGATCTGGATGGAACGCGCTGCTTACCATCGGCTCAGTATTGCCGGTGCGCGGATGGCCACTGCCGACTACCCACCCGATTGCCGTTTACTCTCGCGTCAGCGCGGTACTCTCCCCCCATGACCGCAGCACCGCAGACCCGGGAGACCGGCTGGAACCTGACCGGCCGCCTGCGCTGGCTGAGGCGCGCCCGACCTGCGGACTACCTGCTGGCGTTCAGCGTCGCTTCAGCTTCCCTGCCGGTGGTCGGCAAGCGGCTGGAACCCCTGGGCGGAATGACCGCGATGGGGGTGTGGGGCACCCGCCACATGCCGGAGTTCGTGTCCAGCGCGGCCAAGTCCTGGCTGACGCCCGGGGCCGCGACCGTCCGCAAGCGGGAGCGCGAGCAGACCCGGGCGGTCTCCGAGGCCGCCTTGCGTGGCGTCGTCGCCGCCGCCGACCTGGACATCGACTGGCCCCAACCGGAGCAGGCACCGCCGGTGTGGAAGGCATGGCAGCACCGGCGCCACATCCACCGTTCCGGCGTGCGGTACGGCCACGACCCCGCCCAGGTGCTCGACGTGTGGGCCCCCCGTGAGCTGCCGACGACGCCGGCTCCGGTGCTGATCTATGTCCCCGGCGGCGCCTGGGTGCACGGCAGCCGGACGCTGCAGGGCTATGCGCTGCTGTCGCACCTGGCCGAGCGGGGCTGGGTCTGCCTGTCCATCGACTACCGGGTCGCGCCGCACAACCGCTGGCCGCGCCACATCGTCGACGTCAAGACCGCGATCGCCTGGGCGCACGCCAACGTCGACAAGTTCGGCGGCGACCGCAACTTCGTCGCCGTGGCGGGCGCCTCGGCCGGCGGGCATCTGGCGGCACTGGCCGGACTGACCGGAAGCGACCGGGGCGATCGGGACTACGCCGACCAACTCCCCGACGGCGCCGACACCTCGGTGGACGCCGTCGTCGGCATCTACGGACGCTACGACTGGCAGGACCGGTCCACTCCGGAGCGGGTCGCGTTCGTCGACTTCCTGGAACGGGTGGTGGTGGGCAGGTCGATCCGGCGGCACCGGGACCTCTACCGCAAGGCCTCGCCGATCGCGCGGGTGCATTCCGGGGCGCCCCCGTTCCTGGTGGTGCACGGCAGTGCCGACACCGTCATCCCGGTCGCGCAGGCCAGGGACTTCGCCGACCGGTTACGGGCCGTGTCGCACTCCAAGGTCGGGTACCTGGAGCTACCGGGGGCAGGACATGGCTTCGACATGACCGACGGAGCCCGCACCGGTGCGGTGAGCACGGCAATCGGGTTGTTCCTCAATCAGATTCACCGGGACCACACCACGATCGGCAGTAAACAGGTCATCTGAACACCGCCGGCCGCGGTAAGGTCCCTGCATGGGGATGGTTCGACGGTGAAGCGGCTCAGCGGCTGGGACGCGGTGCTGCTTTACAGCGAGACGCCGAACGTGCACATGCACACCCTCAAGGTCGCGGTGATCGAGCTGGACCCCGACCGGCGCGGCTTCGACGTAGAGGCCTTCCGCCGGGTGATCCACAGCCGGCTCTACAAGCTGGACCCGTTCCGCTACCAACTGGTGGACATCCCCGGCAAGTTCCACCATCCGATGTGGCGGGAGAATTGCGAAGTCGACCTGGCCTATCACATCCGGCCGTGGTCGCTACCCGCTCCGGGCGGCCGGCGCGAGCTCGACGAGGCCATCGGTCAGATCGCCAGCACACCACTGGACCGTAGCCGCCCGCTGTGGGAGATGTACTTCATCGACGGCCTGGCGAACAACCGGATCGCGGTGGTCGGCAAGATCCACCACGCCCTCGCCGACGGGATAGCCTCGGCGAATCTGATGGCCCGCGGCATGGATCTGCTGACCGGGCCGCAGTTCGAACGGGATTCCTACGAAACCGATCCCGCCCCCACCAGCGGGCAGTTGGTGCGCTCGGCGTTCCGCGACCACTTCCGGCAGATGGGCAGAATCCCGGCGACGATCCGCTATACCGCGGCCGGCGTCGGGCGGGTCCGGCGCAGCACCCGGAAACTGTCCGCCGAACTGACCCGGCCGTTCACTCCGCCACCGAGCTTCATCAACCATATGCTCACCCCCGAGCGCCGGTTCGCCACCGCCACCCTCGCGCTGGCCGACATCAAGGCGACCAGCAAGTGTTTGGGTGCCACCATCAACGATCTGGTTCTGGCCATCTCGGCAGGTGCTTTACGCACGCTGCTGCTGCGCTACGACGGAACGGCGGACCATCCGCTTTTGGCGTCGGTGCCGATGAGCTTCGACTTCTCCCCGGACCGGATCTCCGGCAACCGGTTCTCCGGGGTGTTGGTGGCGTTGCCCGTCGACGTCGAAGATGTGCCAGAACGGGTCGAAAAAGCTAGGGAGGCAGCCACTCTGGCTAAGGAGGCCCATCACCTGGTGGGGCCGGAGCTGGTCAGCAGATGGTCGGCGTACCTCCCGCAGGCGCCGGCGGAGTCACTGTTCCGGTGGCTGTCCAGCCGGGACGGGCAGAACAAGGTGCTCAACCTCAACATCTCCAACGTGCCCGGCCCGCGGGAGCGGGGCCGGGTCGGGGGCGCGTTGGTCACCGAGATCTACTCGGTGGGACCGTTGACCGCCGGCAGCGGATTGAACATCACCGTGTGGAGTTACGTCGACCAGCTCAACATCTCGGTGCTGACCGACGGCGCCACCGTTGACGATCCGCACGAGGTGACCACCGCATTGGTGAACGAGTTCGTCGAGATCCGCCGTGCCGCGGGGCTTTCCGAGAAGCTGACGCCGGTCGAGACCGCGATGGCGCCCGCCTAGGTTTCAGTCGGCCGCTGCCAGCGCCTGAAGTTCACGGCGCAGCACCTTGCCGGTGTTGTTGCGCGGCAAGGAGTCCAGGATGGTGATCTGACGGGGTACCTTGTAGCCGGCCAGGTTGTCCCGGACGTGCTGCTTGAGTTCCTCGGGGGTCGCTGTGGTTCCCGGCTCCAATACGACGAAGGCCACCAGGCGCTGCCCGTAGTCGGCGTCGTCGACGCCGATCACGGCGGCCTCGGCGACGGCGGCATGTTTGGTCAGCGCCTTCTCCGTCTCGATCGGGTAGACGTTCTCGCCGCCGGAAACGATCATCTCGTCGTCGCGGCCGACCACGAAAAGCCTTCCGGTGCCATCGAAGTAGCCCAGATCACCGGACGCCATGAAGCCGTCGTGGAACCGCTTGGAGTCGCCGCCGGTGTAGCCGTCGAACTGGGACGAGTTCCGCACGAAGATCTGCCCGGTCTGCCCGGGCGGCACCTCGGCGCAATCGGCGTCGAGGATCCGGATCTCGGTTCCCGGGGCCGGA
This sequence comes from Mycolicibacter kumamotonensis, assembly GCF_002086285.1. GTDB lineage: Bacteria > Actinomycetota > Actinomycetes > Mycobacteriales > Mycobacteriaceae > Mycobacterium > Mycobacterium kumamotonense. Next base: position 9,679 of record NZ_MVHU01000037.1, on the reverse strand, counting down.
CGCCCGGCCGTATCGGGGGAGTAGCGCAGGTCCTCCGGTGTGGCCAGCGCGATCATGCCGGCCTCGGTCGCGTTGTAGTTGTTGTAGACCACATCACCGTAGGCGTCCATGAACGCCGTCACCACGTCCGGGCGCATCCTCGAGCCGGATGCAGTTGCGAACCGCAGTGAGCGGCACGGGTAGTGGGCCCGGATTTCATCGGGCAAACCCATGATCCGGTCGAACATGACCGGTACCACGCACAATCCGGTCGCGTCGTTGTCCTCCACCAGCGCCAGGGTGGCCTCCGGGTCGAACTTGCGCCGGGTGGCGATGGTGCAGGCCATCGTCAAGGCCAGTGCCAGCTGGGAGAACCCCCAGGCGTGAAACATCGGTGCGGCGATGACGACGGTTTCCTCGGTGTGCCAAGGGATTCGGTCGAAGATAGCCGCAAGATCGGCGACGCCGCCGCCGCCGCGGCCCGACCGGCGTGCGCCCTTCGGGGTGCCGGTGGTTCCGGAGGTGAGCATGACCAGGCTGCCGGTGCGGGTCGGTTTGGCCGGGCGCCGCCCGGTGTTGGCGTCGATCAGGTCGTCCACCGTCAGCCCGGGGCACTCGGAGTCGGCCCAGCTCACCACCCGGATGCACCGGGACTCGGCCGGTACGGCCAGATCCACCGCCGCGGTGAACTCCTCGTCGTAGAAGATCAGGTCGACACCTTCGCGGGCCACGACCTCGGCCAGCGCCGGCCCGGCGAAGCTGGTGTTGAGCAACAGTACGTCGGCGCCGATCCGGTTCGCGGCGGCCAGCGCCTCGATGAAGCCGCGGTGATTGCGGCACATCAGTGCCACGGCGCGTGGCGTCCGGCCCGGCAGCCATTGCAGGGCGGCGGCCAGCGCATCGCAGCGCCGGTCGAGCTGCGCGTAGCTGCATGTGCCGCGTTCATCGATGATCGCCGTCCGCTCCCCGCAACGCTGCGCCGCCATGGCGATACCGGTGGTGGTGGTGCCGCCCTCCCGGGCCGCGGCGGCAGCGATCCGCAGGTATCTGTCGGGCCGCATCGGCGCCAGCAGTCCGGCACGGGTGAAGGTTTGCAGCATCGATCCGATCCGGGTCAGCCGGTCGAACGGTCCGGGGTCCATTCCGCTCAGCCCAGGATCGGCAGACGGCGCTCGCGCGCCAGCTTGTCCAGCGCTTCCTGCATCACGGCCCGCACGTGTGCGTCGACGAGGTCGATATCGGGATCCTCACCGAATTCGGCGGCGATGTCGATCGGCTCGCACACCTGCATGACGATCTTGGTGGGCAGCGGCAGGTTGACCGGCAGCACCGCGGACAGGCCGAAAGGGAAGCCGAAGGAGATCGGCAAGATCTTGGCGCGCAGCAGCTTGTCCAACCGCAGCGCCTTGGCCAGCCCGGTGCCACGCGACAGGTAGAGCTGGCTTTCCTGACCGCCGATGGCGACCGTCGGGACCAACGGCACACCAGCGTTGATCGCGGCGCGGATGTAGCCCTTGCGACCGCCGAAGTCGATCTTGTTCTCCTGCAGGGTCGGTCGGTAAACGTCGTAGTCTCCGCCGGGAAAAACCACCACCACGCCGCCGGAGCGCAGCGCCTCGTCGGCGTTGGCGTGGTTGGCCGGGATGAACCCGGTCTTGCGGAAGAAGTCGGCGGTGAAGCCGGTGAAGATCAGGTCGTGGCTGAGCGTGTAAACCGGACGCTGGTAGCCGAACGTGTCGTAGAAGCCGGTGGCGAACACCGGGACGTCCATCGCGAACAGGCCGCCGGAATGGTTGGACACCACCAGGGCGCCGCCGTTGGGGAACGAATCCAAACCGCGCACCTCGGCCCGGTGATAGCCCTTGATCAGCGGACGCAGCAAGCCCATCACCCGCTCGGTCAGGCCCGGATCCCACTTGGTGATGGGCCTGGCCACGTCGTCTGACCAGTCGTTGTCCGGCGTGTCCACCGCGGCCCCTCCAATTGAAACGTGTTCTAGTTTTGTCCATGCTACCGGTACGACGGGGGTGGCCGACAGCATCGGCGAGATGAGCTTCCACGATCCGGGCCTGAGCAGCGGAGCGCGCCCGGCTCTCACGGCTGGGGGATGTGCCGAAACCCCGGGTAGCCGCCGCGGGTCCGGCGCATGCTTGACCCATGGGTCATTACAAGAGCAATGTCCGCGACCTGGAATTCAATCTGTTCGAGCTGCTGGGGTTGGAACAGTGCCTGGCTGACGGCGCCTTCGGCGATCTCGACGGCGACACCGTGCGCCAGATGCTGGCCGAAGCAGCCCGGCTCGCCGAGGGGCCGGTGGCCGAGTCGTTCGCCGAGAGCGACCGCCATCCGCCGGTGTTCGACCCGGCCACCCATACCGTGTCCCTGCCCGAGCCGTTCAAGGCGTCGCTGCGGGCGTGGCAGGAGGGAGAGTGGTTCCGCATCGGCCTGACCGAGGACGTCGGTGGCGTACCCGCGCCGGCGATGGTCTCCTGGGCGATCAACGAACTCGTGCTGGGCGCCAATCCCGCGGTGTTCATGTTCATGGCCGGGCCGGTTTTCGCCAACATCCTCTACGACCTGGGCAACGAACAACAGAAGCACTGGGCGGCCATGGCGATCGAACGGAACTGGGGCGCCACCATGGTCCTCACCGAACCCGATGCGGGTTCCGACGTCGGCGCCGGCCGGACCAAGGCGATCGAGCAGCCCGACGGCAGCTGGCACATCGACGGCGTCAAGCGGTTCATCACCAACGGCGACAGTGACGACCTGTTCGAGAACATCATGCACATGACCCTGGCTCGTCCCGAGGGCGCCGGGCCGGGAACCAAGGGGCTCAGCCTGTTTCTGGTGCCCAAGTATCTGCCGGATCCCGAGACCGGCGAGCCCGGTGAGCGCAACGGGGTGTTCGTCACCGGGCTGGAACACAAGATGGGGCTGAAGGTTTCGACCACCTGCGAGCTGACCTTCGGCCAGCACGGCACCCCGGCGAAGGGCTGGCTTGTCGGCGACTCCCGCAACGGCATCGCGCAGATGTTCCACGTCATCGAGTACGCCCGAATGATGGTGGGCACCAAGGCGATCGCCACCCTGTCGACCGGATATCTCAATGCGCTGGAATACGCCAAGACCCGTATTCAGGGCGCCGACATGACCCAGATGACCGACAAGACCGCGCCGCGGGTGACGATCATCCACCATCCGGACGTGCGTCGTGCCCTGATGATGCAGAAGGTCTACGCCGAGGGGATGCGGGCGCTGTACCTCTACACCGCGGCCCACCAGAACCCGCAGGTGGCCATGCTGGTCTCCGGTGCCGACGCCGAGCTCGCCGAGCGGGTCAACGACTTGCTGCTGCCCATCGTCAAAGGGGTCGGGTCGGAACGTGCGTATCAATACCTGACCGAATCGCTGCAGACGTTCGGCGGGTCCGGGTTCCTGCAGGACTATCCGATCGAGCAGTACATCCGCGACGCCAAGATCGACAGCCTCTACGAGGGCACCACCGCCATTCAGGCGCAGGACTTCTTCTTCCGCAAGATCGCCCGCGACCGCGGCGTGGCATTGGGGCATCTGGTCGCCCAAATCGAAGAGTTCCTCGACAGCGGCGACGCGCGTTCCGAGCTGGCGGACTCCCGCAAACTGCTGGCCACCGCTCTCGACGATGTGCGGGCGATGGCCACCACGATGACCGGATACCTGCTCGGCTCGCAACAGGATGCCCGCGAGCTCTACCGGGTGGGCCTGGAGTCGGTGAGGTTTCTGCTGGCCGCGGGTGACCTGGTGATCGGCTGGTTGCTGTTGCGGCAGGCCGAGATCGCGCTGGGCTCCCTGGACCGCGACCCGTCCGACGCCGACCGGGATTTCTACGCTGGAAAGGTCACCGCGGCGACGTTCTTCGCCGGCGTCGTGTTGCCGCGGCTCGGCGCAGAGCGACGAATCGTCGAAAACGACGACCTGGCGGTGATGGAGCTGAGCGAGGACGCCTTCTAGGCTTCGGCAGCCGCGAGCGTGCGCCCGAGGCTGACCCGGCGCGATACGCCGTCACTCTTTGGGCGACCCGGGCGCTCGGCGCCAGAATCATCCCGGTGCACCCACCGGGGTCGTTGTTCGTCGGCCGCTACGCTCACCGTTGTGGACACCCACACCCGGAAATACCGACTACCCGACCACGGCTACACGATCGTCCGGTGGGCGCACGAGCTGGCCAAGGGGCGCGGGGCGGTGGCGGTGGAGCCCGACGTCGAGGGCATCCGGCGCCCCGACGGCGCACTGGCTTTCGTCGACGCCGCACCGTTCAAAACGGTGGCCGATGGTCCGGCGGCGGTGCTGCGCGAACTGCTCGATCTGGAGGCCCGAGAGATCCGGTCCTGGAGCAAAACCGGCTTCGCCCGTTTCCACCGATTGGCCGCGGCCCGGCGGGTCGACCGGATCTGCCGGGAGCAGGGCAGCGAAGCCGCCGTCGACTGGGTGCTCGCGAACGCCACCGCCGAGGTGAATATCGGCGAGCTGCGGGACCGGCTGGGGGCGCGGCTGTACAACGCCGGCGGGTTCGACGAGGACTACTACCGCGCCGAGGTGGGCCGCTGCATCGAACACCGCCGCCGGCGTCACCTCAAGGGCTGAAGCCCGCCGGCCTCAGCCGCGCCGTTGCCGAACCTTGTAGGTGGACGGCCACGAGACCCGGGTGTCGTCGCCCACCAAGGCTGTCCCTTTGGCGCCGACGGTGACGTTGTAGGCCTCCTGGCCCGGGCCGACTTCGCGGTTGGCGTGTTCTTGCGCCAGGTAATAAAGCTGATCGATCTCCATGTCGACGAACGCGACGAAGCTGGTCTTGCGCACCGCATCGCCGAAGCCGGCGGTCATCCGGGAGGTCACAAGACGCGCCCCGATCGCCACCGCGGTCAGGATGGCGAACGGAATCACCCAGTTGCACAGGTAGGTCAGCGCCGAGCCGGTGTCGTGCAGGGTGGCGTCGGGCAAGGCGATCGGCGGGATCAGCGCCGACGCGGACATCGCCGCCAGCGCACCCAGCCACAGCCATGTCAGCCGGTCGACGACGGGCGCGAACAGCGCGCTTTGCTCCACTGCCGCGGGCAGATCCGCCCGGGCGACGGCCGCCGCCACGGGATTGCCGAGCAGCCGGCTGATCAGCACCACCGCGAACAGTCCGGCGAAACTCAGCGGCAGCACCCACCGCTGCGCGCCACCGATCGTCGGTGCCAGCGCCAGCACCGCGAACGTCGCGACCGCACCGATCGCCGGGATCCGGGCCGCGGGTTCACGGCTGCTGAGCAGGACGGCGACCGCGACGGCCAGCGCCACCGTCGCCGCGATCAGCAGCGGCGCATGTCCCACCAGCACCCAGTACACCGCCCACGGTGCAAACCACAGCAGCACGCCCACGGACGGAAGTATATGGGCTTACCGTTGCGGCAACGGCAACGCGCTCAGGCGTCCAGCGTGTAGCCCATCGGCATCAGCACGCTCTTCTGCTGGGTGAAGTGCTCGACGCCTTCCTTGCCGTTCTCCCGGCCGATGCCGGAGTTCTTGTAGCCGCCGAACGGGCAGCACGGGTCGAAGGCATACCAGTTGATCGCGTAGGTGCCGGTCCGGATCTTCTTGGAGATCTCGATGCCGCGCGGGACGTCGCTGGTCCAGACGCTGCCGGCCAGTCCGTACACCGAGTCGTTGGCGATCTTGATCGCGTCGTCCTCGGTGTCGTAGGCGATGATGGACACCACCGGCCCGAAGATCTCCTCCTGGGCGATGGTCATGGAGTTGTCCACGTCGGCGAAGACCGTCGGCTCCACGAAGAAGCCGCCGTCCAGACCCTCGGGACGGCCGCCGCCGCACACCAGGCGGGCGCCCTCCTCGATGCCCTTTTTGATGTAGCCCTCGACCCGCTCGCGCTGCTTCTCGCTGATCAGCGAGCCGACTTGGGCGGCCGGGTCACTGGGCACGCCGACCGGCATCGCGGTGACGAAGTTCTTGATCGCTTCCACGATCTCCTCGTAACGCGAGCGCGGCGCCAGGATGCGGGTCTGGGCCACACAGGCCTGCCCGGTGTTCATGATCCCGGTGAACACCAGCATCGGAACGGCCGACGCCAGGTCGACGTCCTCGAGCACGATGGCCGCCGACTTGCCGCCGAGCTCCAGGGTGCACGGCTTGAGCAACTCCGCGGCGCGCTTGCCGATCTCCTTGCCCACGGCCGAGCTGCCGGTGAAGGAGAAGACGTCCACGTCGGCGTTGGAGGTCAGCGCCTGACCGGTCTCCGCACCTCCGGGCACCACTGACAGCACGCCCTCGGGCAGACCGGCGTCGGCGAACACCTGCGCCAGGGCGTTGGCGGTCAACGGGGTCTCGGCGGCCGGCTTGAGCACCACCGTGCAGCCGGCCAGCAGCGCCGGGCCCAGCTTATTGACCGCCAGGAACAGCGGCACGTTCCACGCCACGATCGCGCCGACCACACCCAGCGGTTCGCGCCGCACGAGCGTCTGCCCGTAGGCGCCGGAGCGGACCTCTTCCCAACTGACCTCGTCGACGGCGGGGCCGGCGAAGAAGTTCAGGGCGCCGATCGAGCTCAGCCAGTGCATGGTCTCGACGCCCATCGGCGGCTGGCCAGTCTCGGCGGCCAGCAGCGAGGTGAACAGCTCCTTGCGCTCCTCCATCAGCGTGATCGCGGCGGCGATGACGGCGGCCCGCTCGGCCGGCGGGGTCGACGGCCACGGCCCGGAGTCGAAAGCGGCGCGCGCGGCCGCCACCGCCGCATCCACATCTGCCTTGGTCGCCAGCGGGACCTTGCCGACATACTCGCCGGTGGCCGGTGAGCGGACTTCGATCACCTGGTCGGTGGACGGGGCGGTCCACTTGCCGCCGATGAAAAGGGTGTCGTATTCGGTCGCGGTGCTCACGGTCATGGCGCAACCCTACCTAGCCGACGCGCGGATTAGAACACGTTGCAGTCAATGGACTCAGTCGGGTTGCAGAACCAGCACCAGATTGCTCACCAGGAACTCGCGAAGGCCCGGTGCCGAGGTCATCCGCCACGCCCATCGCGGGTGATAGCGGGGGAAAGCCGCGACGAGCGCACCGGTGTGACGGGCCCAGTCCAGCCCCTCGGCCGCCGATACCGCGAACAGTGACGAACCGTAGTTGTTCTTGGGCGGGTGGCCGTGCCTGCGCGTGTAGCGCGCCGCGGCCCGGCGCCCGCCCAGATAGTGGGTAAGGCCCATCTCATGGCCACCGAACGGGCCCAGCCACACCGTGTAGGACAGCACCACCAGCCCGCCCGGCCTGGTGACCCGCAGCATCTCGTTGCCGAGCCGCCAGGGCCGCCGCACGTGTTCGGCCACGTTGGACGACAAGCAGATGTCCACGCTGTCGTCGGCGAACGGCAACGCCATCCCCGACGCCCGCACGAAGTTGCCCGGCGACGATGCGGAGCCGGCCGCATGCATTGCGTGCACTTCCCCGGGGTCGGGTTCCACACCGATGTAGCGCAGGCCTGCCTCGGCGAATGCGGTCGCGAAGTAACCCGGCCCCCCGCCGACGTCGAGCACGGTGCCGCCGGTCGGATCGTCCCCGTGCACGCCCTTCCACAGGTCGGTGACCAGGGCCGCGGTGTCGAGGGCCAGGGCGCCGTAGAACCGCGCCGGATCGGTCTGTTCGTAGCGGAACTGGCGCAGCAGGTACACCGAGCGGGCCAGCGTCGCGCGTCGGGCGAACAGGTCGGTGGCGGCCACCGGGCCAAGCCTAGGCCCAGCCCGCGGGACTACCCTGTTGTCCTGTGTCTGGTGTGCGCTCCGTCCTGCTGCTGTGCTGGCGCGATACCGGGCATCCGCAGGGCGGCGGCAGTGAGACCTACCTGCAGCGCATCGGGGCGGAGTTGGCTTCCGCCGGAGTCGCGGTCACGCTGCGCACCGCCCGCTACCCGGGTGCGCCCAAACACGAAGTCATCGACGGGGTGCGGATAAGTCGCCGCGGTGGCCGCTACACGGTGTACCTCTGGGCACTGGCGGTGATGGCGGCGGCGCGCGTCGGGCTCGGCCCGCTGCGGCGGGTGCGGCCGGACGCGGTGATCGACACCCAGAACGGGCTGCCGTTTTTGGCGCGGCTGATCTACGGACGCCGGGTCGCGATGCTGGTGCACCACTGCCACCGTGAGCAATGGCCGGTGGCCGGACCGGTGTTGAGCCGGATCGGCTGGCTGGTGGAGTCGAGACTGTCGCCGTGGCTGAACCGGCGCAACCAGTACCTGACGGTGTCGCTGCCCTCGGCGCGCGACCTGATCGAACTGGGCGTGGGCGCCGAACGCATCGCGGTGGTGCGCAACGGCCTCGACGAGGCGCCGCCGGCGACGCTGTCCGGCCCGCGAGCCGAGACACCCCGGGTGGTGGTGCTGTCCCGGCTGGTGCCGCACAAGCAGATCGAGGACGCCCTGGAGGCGGTCGCCGCACTGCGCAGCCGGGTGCCCGGCCTGCGTCTGGACGTCATCGGCGGCGGCTGGTGGGGCGATCGACTGGTGCAGCACGCCACGGCCCTGGGGATCACCGACGCGGTCACCTTCCACGGCCACGTCGACGAGCACACCAAACACCGGCTGGTGCAACAGGCTTGGGTGCACGTGCTGCCGTCCCGCAAGGAGGGCTGGGGGCTGGCCGTCGTCGAGGCCGGCCAGCACGGGGTGCCCACCATCGGCTATCGAGCTTCCGGAGGCCTGTCCGATTCGATCGTAGACGGCGTGACCGGGCTGCTGGTCGACGATCGTGACGAGCTGGTCGAACAGCTCCATCGGTTGCTGGCGGACGCGGTGCTGCGCGAACAGCTCGGCGGCAAGGCACAGGACCGCAGCGCCGAATTCTCTTGGCGGCAAAGCGCCGACGGCCTGCGCGAGGTGCTTGAGGCGGTACGCGAACGGCGCTACGTCAGCGGCGTGGTGTGAGCGACGTGGCGGTGCATCGATGACGAACTCCCACGCTGCGCCGGTGCTGCTCTACGACGGCGTCTGCGGAGTCTGCAACCGCTCGGTCCAGACCATCCTTCGCCACGACCGGCGCGGCACCCTGCGATTCGCCGCCCTGGACAGCGACTTCGCCCGCGCGGTCATCGAGCGCCATCCGGACCTGCAAGGCATCGACTCCATGGTCTTCGTCGACGACCCCGGTCAACCCGGCGAGCAGGTCAGCGTTCGATCGGCGGGGGCCCTGAAGGTGGTGCGCTATCTGGGCGGGCCGTTCCGGCTACTGCTGGCGGCCTGCATTATTCCCGCTGGAATCCGTGACCGTCTCTACGACCGCTTCGCCGCCGTCCGCTATCGAATCGGCGGCAAGCATGACACTTGTCCGGTGCCGGCGCCGGAAGTGCGCGCACGGTTCCTGGGTTGAGGGCAACATTGCTCGGCGGCTCAGGATGGCGGGGGCCTGGTGTTGAGAGCCCGTTCGGCGGCGATGGCCCGGGCGCGGTTCTGGGCCCGGGTTCGTCGTCGGGTGGGCATCATCAGGGTTCGGCCAGCCGAATCCGATTGTCGGCCAGTCGGTACGGGTAGGCGGCCGGTCGGCTCGCAGAGGGCGGGGAACAACAGCCGACTGCCGGGGTGGGTGGTGTAGGTCTGGCCGGTCGGACTGAGCCAGTCGATGGTCCCGTCGGCGTGTTGCCGGTCGCGCCAGCCGTGGAACGTCTTGATTAGGTGGTGTTT
>NZ_MVHU01000036.1 GCF_002086285.1 Mycolicibacter kumamotonensis | reverse complement strand
CTCCCGGGGCACCCCCGCCACCGCCCGCCCCGCCGCTGTCGCCGGGCGACGCGCTGTCCGCCATGTACCTCGTCGCCGGCCTGAACCAGCAGGCCCGCCGGGCCGCGGGCACCAGCGCGCGCCGCCGCAAGGCGTCCGAATCCGATGCCGCCGAAATTCCCGCGCCGGCGGACACCACCGACGAGCAGGCGAAGGCCCGTCGGCGCCGGCGCGCGAAGACCGACATGCTCGGCCGCGGGTATGAGTACATGGACTTGGAGGAACCGGTGATGCCGAGCGGGCTGACCGCGTTGGCCGGGGACGCATTCGGCGGCGGAGCCATCGCGCCGATGACGCCGGGGACCTGGATGCCGGAGCGCCGCAGGCAGACGATGTAGATCATCACCGCGCCGATCCGGCCGGCTCTCACCGCGGTCTGCGGTAGGACTCCAGGTAGGACGGCAGCGCGATGGCCGGGTCGAGATCGGCGGCCGGCTCCGGGCGCCCGGCGACTATCTGCAGCGGAACCACTCCCGCCCAGTGCGGCAACGCGATGTCCTCGGGTTCGTCGTTGGGCCCGCCGTCACGCACCGAGGCCGACACCTTGACCAGGTCCAGGGCCAGCACCGCCGTCGCCGCCAGTTCCCGGCGGTTGGGCGGCCGGGCGTCGGAGGCCCGGCCGGGCGCCACGTGATCGAGCAGTGCATTCAGTCCGCGCCGCTTCTCGGCGTCGTCCTCGACCAGCCGGGCGGCGCCGATGACCACCACCGACCGGTAGGCCATCGAATGGTGCAGCGCCGAACGGGCCAGCACCAACCCATCGACCAGGGTGGCGGTGACGCAGACCGGCAGGCCCGCGGGGCCGGCGGCCAGCACCGGGCCGCTGCCGGTGGAGCCGTGCAGATACAGCGTCTCGCCGACCCGGGCATGGGTGGTGGGCAGCACCACCGGATGGCCCTCGCGGGCGTAGCCCAGATGGCAGATCAGCGCCTCGTCCAGGATGCGGTGCACGGTCTCGCGGTCGTAGCGGGCCCGTTCCCGGTAGCGGCTGGGGGTGGTCTGCGGCGTCGGCGCATAGGACACGGGCTTGCCTCCATTAATGTACTAGTGCAATATAAACATTGTGGCAGTACAATACAGCATCACGGGTGAGGGCGCTGAAGCCATCGCGGCCAGCGTCGAAGAGGGCATCGCGTGCGGCGCGCTGGCTCCGGGGGCCGTGCTGCCGCCGATCCGCGGGCTGGCCCAGCAACTCGGGGTGAATCCGAACACCGTGGCCGCCGCCTACCGGCTGTTGCGCGACCGCAGCGCCGTCGAGAGTTCGGGCCGGCGCGGCACCCGGGTCCGCGATCGCCCGGCCACCACACCGCGCTCGCTGCGCGGGCTGGCCGTGCCCCCGGACGTGCGAGACCTGTCCACCGGAAACCCCAATCCGGCGCTGCTGCCGATCGTCGCCGCCGCGTCGGGATCTGTTGTGCTCTACGGGCATCCGCCGATCGCGCCGGTGCTGGCCGACCATGTCTCGACCGAACTGGCCGCCGACGGTGTGCCGGCGGACCACCTCGCGGTCACCTCCGGGGCGCTGGACGCGATCGAGCGGGTGCTCTCCGCGCACCTGCGCCCCGGCGACCGGGTCGCCGTCGAAGACCCGGGATGGCCCAACCTGCTCGACCTGCTGGGCGCACTGGGACTCACTCCGGAGCCGGTCGGGGTCGACGACGACGGGCCGGTGCCGGCCGACCTGGCACGTGTGCTGGGGCGTGGGGTGCGCGCTGTGGTGGTGACAAGCCGGGCCCAGAATCCCACCGGCGCAGCGGTTTCCGCCGAACGTGCCGATGCCCTGCGGGTGCTGCTGGAGGGATCGGACGTGCTGTTGGTCGAAGACGACCACTGCGCGGCCATCGCCGGGGCGCCCTTGCACTCGCTGGCGGGGGTGACCCGGCACTGGGCATTCATTCGGTCGGTGGCCAAGGCCTACGGCCCGGACCTGCGGCTGGCGGTGCTGGCCGGAGACCAGCGCACCGTCGAACGGGTGCAGGGCCGGCTGCGGCTGGGGCCGGGCTGGGTCAGTCACCTGCTGCAGAACATTGCGGTCGAGATGTGGCGCGACGTCGCCACGACTCAACGGGTGGCCGACGCCGAAGCCGCCTACGGCGTTGCCCGCTCCGGTTTGTGTGCGGCACTGGCCGATCGCGGTGTGGCCGCCCACGGCCGTTCCGGCCTCAACGTGTGGATCCCGGTGCCCGACGAGGCGGTGGCGATGACGGCGCTGTTCGCCGCGGGCTGGGCGGCGGCTCCGGGGGCCCGGTTTCGGCTCCGCAGCGCCCCGGGGCTGCGGATCACCATCGCCGAACTGGCCCCCGACGACATCGTTCCGCTGGCCGATGCGGTCGCAGAAGCGGTACACGGCCCCGGGCGGGCCAGCGTGTGACAGGGCTTCGCCGCCCCTGCCATAGCGTGCGATAATGCGCCGGTAAGGCAACGATGGTGCAGGAAGCCGGTGTGAATCCGGCACGGTCCCGCCACTGTGATCGGGGAGCGACCCTCAACAGCCACGGCTCTTCACGGAGTTGGAAGGCGAGGCGAGCGTTGATCCGAGAGTCAGGACACTCACATCGTCGCGTCCTGCGACCCGGGGCGGTGTACCCCGAGAGAGCTGATCACCTTGACCGCGCCTATCTGGGTGGCGTCGCCTCCTGAGATCCATTCGTCCCTGTTGTCTGCCGGCCCCGGCGCCGGCCCACTGCTGGCCTCCGCGGCAGCCTGGACCTCCCTATCCGTCGAATACATGGCGATCGCCGACGAACTGACCAGCCTGTTGGCCGGGGTGCAGGCCGGAGCCTGGCAGGGACCGTCCGCTGAGGCGTTCGTGGCCGCCAACGCCCCCTACCTGGCCTGGCTGCTGCGTGCCGGTACCGACGCGACGGTGACGGCCACTGCGCAGCAGAACGCCGCGACCGCCTACACCAGCGCAGTGGCCATGATGCCGACCCTGGGGGAGTTGGCCGCCAACCACGCCACCCACGCCGTGCTGGTCGGAACAAACTTCTTCGGTATCAACACGATTCCGATCGCCTTGAACGAGGCCGACTACGCGCGGATGTGGGCGCAGGCGGCCACCGTGATGACCGTCTACGAGGCGACCGCGACCACATCGGTGGCGTCGGTACCGCAAACCGACCCGGCCCCAGCGGTTCTCAAGACGCCGGGCAGCGCGGACGCGACGCCGCCGCAGTCGCCGCAATGGTTCCTCGACTTCGCGAAATGGCTGGAAGGCCTTGTCCCGCAGCCGCCTTATCCCGACAGCGGACAATACCCGCTGTATGCGGAGTGGCTGGCGTTCTTCGACAAGATCGGGTTCACCGATATCGCCGACCCGCTGGCCCAGTGGTTCGCCAGTCTCGGTGGATCGTCGTGGCTGCCGCCGGCCGGAGTGCCCGGGTCATGGCTGGGCTGGACCGGCAATCCGCTGAGTTACCTCAACCCGGCGTACTTGGCCTACATCCTGTCGGTGCCGCTGGACCCGGGCTCCTACTTCGCGTTCACCAGCATCGTCATCATCGACGACCTGCTGGCGATCATGTACACGGCCCTGTTCAATCCGCAGGGCCTCGGCCTGGTCATACCGCTGGCGATGGTCGAGATCGTCGGCGCCACGATCGGTAACACCGTCCAGGCGCTCAACTACCTGATCACCCAGACCGCCCTGATCCCAGCGCTTTTGCCGATGCTGGCCGGTTCGGCCGTGCTGGCACCGGTGGGCGTGCTCGGCGGTCTCGGTCTGGGCGCCCTGGCGCATCACGCCGCCGTCGCCGCGGTACCACCGGCGCCCGCGCCGTCACCCGGACTGGTGATGGCCCAACCGCCGGCCTCCGCCCCGGCACCCGCGGCCGCCCCGGCGCCGGCACCCGCCCCGGCGCCCGCGCCGGCCGCGGCCCAGTCCCCGCCGCCGAGTGCGCCGCCACCGACCCCGGCTGGACCGCCGTCGGTGACCACGCCGGCCTACATGTACCTGGTCGGCGGCCTGGACATGGGCGCCCGACGGGCGTCGGGCACCAGTGCCCGCAAGAAGGCCGCGCCGAAGCCGGACAGCGCCGACGTTCCCGCAGCGGAGCCGGCGGAAGAGGATGCGCCACAGCGACGCCGGCGCCGGGCGCAGGTCGGCATGCTGGGGCGCGGGCACGAGTACATGCACGTGGAACAAGACTGGGCGCCTGACCCCCCAGCGGTGATGTCCTCGGACCGGGGCACCGGGCCGCACGGGTTTCCCGGCGCCACGCACCGGGTGGGCGCCGCACGCCCGGCCGGGTTGACCGCGCTTGCCGGTGACGGGTTCGGCGGTGGCGCAATCAATCCGATGATGCCGAACACCTGGCCGAGGGACGCCGACTACGGAGGTTCGCAGGTGTAGGGCCCGTAGCGGGCCTCAGGAACGGAATATGTTGATGCGGGGCGGAAGGCCCAACGATGTGGTGTCGCGTCGTCCGGTAGCGGCGAGCAGGAATTCGTGCGGATCCAACCCGGTGGCTTGCGTGATGTTTTCCGGTGGCAGAAACAGAAGCGATGCCACATCCCGGTCGGCCAGCGCTGCCCTGTCCCGGCTGAGCCGGCCCAGGACGAAGTCAATGCTTGTGTACAGGGCCGGGCCCGTTGCAGAGGGGCGGCCCAGGGCATCCCGAATGTCGTCGGCGTGGATGAATGTGTCGGCGACTAGCGAATGCATCCCCTGGCCGATCGTGAAATCGCCTAGGAGGCTGGGGCGTTCCCAGACGGTGTCGTCGAAGGTGGCGGCCAGACCCGCCATCTTTTCTCTTGCGTCCAGCAACTGCAGGGCGAGTGTTGAAGGCGGCAGGTGCCGCAGTGAGGCGGCCTGCTCGTCGGGGCTCCGAGTGCCGATCGTGCCGCTGACCGTCTCGACGGCCTGCCCGACGACATGGCCTGCGATGTCGCAGACGTGCCAAGTCGAACACCGGGTGGTCCGGTTCCACGCCGGCGCTTCGAGCAAGCCCAATAGATCGGCGAATTGCTGATACTCGTCGAGAAGTTGGGCGATCGTCGGTGCCCGCGGGGGCGTGGGACGCGTCACGCAATTGCCTCCCGGACTTGTTGCAACTGTTTCAGCTGATCGTGATAGTCGCCGAGTGTCAGTGCGGCGATGCGGCAGACCAGGTGGCGGGCTCCGGCGTCGACGTAGCCCGCCAGTGTCGTCGCGACCTGTTCGGCCGACCCCGTTGCGAACGTCTGGATCTGTTCCATGATGTGCAGCGGAAATCCATACGTTGCCTTCGTGAACCTATCCAGCGCTTCGCGGCCACAGTCTGGGGCGGCGGTGATCAGCACGGTGACGAACAACCCCGGTGTCACATCGCGTTTCGCGCGGCCCGTGCCTTGGGCGGCGGCCAGCACATCGTCGAGGCCCGCCTGGTATTGCTCCGGTGTAGGCGGATAGGGGAGCCATCCGTCATAGCGTGTTCCCGCGCGGGTTCGGGCCTTCGGGGTGTCGCCGGCAAGCCACACCGGCGGGCCGCCGGGAGTCGCCGGCACGATGCAGTCGGGAAGCCCCTCAAAAGAAGTCGTCGCGCCGTGAAACTCGTCCGGTCCCTCGGGTGACCACAGCTGCCGCCACAAGGCCACGGTGTCGTCCAGGCGGTCGAAACGGCGCTGCCAAGGGACTTGCGACAGTGCGTATTCGCGCTCCGAGACCCCTGGATATCCTGCGCCCACGCCGATGGTCAGCCGTCCCTGTGACACCAGATCCAATGAGGCCAGCGCTTGTGCCGTCTGTACCGGTCGACGCAGCGCGGGCAGCAACGCCGCGGTGCCGAGCGTGATGCGCTCGGTGACCGACGCGGCGGCGGCCAGAAACGTCAACGCCTCAAGTCGTGGTCCGAAGAGTGAATCGTTTGCCCACAGTGAAGCGAAGCCGAGATCCTCAACCGTGCGTACCAGGCGAACCAGTTCTAACGGCTCGGCCCCCGCCCACTGGTTACCGCTCAGCAATGCCACAACCCCGAGGTGCACATCTTTCGTCATGCCCTCATCGTCGTGACCACCGTGCGCCTGGACAATTCCTCACAGGGAATAGACCTGTGCCGCAGGCGCGGAGTTAACTGGGTACATGCCGGGGGCCGCGCACACACTGGGCTTTGGATCAGCATTGCGAAGTTGGCGTCGTCGCCGCCGACTCAGCCAGATCGACCTGGCGCTGGCGGCCGGCACCACGCAGCGCCATCTGAGTTTCCTCGAGCAAGGTCGCAGCGCACCCGGACGCGAGATCGTTGAGCGCCTCGCGGCCGCTCTGGATCTGACCCTGCGAGAGCGCAATGCACTGCTGGCCGCGGCCGGATTCGCCCCCGCCTACGCGGAGACGGATCTGGGATCATCGAAGCTCAACCCGATTCGCGAGGCGTTGCAGCACATCCTTCGCGGCCACCTTCCGTATCCGGCGCTGATCATGGACTCGGTCGGGGATGTCATCGGCGCGAATCGCGCGGTGGGCGTGCTGCTCGACGGTGTGGCGCCCTACCTGCTCGAACCGCCGATCAATGTGTTCCGTCTTGCGCTTCACCCGCAAGGCATGGCGCCGAGGATCGCGAACCTTGACCAATGGCGGCGGCACGTCTTCGACGGGTTGGGTCAGCGGCTGCCGGACCCTCGCCTGGAAACCCTGATCGAGGAATTGGAAGGCTACGGAGTGCCGACCCGCAACGGTGCGTCCGCAGACACGCTCGGCTTCGCGGTCCCACTGCAGCTGCGGACAGACAGTGGCGACGTGCGCTTGGTTGCGACGATCGCCACCTTCGCCACCGCGCTCGACATCACCATCTCAGAGTTACGACTCGAGGCGTTCCTTCCCGCCGACCGTGACACGGCGGACATCCTGGCGCACCGCCACCAGGCGCGCGACGGGCGATCCGTCAGGCCGCGGTGAGCACGATCTTGCCGGTGGTACGGCTATCGCCGATAGTCTGCAGGGCACGCGCGGCCTCCTTCAGCGGAAGCTGTTCGGCGATATGTACGCGCAGGTCTCCGCTGGCCGCGAGTGCACCCAGGGCGTCGAGTCCGGCCGCGTCGGGCTCGACCAGATAGCCGCAGGCATGAACCCCTAGCTGTTCGGCACGCTCGTGCAGGCCCGGTGTCCAGGCCGCCTGGGCGCTGACCAGAGTTCCGCCGGGCCGAAGGCACTCAAGCGCGGCGAGGCCGGCGTCGCCGCCGAACATCTGGATCACCGCGTCGACGTCCCAGACCACCTCGTGAACGGGAGTCGTGGTGTAGTCCACGACCTCGTCCGCGCCGAGCTCGGAGACGAAGCGGTGCTTGGCGGCCCGGGCGGTGCCGATCACGTACGCGCCTCGCGCCTTGGCGATCTGGACTGCCAGATGTCCGACGCCGCCCGCCGCCGCCGAGATCAACACACGCTGCCCGGCCGTCACCCGGGCCACGTCGACGAGCATCTGCCACGCGGTCAGCCCCGCCAGGGGCAGTGCCGCCGCTTCGGCGTAACTCAGTTCAGGGGGAATGGCGGCGAAGTGTCGTGACGGCGCGGCGACGAATTCGGCGTAGCCGCCCGCTTGCCGCGGGAACCACGGCATGCCGAAGACTCGATCGCCGACGTTGAATCGGTTGACGCCGTAGCCGATCTCTTCAACGACACCGGCCACATCCCATCCGTGAATGAAGGGCAGGGCAAGCACCCGGTTGTAGGCCCGGCCGCTGCTGGTGTAGTAGTCCACCGGGTTCACCCCGGCGGCGTGGACTCGAACTTTCACCTCGGTGGGCGCGGGGCGCGGTTCGGGGACCTCCTCCAGGCGCGCGGAATCGGGTCCGTCCCAAGCATGTTGAGTGATTGCGAGCACGAACATCGCCTCCTTGGCTGGGTTGTGGCCGTCAGCGGTTCTGTCGGCCGACTTGGCGGTGCAGGATCCTGGTGTCGAAGTAGCCGACGTCGCTGATCAGCTGCCCGCCACGGAAGGTGCAGACGAACGTGACGGGTACCTCGAAGCGGCTGCCGGGCCGGACGGGCAGGCCGAGCAGATCGGTGTGCGTCGTCCCGGTCATGCGGCCCCAGACCACGACGGTGTCTTCTCCGAACGCCATCCCGTCGAACTCACCCCGGTAATCGGGAACGGATTCGAAAAACGCCGTGTAGAACGTGCGTAACTGCGGGCGGCCGATGATCGGTTGGCGCACACCGGGATCCTGGTAGCGGCCGTCGGGGGAGTACGCCGTCAGGATCGCCTCCACGTCATGCCGGTTCTTGGCTTCGGCGTAGTTGCGCAGTGCTGCGCGCAGCGCGGCGTCGGTGGTCACAGCGAGCTCGCCTCGGGACTGGCGGCGACCTGTACCGGTATGCCGTTGAGCACCGCGGTGCCCGACAGCGGATCCAGCTCGACACCGTCGGCCAGGACGTTGCTGTTGACGCCGGGCCGCCGGGCAGCGATACCCAGCGTCATGTCGGGTTCGTCATGGCCCCAGCCATGCGGGAGTGACACCACGCCGGGACGGACCGCGTCGGTCACCTCCACCGCCGCATCGACCGCCCCCGCGCGTGAGGCCACTCGCGCGCGAGTCCCCAGCCGCAGCCGTGCGGCATCGGCGGGATTGACCAACAGCGTGCAGCGCTCGGGCCCCTTGGCGAGCGTGGGCAGATTGTGCATCCAGGAGTTGTTGGACCGCAGGTGGCGTCGCCCGATCAGCACCATGGTGTCTTTCGGTGGCGACAACAGCCGGGTGCGTAGTTCGGCGATGTCGTCGACCAGCGGTTGCGGGGCGAGCTCGATCTGGCCCGACGGGGTGTTGAGCAGGCCGGGCAGCTGTGGGCGCAGCGGGCCGAAATCGAGCCCATCGGGATGCGCACGCACCCGGGCCAGCGTCAGGGGCTCGGTGTCGCCGTACGGCCCCGCCCGTAACAGCAAGTCGAGCAGCCGTTCGGGGCCGCGCAGCCCCCCTGCCTGACTGTCGCCGCCGAGGGTTCGCGCCAGCGATTCGGCCACCAGGTCGTCGATGGCTGCCAGGTCGGCGGTGGCGCCCTGCCGCGTGACGGTTCCGATCAGCCGAAGCAGGATCTGCCATTCCGGTCTGACGTCGGGGTCCGGCGGCAGCACCGGCGGTGCGTAGGTGGCCGTGTTGCGGATCGCGAAATGGTGGAAGAACAGGTCGTAGTGCGGCTTGGTCAGCGGTGAGGGCGCCGGTAGCAGCACATGGGCGTGGCGTGTCGTTTCATTGCGGTACAGATCCATGCCGATCATCAGCTCCAGCTGGCCGAATGCCGCCGTGAGCCGAGCGCTGTTGGGCGCCGAACGCGCGGGATTGCCGGCGACGGTGATCAGCGCTTTCACCTGTCCGTCCCCGGGGGTGTCGATCTCCTCGGCCAGGCAGGCCAACGGCAGTTCGCCCAGAGTCTCCGGTGCGCCCCGCACCCGGCTGCGCCACCGCCCGAACGCGACCCCGCGTTGGGCGGTCATCGCCCGCAGATCGGCCGCCGGACGGGCGAACATGGCGCCGCCCGGCCGGTCGAGGTTTCCGGTGAGCACGTTGAGCACCTCGATCAGCCAGCTGGTCACGGTTCCGAACCGCTGGGTGCAGGTGCCGGTGCGGCCGTACACGGCCGCGGCTGGTGCGGCAGCCAGCTCGCGGGCCAACCGGCGGATGTCAGCCGCGGAGATGTCGCAGTGGGGCGCAACGACTTCGGGGGAGAAGTCCCTGGCCAGCTCCTCGATGGCCTCGAGGCCGCGGACGTGTGGGCCCAGCCGGCCGAGGTCGACGCTGTTCTCGCTGAACAGTGCATGCACCAACGCCAGCAGCAACAAGGCGTCGGCGCCGGGGCGGATCGGGTAATGCTCGTCGGCCTCGCGGGCGGTTTGGCTTCGGTTGGGATCGACGACGATCAATCGCCCCCCGCGCCGCTGTAGCGCGCGCAGCCGCGCCCGCATCCCCGGTGCGGTCAGGAGGCTGCCGTTCGACACCAGCGGGTTGGCGCCCAGGATCAGCACGTAGGAGCAGCGGTCGAGGTCGGGCAGCGGCACCGTGTACATGCCACCGAACATGAGTTGGCAGGCCACGAATTTCGGCATCGCATCGACGGTGTTGGCGGAGTAGATGTTGCGGGATCCCAACGCCCGCATCGTCGCACTGCTGTACAGCGTCGTGGCGAAGTCGTGCGCTACCGGGTTGCCGAGGTACAACGCCACCGAGTCCGGCCCGTACCGGTCCAGTACCGCGGTCAGTCGCGCGTCGATCGCCGCGAACGCCTCGTCCCAGGAGGCGGGCTGCAACCGGCCGTCGGCGGATCGGATCAGCGGGGTGTGCACCCGATCGGGGTCGGTGTGTAACTCCTTGAGCGCGAGCGCTTTCGGGCAGATGTGTCCGCGACTCGACACGTGGTCCGGGTTGCCGCGAGTGGAGACGACTTCGTCGGCGTCCACCTCGCTCAACAACCCGCAGCCGGCTTCGCAGAGCGGACAGATGTGACGCCGAATTTGCATACCGTCAGTATTAACATACCAAGGGTATGTACCACAAGTATGGGTCACGTATGCTGGTCGGCGTGCCCGGCCCGCGTACCCAAGCAGAACGCACCCGCCTCACCACCGAGCAGATCCTGGCGGTGGCGCGGGCGGCCTTTGCCGCCGACGGCTTCGACGCCACCTCCATCGATGTCGTCGTCGAGCGCGCCGGGATGACCAAGGGCGCGCTGTACCACCACTTCGCCGGGAAACGCGCGCTTTTCGCCGCGGTCTACGAGGACGAGCAGCGCGCTATCGGCCAGGCGGTGCTGCGGGCCGCACGCGGCGGCGGTGACAGCTGGCAGAACTTCTTGCGAGGCTGCCGGGGCTTCTTCGATGCCGTGTTGGATCCGGGCGTGCAGCGCATCACCCTGATCGACGCTCCGGCGGTGCTGGGCTGGGAGGCGATGCGTGACCTCGAAGACGAACATGTCACGTCGCTCATGCGCCAAGGACTATCCATGGCGATCGACGACGGTCACCTCGCGCCGCAGCGGGTGGAACCGCTTGCGCACCTTATTCACGGAGCGATGTGTGAAGCCGCGATGACCGTCGCCCGGTCCGCCGATCCGCGCCGCGAAAGCCGGGATGCGCTGGCGGCGCTGGAGTGCCTGCTCGCCGGAATCGCAGTCGACCACACCGGCTAGGTGCTGCGGGCCCACCAACCCCGGGCCCGGGCCGGGCCTACCCGCCGCAGCGGATCCGATTTCCGTTGCGGTCCACCGGGTCCGGGCCCAGTCCCAGATAGCGCTCCCGCAGCTTGTCCCACAGTTCCAGCTGGCCCCACTTGGGCTCCTCGCGCATCTGCTGGTCGTTGGTGAGGAACGGGTTGGGCAGCATGATCGTCATCATCTGCTCGTCGCGCCCGTTGTAGAGCCGCACTCCCCACGACATCGGGTTGCCGTCCTTGCCGATTCGCCGGTACAGCTCGGCGCGGGTGCAGCGCCGAATCCGGCCCAGCTCCGAGCCGCTGGCCCGATGCTTGCCGATGCACAGGTGAAAATGCCAGCGGCCGAAGTCGATGGTGGCATAACCGTCGAGCATCGAGATCTTGCGCGGTGCGTTGGGTGCCGCCACCTCCCAGGCGGCGCCCTGCATGATGATGCCGAACCAGATCTCGTCCCAGTACTCGTCGAAGCACAGGTGCAGCAGATCCAGCAGGCTTTGCTGATCGGTGGGCAGCGGCCACAGTTGTTCGCGGCCGCGGTCTTCGGTGTCGACGACGGGCGGATCGGCGACAACGGTGCCCGCTGCGGTGTTCTCGGTCATGGGAATCCCTCCTAGTTTCGGTCCTGGCGAACCTGGGGCTTGTGGGTCAGTGCGCAGTCGCCGCACAACCCGGCGTCGGGTACGCGGTAGAACAGGCAACAACTGGTCCGGCGATAACCGACGTCGTCGAAACATATTGTGCAGGTGAGTAGCTCATCTGCGCACACGGCGCGGGCCAGGTTCCAGTACGGGGTGGTCGCCAGCTGCTCACCGCGATGACGGGCCAGCGCGCGGGCAGCTCCCAGGACGGCGGAGGCGGCATTGCCGTACAGCAGCTTCTCGGAGATCGGGCCGAGTCGTCGCACCGCTGCGGTCAACGGAGTCAGGTGACCGCTGAGGATCTGCTCGGCCAGCAGCGGCGCCGGGGTCTCGTCGGGCCACCGGCCCTGCCAGGCCACCGGGTCCGGCAGGTGCAGGCTGACGGTGCCACCGGATTGGCGATACCGGAGGTGATCGGGGCACAGCTCTATCAGCAGTCCGTGCTCGGCGAGCCCGCCCAGGGCGATCGACCACAGCCGGGCGGCGAACCCGAGGACGAACGTGGACGCCGCCACCCGGCGATCCGGTGCCCCGATGCGCTCACCCGTGGCTGCGATCGCGTCGGCGAGCAGGGTTTGGTCGGTGTAGAGCCGGGCCACCGGGTGCCAGTCACCGTCGGGCATCGGACCGGTGGACACCGCGAAATACGGGCTGACATCGGATAACTCGGCCAGCGCCGACACCACCAGCTCCGGGGGTGCCAACCGGCGTGGCGGTTCGGTGGGCAGCGAGCGCAGCAGCTGCGGCAGGTCTCGCAGTGCGCTGACCGCAGTCGATGTGGCGGAGCGCACCGTGATCGCAGCGGTATCGATTGCGGTGACGACGATTTCGGGCTGATCGGTGGTCTCGCCGATGTGCCAGCCCTCCCGCGCCAGCACCCGGGTCAGTGCAGCGTGCAGCGGTTCGGGCGCATCGATGCGCGCGGGCCGCCGTCGGCCGTCTTCGGTGCCGAACGCGAACATGCCGCTGGACGGGTCGAAGCGCAGGGTGTCGGTGTCGAAAATCGCACCGATGCGGCCCGACAACATCAGCTCCTCGCCGACCGTGTCGACGAGGGTGCCCGCCGGATCCAGCAGCCACACCCGGTCGGCCACCCGCAACGCCAATTCCAGGTCGTGGGTGCTCAACACCACCGCCATCTGCTGGTCGCGGGCCAGCTTGCGTAGCAGCCCGAACAGGCCGGCCCGCGAGGACACGTCCAGGAACGCGGTCGGCTCATCGAGGATCAAAAGGCCCGGCTGCTGTGCCAGGGCGCGCGCGGTCAGGACACGCTGGCATTCACCGTCGGACAGCTCCGCGGCCGGCCGCGACGCCAGATGCTGGGCGCCGGTGGCCGCCAGCGCCCAGTCGATGATCTCCTCGTCCTCCGGGCGCAGCCGGGCACCCAAGCCCAGGTGTGGAATGCGGCCCAGCCCGACCAGCTCCCGTGCCGAGAGCAGACCCGGATCGATCCGTTCGGTCAACACCACCGCGACCCGGCGGGCCAGTTCGTCGCGGGGCAGCCCGGTCAGGTCGGTGCCGTCCAGCAGGACCTGGCCGCCCAACGCCGGCTGCAGTCCGGACAGCGTGCGGATCAGGGTGGACTTCCCGGCGCCGTTGGGCCCGATCAAAACGGTGAGCTCGCCGCGGCGGGCCTGCGCACTGAGGTCGCTCGCCACGGCGGTGGTGCGCCGTCGGTGCCTATATCCGATCGCCAGGCCGGCCAGCTGAACCGCGGGGTCTGTGCGGCGGTCCCTGCTTCGGCTCTCCTCCGTCGAGTCTCGCTGAACCGCTCGGCGCATGCGGCGGTCCCAGCTTCCGCTCTCCTCCGTCGAGCCTCGCTGAACCGCGGTGTCTGTGCCGCGGTCCCAGCTTCGGCTCTCCTTCGTCGAGCCTCGCTGAACCGCGGGGTTCACGGCATCCCCGATCCGCGACGGGCCCGCAGCAGCACGGTGATCACGACCGGGGCCCCCACCAGCGCGGTCACGGCGTTGATCGGGATGACCACGTTGCTGCCCGGCACCTGGCTCACGATTCCGCACGCCAGCGCGGCGACCGCACCCAGCAATGTCACCGCGGGCACCACCACGCGGTGATCGGAGGTGCCGACGGCGATGCGGGCCACGTGCGGCACCACCAGCCCGATGAAGGCGATCGGCCCGCAGAACGCGGTCGTCACGCCCGCCAGCAGCGATGCTGAGCCGACCGTGACCACCCGGGCCCGCCGCACGTTGATACCCATGGTGGCCGCGTAACTCTCGCCGAGCAGCAGGGCGTTGAGCGGCCGAATCGTCAACGCTGCGGCGGCCAGCCCGACCGCCACCAGCGGCAGCAGCAACCGAAGGTCGTCCCAGCCGGTTCCGGCGAAGCTGCCCAGTCCCCACAGCAAGAACTGCTGCACCCGCTGCGGGTCGGCGTAGACCATCGCCAGGCTCACCAGCGCGGTGCTGGCCGCGCCCAACATCACCCCGATCAGCAGCAGCGTCGCTGCCGAGCGGGTCCAGCGGGACAGCGTGAGCACCAGCGTCAGCATCGCCGCGGCACCCAGCGCTGCGGCGATGGTCGCCCCGGCGCGGCTGGCTCCTGCCATACCGGCGGTGAAGCCGGCGCCGGCGGCACCGCCGAGCAACATCACCAGCGCCACGCCGAGGCTGGCCCCGGAGCTGACACCGAGAATGTAGGGGTCGGCCAGGGTGTTGCGGAATAGGGTCTGCAGCTGCAGGCCGGCGACCCCGAGCGCGGCCCCCGCGGCCAGCGCGGTGAGCACCCGGGGCAGCCGCATGTTCGCCACGATCACCTGCCAGCGGGGATCGGAGGCGTCGGAGCCAAAAAGCACCCGGACGGTGTCGGCCAGCGGCACCCGCACCGGGCCGAGCGCCAGACCCAGCACGGCCAGCACCACGACCGCGATGGCGAGCCCGGCCAGCACCAGCGTGATGCGCGCCTTCATCGTGCGACCTGACGGTAGAACTCGAATTCCCGATCGCTGTGGGCCAGCTCTGGATGCAGGATCGCGACCAGGTCGCCGAGCAGCAGATCCGGTCGCGCCGTACCGCGTTCCCAGTACAGATTGCCCCCGCCGGGCCCGATCGCCTTGGTCGCCGACCATACCTGGCCACTGCGAACCGCGGTGAGATCGCCGTACCGACTGTCCTGGGATACCGCGTCGCCCACGGCTTTCCAATCGTCGGTGACCAGCCACAGCGGTGCGTGCCCGGCGCGGGCGTAGACCGACTCGAAGTTCAGCTGCCGGTTCTCGGCGCCGCCGTCGGTCAGCCAGGGGTACGCGCCGCCGGCATCGGCGATCAGACGGCCGGCGTAGCTGGCACCGGTGGGCATCGACCAGCTGCCCGAATACATGGTGCCGACCAGGACGTCGACCGGTTTGGCCGACGCGGCCAGTACGGCCAGTTCCCGGTAGCGGTCGCGGATGACCTGGAAGGCCCGCCCAGCCTGCAACTCGGTTCCGGTCAGTGCCGCAAACACTTTGATCCATTCGGCGCGGCCCAGCGGAGTGGCCTCCAACCATTCGGCGTCGGCGACCACGGGAACGCCGGCCTCCCGTAGCTTGGGGTAGCCGGGGTCGTCCATTCCCGGGGTGACCAGCACGTCAGGGCCGGCGTGCAGCACTGTCTCGATATTGACCTGCCCGCCGGGCGCGTAGCCGACGACCCGGCCGGCGTCGATGCGTCGGCGGATCTGCGGGTCGGCCACCGCGGCCGGGCTGGCCACCCCGGTGACCACATCGGCCTGGCCGAGTTCGGAGATCATCGCCAGATGCGTCGTCGAGCCCGAATACAGGCTGCGCACCGGAACCGTGACCTGTTGGGCTTGAGCCAGCTCGCCGGTCAGCTGCGGGGCCGGTGCGCCGCAGCGCACCAACACGTACGACACCGGCTTGCCGCCGAGGTAGGGGCGCTCAACGGTCAGGACTTGGTAGCTGCGGTGATACTCGAGACGGAAGTTGCTGGCATCGGACAGTGTCGATTTGTCCGGAAAGTAGTCGGCGGCCGGATCGAAGTCGGTGATGCAGCCGGGACGCGCGTCGGCAGACAGCGGGGCGCGTTCGGCTGAGCAGCCGGCCAGCGAAGTGGCCAGCGCAATCGCCAGCGCGAGAACTACCCGCAGCGCACGGGACATGGGCGTGCATCAGCTTCCTCGGGGTACACCGCCCCGGTTCGCAGGACGCGATGACGTGAGTCTCCTGGCTCTCGGATCACTGCTCGCCTCGCCTTCCAGCCCCACAGGTTGCGGGCCGTGGCTGATGAGGGTCACTCCCCGATGACAGTGGCGGGACCGCGCCGGATTTCCACCGGCTTCCTCACTGTGTTGTCATCGCCTTACCGGCGACATTCTTGCACGGCCCGCTGCGTTAGGCTGGCCGCCGTCTCGTGGTGTCAGGAACCCGGTGCAAATCCGGGGCGGTTCCGCCACTGTGAGGGGCTGGGCGTTGACCGCACGCGCGGCGAAGCCGGGCGCAGCAGGTCAGCGCCATCAGTACAGCCCCGAGCCAGATACGGCCACGAGACGTCCGACGACGAGGGGCGAGAACCCCGAGGAGGCCCGTGATGTCCGAGGCACGCCGCATCGCCTTGCTCTCCACCTCTGACACCGACCTGCTGTCGGCGCGGGCCAGCGGGGCCGCCTACCGGCTCGGTAACCCGGCCCGCCACGACATCGAGCCGCTGCTCGCCGGGGCGGACGTGGTGGTGCTGCGCATCCTGGGCTCGTCGGCCGAGATCGCCGACGAGCTGAAGCTGCTGCGCGCGACCGGCCTGCCGCTGGTGGTGCTCGGCGGGGAACGCGCACCCAACGCCGAGCTGATGGAGTGTTCCACGGTCCCGATCGGGCTGGCAGCGCAGGCGCACGCCTATCTCGCCGAGGGCGGCCCGGCCAACCTGGCCCAGCTGCACGCGTTCCTGTGCGACACGGTGCTGCTGACCGGTGCGGGATTCGACGAGCCTGCGGTGATCCCGGAGTGGGGTTACGCGCAGCGGACGACGGCCGCCGGCCCCGGCGCGGTGCGGATCGGGGTGCTGTACTACCGGGCCCATGAGGTCAGCGGCAACGCCGGATTCGCGCACGCCCTGGCCGACGCGATCGATGCCACCGGCCGGGCGATCGGGGTGCCGATCTTCGCGGCCTCACTGCGCAACGCTCCCGACGAGTTGTTCGACGCGTTGGGCACGCTGGACGCGGTGGTGGTCTGCATGTTGGCGGCCGGCGGCGCGCTCAACGCCACCGCGACCGTCAGTGCCGGTGACGACGACGGCGCGTGGGACATCGAACAGATCGCGGCGCTGGACATCCCGGTGTTCCAGGGGCTGTGCCTGGCGTCCTCGCGCGCGGACTGGGAGGCCAACGACGACGGTGTCACCCCGCTGGATTCGGCCACCCAGATCGCCATCCCGGAATTCGACGGCCGGATCATCACGGTGCCGTTCTCCTTCAAGGAGATCGACGACGACGGGCTGCCGCACTACGCCGCCGATAGGGAACGCTGCGCCCGGGTGGCCGGGGTGGTGGTGAATCACGCAGTGCTGCGCCACATCCCGAACGCCGAGAAGAAGCTGGCCATTGTGCTTTCGGCCTATCCCACCAAGCACTCCCGGGTCGGCAATGCCGTCGGCCTGGACACCCCGGCCTCGGCGGTGCGACTGCTGCACCGGCTGGCCGCCGAGGGCTACGACGTGGGGGACGGGTTCGGGGTGCTCGAGGTCACTGACCAAACCGCGGCCGGGGACCGATTGATCCACACCCTGATCGAGGCCGGCGGCCAGGACGAGGACTGGCTGTCGACGACGCAGCTGGCCGAGGCGCAGGTACGAGTGAGCGCCCAGCAGTACGCGCAGTGGACCGCGGAGCTGCCCGACGCCCTGCGTGATGCGATGAGCCAGGCGTGGGGACCCGCGCCGGGCAAGCTGTTCGTCAACGAGGCCGATGAGATCGTGCTGGCCGCACTGCGCTCCGGCAACATCGTACTGATGATCCAGCCGCCGAGGGGGTTCGGGGAGAACCCGGTGGCGATCTACCACGACCCGGATCTGCCGCCGAGCCACCACTACCTGGCCGCATACCGGTGGCTGGCACAGGGTTTCGGCGCGCACGCGGTGATCCACCTGGGCAAGCACGGCTCGATGGAGTGGCTGCCCGGCAAGACCGCGGCACTGTCATCCGCCTGCGCCACCGACGCCATGATCGCCGACCTGCCGCTGATCTACCCGTTCCTGGTCAACGACCCCGGCGAGGGTGCTCAGGCCAAACGCCGGGCGCACGCCACCATCGTCGACCACCTGATCCCGCCGATGGCCCGCGCGGAGTCCTACGGCGATATCGCCCGGCTGGAACAACTGCTCGACGAGTACGGCAACATCGCGACGATGGACCCGGCCAAGCTGCCGGCGATCCGCGGCGAGATCTGGAACCTGATGCGGGCCGCGGAGATGCACCGCGATCTGGGACTGGACGACCGGCCCGACGATGAGGAGTTCGACGATTTCCTGCTGCACGTCGACGGCTGGCTCTGTGAGATCAAGGACGCCCAGATCCGGGACGGCCTGCACGTGCTCGGCGGCGCACCGGCCGGCCCGGAGCGGGTCAACCTGGTGCTGGCGATCCTGCGGGCCCCGCAGGTGTGGGGCGGGGTGGACCACGCGGTGCCCGGGCTGCGCGCCGCGCTGGGACTCAAGGACGACGCTTCGGCCGCGACCGTCGACGACATCGAAAAGCGCGCCCGCCAGTTGGTCGAAGCCATGGAGGCCGCCGGCTGGGACGCCGCGGTTGCCGGCTCGCTGCAACCCGACCCCGAGGTATGCCGGGTATTGAGATTCGCTGCCACCGAAGTGGTTCCGCGGCTGGCCGGCACTACCGCCGAGCTGGACTCGGTGCTGCACGCGCTGGCCGGCGGATTCGTGCGGCCGGGGCCGTCCGGGTCGCCATTGCGCGGCCTGGTCAACGTGCTGCCCACCGGACGCAACTTCTACACCGTCGACCCCCGCGGCGTGCCGTCCCGGCTGGCCTGGCAGACCGGGCAGGCGATGGCCGACTCACTGGTGCGCCGCTACCTCGACGACACCGGCCGCTACCCGGAGTCGGTGGGGCTATCGGTGTGGGGCACCTCGGCGATGCGCACCTCCGGCGACGACATCGCCGAGGTGCTGGCGCTGCTCGGTGTGCGGCCGGACTGGGATGAGGCCTCCCGGCGGGTCTCCGGGCTCAAGGTGATCTCGCTCGAGGAGCTCGGACGGCCCAGAATCGATGTGACGGTGCGGATCTCGGGGTTCTTCCGGGACGCATTCCCGCACGTGGTGACGATGCTCGACGACGCGGTGCAGATGGTGGCCGCCCTCGACGAGCCCGACGACGCGAACTATGTGGCCGCCCATGCCCGCGCCGACCTGGCCGAACACGGCGATCCGCGCCGGGCCACCATCCGGGTCTTCGGGTCTGCGCCCGGCTCCTACGGGGCCGGCATCCTGCAGGTGATAGAATCTGGAACCTGGCGCGACGACAAGGATCTGGCCGAGGTCTACACCACCTGGGGCGGATTCGCCTACGGGCGTGGCCTGGACGGCCGTGCGGCCGCGGAGGACATGCGCACCAACTACCGCCGGATCAAGGTGGCGGCCAAGAACATCGACACCCGCGAACACGACATCGCCGACTCCGACGACTACTTCGTCTACCACGGCGGCATGATCGCCACCGTGCGGGCGCTCACCGGTTCCGACCCGAAAGCCTACGTGGGGGACTCGACGTCGCCGGATGCCGTCCGAACCCGCACCCTGGCCGAGGAGACCGCCCGGGTGTTCCGGGCGCGGGTGGTCAACCCGCGCTGGATCTCCGCGATGCGCCGCCACGGCTACAAGGGCGCCTTCGAGCTGGCCGCCACCGTCGACTACCTGTTCGGCTTCGACGCCACCGCCGGCGTGGTGCACGACTGGATGTATGAGAAGCTCGCCGCCGAGTACGTGCTCGACCCGACCACCCGGGAATTCCTCGACAAGTCCAATCCCTGGGCGCTGCAGGGCATCGTGGAGCGCCTGACCGAGGCCGCCGACCGGGGCCTGTGGGCCGAGCCGGATCCGCAGACCATGGCGGCATTGCAGCAGGCCTACCTGGACGTCGAAGGTAACCTGGAGGACCGGTGAAAGTCTGGATTCTCGGGATCGGGATGGGTCCTCAACACGTCACCGCCGAGGTCGCCAGCGCGCTGCGGTCGGTCGACTACGTCGTGGCATCCGAGAAATCCTCCGACGACAGCCTTTTGGCTCTACGGCGCTCGGTCGTCGAGACCTATGCCGCCGCGACTCCTGTCGTCACGGTCGCCGACCCGCCCCGCGACCGCTCCCCGGGATTGACCGAGTCGGGCTACGCCCGCGCAGTGGCCGACTGGCATGCGGCGCGGGCGCAACGATACGCCGACGTGCTGCAGTCCCGCGGCGGCACGGCCGCCTTCCTGGTCTGGGGTGACCCGGCACTGTACGACTCGACGATCCGCATCGTCGAATGGGTGAAAGCCCTGATTTCCGAATCGGGATACGAACTGGAATACGACGTATTGCCCGGCATCAGCGCACCGCAACTGCTGGCCGCCCGACACCGAGTCGTGCTGCACGAGGTAGGCCGGCCGGTGCACATCACCACCGGGCGGCGCCTGGCGGAGGCCGTTGCCGCGGGCCAGGACAACATCGTCGCGATGCTGAATCCGCCGGCGCTCGACCTCTCCGCGCTGGCCGATTGGACGATCTGGTGGGGCGCCAACCTCGGTGCGGCGGGGGAGCGGCTGGTCAGCGGCCGCGTCGGTGGTGTCGCCGACGACATCGCGGGTGCCCGCCGCGCCGCGCAGGCCGAGGCGGGCTGGGTGATGGACGCTCTGCTGGTGCGGCGACCCCGATGACCGGACTCCTGATCGCCGGAACCACCAGCGACGCCGGTAAGACCGTGGTGGCAACCGGGTTGTGCCGGGCGCTGGCGCGGCGCGGGGTGCGGGTGGCGCCGTACAAGGCGCAGAACATGTCGAACAATTCGATGGTGTGTGTCGCCGCCGACGGTACGGGTGCCGAAATCGGCCGGGCGCAATGGATTCAGGCCTTGGCGGCGCGAGCCGACCCCGAGCCGGCGATGAATCCGGTGCTGCTCAAGCCCGGCAGCGACCAGCGCAGCCACGTGGTGCTGATGGGACAGCCATGGGGCTCGCTGTCCTCGGCGGACTGGATGCAGGGGCGAGCGGAGTTGGCTGCGGCCGCACACCGTGCCTTCGACGATCTCGCCGCAAGGTACGACGTGATCATCGCCGAGGGCGCCGGCAGCCCGACCGAGATCAACCTGCGCGCCGGCGATTACGTCAACATGGGATTGGCGCGGCACGCTCGCTTGCCGGTGGTGGTCGTCGGTGACGTGGACCGCGGCGGGGTGTTCGCGGCGTTCTTCGGCACCGTCGCGTTGCTGTCCCCGGAAGACCAGGCCCTGGTCGCGGGGTTCATCGTCAACAAGTTCCGTGGGCAGCAGCAATTGCTGGAGCCCGGCCTGGCCGACGTGGAACGCGTCACCGGCCGGCGCGTCTTCGGCACCCTGCCGTGGCACCCGGAGCTGTGGCTGGACTCCGAGGACGCACTCGATCTGGACGGCCGGCGCTCGGTAAGGGCCGGGGCGCGCCGCGTGACGGTGATCCGACTGCCCAGGATCAGCAATTTCACCGACCTGGATGCGCTGGGCCTGGAACCGGATCTGGATGTGGTGTTCGCCTCGGATCCGCGTGGCCTCTCCGATGCCGACCTGGTGGTGCTGCCGGGAACCCGCGCGACGATCAGCGACCTGGCGTGGCTGCGCTCGCGTGGGCTGGACGCCGCGGTGGCGGCGCATGCCGCCGCAGGCAAGCCGGTGGTGGGAATCTGCGGCGGCTTTCAGATGCTGGGCCGGGTGATCCGAGACCCGCAGGGTATCGAGGGCCCGCCGGGCGAGGTAGCCGGGCTGGGCTTACTGGATGTCGAAACCTGTTTCGGCGCAGATAAAGTGCTGCGCCTCTCCGATGGTGGATACGAGATACACCACGGCCGGGTCACCCGCGGCGACGGCGCCGACGAGTTTGCCGGCGGTGCGCGCACCGGCCAGGTGTTCGGCACCATGCGGCACGGAAGTTTCGAAGACGATGCGCTGCGGGGTGCGTTCCTCGCCGAAACCCTGGGGCTGGCGCCCTCGGGCGTGTCCTTTCCCGCCGCGCGGGACCGGCGGCTCGAGCTGCTGGCCGATCTGGTCGAGAAGCACTTGGACGTCGATGAGCTGCTGGCATCAGCCCGCGGCGGCCCACCGAGCGGACTGCCGTTCCTACCGCCGGGGGCGCCGTGAACCGCCTGCTGCTGCTCGGCGGTACCGCCGAAGCCCGCGTCCTGGCCGACCGACTGGTCACCGCCGGCGTCGACGTGACCACCTCGCTCGCCGGGCGGGTGGCCAATCCGCGGTTGCCGGCCGGCGCGGTGCGGATCGGCGGCTTCGGCGGAGTCGACGGTCTGCGTGCCGCATTGGCCGACTATGACGCCGTCGTGGATGCCACTCATCCGTTCGCGGCCACCATGTCACGCCACGCGGTGGCCGCCTGTTCGGCGACCGGCCGCCCGCTGCTGCGGCTGGAGCGGCCCGGCTGGGCGGAGCGGGCCAGGCCGTCCTGGCAGTGGGCCGACACCCACCAACAGGCCGCTGCTGCCGCGGCCGCGCTGGGCCGGCGACCGGTGCTGACCATCGGGCGCCAACAGTTGGCGTCCTATCTTCCGGAGCTGGCCGAGGCGGCGGTGCTGGCGCGCGTGGTCGACCCGCCGTCGATCGCGGTGCCGCCCACCTGGACGGTGGTCACCGACCGGGGCCCGTACGCGCTGCCCGGCGAACTCGCGCTGCTGCGCGATCACCGCGCCGACGTGGTGGTGACCAAGGATTCCGGCGGCGAGTACACCTGGCCGAAGATGCTGGCCGCCGACGAGCTCGGCCTGCCGGTGGTCGTGGTGCGCCGCCCGGACCGGCCGGCCGGGGTCCCGACGGTGTATGACGTCGAGCAGGCGGTGGCCTGGGTGTTAACCGGCGACTGACCAGAGTTGCAGGGCGGCGCCGGCGGTCAGCAGCGCGGCGACCTTGACCACCTCCAGTCCGGCATAGGCGTAGTGGGCCTGGGACCGTTCGACCATCCCGCCGGGCGGCGCGGTGGTCGCGGCCAGCACCGCATCGGAGCGGCGGCGCAGCCGGGGCCGGACGAACAGCGACTGAGTGGCCAGCACGGCCACCGCCACGCCGACCGCCGCCACCGCGAGGCGGCCCGGGGGATCGGCGGCGACCGCCGCCACCACCACCGCCGCCAGCACGATCTCGACCGCGTTGAGCGCCCGGAACACCAGGCGGCCGATACCCAGCCCCAGCTGAAGGGTTATCCCCGGCGCCCGGAATTTCAGCGGGGCCTCGAGAAATGAGATCGCCAGCACCATGCCCAGCCAGGCGAAAACGACCGCTGCTGCCATCGCACCCATATCGCCGGCGCCTCCCGATTTATCTGTGTCTGTCGGTTGCAGAAAACATATCTGTGCATCTCGGTCACAGACAAGTGGGGAGGGGGGTAACGCTCGCCACATCGGCGCCGGTGCAGACTGGCAGGCGTGATTGTCGAGCATGGAGTGCTGCCCATCCGTCCCGGCCGGGAAGCCGAATTCGAAGCGGCGTTCGCCAAGGCGCGGCCGCTGATCTCGGCCCAGCCCGGCTTCCTGGGGATTTCGATGTCCCGATCGATCGAGTCGCCGAACCTTTATCTGCTGCTGGTGCAGTGGGAGACTGTCGAGGCGCACACCGAGGGCTTCCGGAAGTCGCCAGAGTTTGCGCAGTGGCGCCAGTTGCTACACGAGTTCTACGAGTCCCCGCCGATGATCGAGCACTTCGTCGCTATCGACTAGGAGGTGATATGTCCATGGACGCGAAGAAGGTCCTGGAATTCAATGCCCGCAACATCGCGGAGTTCCGCAGCAGCGGCGGAAAACTGGGTGGTCCGTTCGAAGGCGCCCCGGTGCTGCTGCTGACCACCACCGGGGCCAAATCCGGCCGGCCCCGTACCAGCCCGATGATGTATCTGCCCGAGGGCGACCGGATCTTCGTGTTCGCCTCCAACGACGGCAAGGACCACCACCCCGGTTGGTATCACAACCTGCGGGCGAACCCGTCGGCCACCGTTGAGATCGGCACCGAGACGTTTCCTGTCACGGCCACCGAGATCACCGGCGACGAACACGACCGGCTCTACGAGATCCAGGCGCAGCGCTACCCGGGGTTCGCCACCTACCGGGAACGCACCGACCGGGTCATCCCGGTCATCGAACTGACTAGAACCGCGTCGTAAGCCCTATCGCGATCCGCGGCGGGACGCGTAACATCTCGACCCGTGGTTCGCCGTGCCTACGCCCATGACGCGGTCGTGGTGATGCGATCCGGTGGCACTGCGAACGCGCTGGGCGGGGCCATCACCACAGCGCTGTGCGGAAGTTGGGATCATCCGCCGCCGTGCCCACTCGCGCCGCACCACACCGCAAACCGCGTCGCCGGTGACGACGTCACGGTGCGGGTGCTGTTCGCGGCCGAAGCTGCCGATGAACCGCGCGTCCGCGGCCTGATCGACGAGGCGCTTGCCGCCGGCGAACTGACCGGCCCCGACGGGCTGGTCAGCACCTGGCGGCTGAAATCGACTGCTGCCGGCCAGGTCCGGCCGGACGAGGAAGACCGCGCCGCCGAACTGATCGCCCATCACTGAACCACCGCCGGGATCGAACTGCGGCTCAGGGCATCGAGGTTCGGCGCCCCCCTCTCGCGCGCCAGACACCACAGCGCCGCGGCGGCCGCAGCCCCGGCGCCGACCCGTCGGGCCAACTGCACCGCCGCCGGAATGTCGGCGACGGTCGGCGTCCGCCCGCGCCCCATCCGTGCCCGGTCCTCGCGACGGTTGCCGTAGCTGTTGACACCTCCGAGTTGCAGGCCCAGTGCCCCGGCGTAGGCGGCCTCGACCACCCCGGCGTTGGGGCTGGGATGGTGGCGGGCATCGCGGTGCCACGCGCGCACCGCGCCAACGGAATCCGGGCCCGCGACGGCCGCCAGCGCACCACTCAACCGGGCGGCCGGCAGTCCCAGCAGATCATCCAGCCGGGCCGCCGCCCAGCCGAAGCGGCGGTAGCGGGCGTCGCGGTGGCCGATCATCGCGTCCAGGGTGTTGACCGCTCGGTGCGCCACCAATCCCGGAACTCCGGCCGCCGCACCCCAGACGAAGGAGGCCACCACCGCATCGGAGCTGTTCTCCGCCACGGATTCGACCACCGCGCGGGCGATCTCGTCCGGGCCCAGGCCGGCGGTGTCACGCCCGACGAGGTGGCGCACACGGGCACGGGCCTGGTCGACGGCTCCGGCATTCAGCAAGTCCTGCACGGCGCGGGCCTCACGCTCCAGGGAGCGGCCACCGAGCACCGCCCACGTAACCAAGGCGGTCAACGCCGTACGCGCCACCGGGTTTCGGGCCGAGCGCTCGGCGGCGCAGGCCAGCCCGGTGGCCCCGGCGACCAACAACACAACCTGGGCGACGCCACGGGCGCGGCTGTCGCGATACAGCCGCTGCTCCACCGCCAGCGCGCACCGCGCGAACCCGGCGACCGGATGCCACCGGCGCGGGTCACCCCAGACGCGGTCGGCGGCGTAGCCGAGCAGCAGCCCGAGCGCCCGGACCGCCATCAGCCGCGGACCCGGTCGAGGGCGCTCAGCAGCAGATCGGTCAACTCGCGGGGACGGGCCGCGATCCGCACCCAGGTGCTGTCCAGACCGGGAAAGGTGTCGGCACGCCGCACCGCGATACCGCCGTCGCGTAACGCCGCATGTGCCGCGCGGCCGAGCCGCGCCAGCACATAGGGTGCGGCGCCGGCAACGAAGGGCACCCCGCGAGCGGTCAGCGCCGCGCCCAGCTCATCTCGCCACTGCGCCAACTGCCGTGCTCGGCGCTCGCTTTCGGCCAGGGCACGCGCATCCGAGCACGCCACCATGGCGGCCAGGGCCGGCGCCGATACCGACCAGGGGATCTGCAGCCGTGCCGCGTCGGCGATCAGCCCGGGGTCGCCGAGCAGATACCCGGCCCGCACCCCGGGGATCGACCAGTGCTTGGTCAGACTGCGGCTCACCAGCAGCCCCGGATGTCGTTCTCCGGACAGCGATTGCGGTGCACCGGGGATGGCGTCGATGAACGCCTCGTCGACCAGCACTACCCGGCCCGGCCGCAGCAGACCGCGCAGCGCCGCGGCGGGGTGCAGGACCCCGGTGGGGTTGGTGGGGTTGCCGACGACGACGAGGTCGGCGTCATCGGGCACCGCGTCGG
The DNA here is from genome assembly GCF_002086285.1 of Mycolicibacter kumamotonensis. Lineage (GTDB taxonomy): Bacteria > Actinomycetota > Actinomycetes > Mycobacteriales > Mycobacteriaceae > Mycobacterium > Mycobacterium kumamotonense. Next base: position 17,824 of record NZ_MVHU01000036.1, on the reverse strand, counting down.
GGCGCAGGGCGAAACCGTCGTCGGCACCGCAGAGCACAGTGCAGACGGTGTGGCCGGCGGCGATCAGCGCGGCGTGCGGCCCGGTGTACTGCGGGTGCACCACCACCGGCCGTCGCCACCGGCGCAGCCGGGCCACCAGATCGAAGGCCTCGGACGCACCCGCGGTGGGCAGCACCTCGTCGACCCCGAGGCCATGCCGGGCCGCCAGGGCATTGCGGGCGGCCGACGCGTCGGGGTAGCCGGCGGCGTCGTCGAGGGATGCGTGCAGGGCCGTATCGAGCCAGTCCGGCCGCGGCCCGGCGTAGACGTTCACCGCGAAATCCACCAGCCCGGATCGCGCCTCGATATCACCGTGATGGTGCAGGTCCGGGCCGGTGAACGCATGCACGGCGTCGGCGAAGCGCTGGGCCAGCCGCGGATGCCCGGCCCAATGGGTGTGCAGGTAAGACGCGTGCAGGCTGGGTCCGGCGACGCCCTCCGGGCCATCCGGGAACTGCCAAGCCGCCGCGACCGGGCCGGCGAAAGTGACTCGGGTGCGGTGGAATTCATGCCCGGTCACCCGATCGTCGGCTCGAGCCAGCAGGTTGTCTGCCGGCGCGGTGGCGGTGCGGTAGCCCAGGGCCAGCCGCGGCGACATCGCCGCGTCGGCGGGCAGCGCCCCGACCCCCGGGACCTCATCCACCGTGCGGCACAGCCAGGCCAGCCCGCCGCATTCGGCGACCGTCGGCACCCCCGCGGTGATCGCCGCCCGCAGCGCCCCGAGCAGCGCGGTGTTGCCGGCCAACTCGGCGGCGTATACCTCGGGGAACCCGCCGCCCAGATAGATCCCGGCGGTCCCGGCCGGCAAGCACGAGTCGGTGAGCGGGTCGAAACGGGCCACCTCGCAACCCGCGGCACGCAACAGCTCGAACGTCTCGGTGTAGCCGAACGTGAACGCCCGCCCGCCGGCGACGGCCACCACGGGCCGGGCCGAGGATGCGGCGTGCACCTCGGCACCCGGATCCCAGGCCTGACCCGCCACCTCCGGTGCTTGGTGTGCCAGGGCCGATACCGCATCGAGGTCCACATGCTGGGCGATCAACCGGGACAGCCGCTGCAGCGCGGTACCGGATTCGTCGCGTTCGGCAGCCGGCACCAGCCCGAGATGCCGCGACGGCGTGGCAACGTCCGCATCGCGTGGCAGCACCCCCAGCACCGGAATACCGGTGGGGCGCAACGCGGTGACGACGTCGTCGGCGTGCCGGGCGCTGCCGGCCTTGTTGAGCACCACCCCGGCGACGTGCACCGCCGGGTCGAAGCCGGCCAGGCCCGCCACCACCGCCGCGTGGGTCCGGGAGGCGTGCGAGATGTCGACGACCAGCAACACCGGGCTCGCCGTCAGCGCCGCGACGTGTGCGGTGGAGGCCTCACCGTCGGAGCCGAGCCGGCCGTCGAAAAGCCCCATCACGCCTTCGATCACGGCGATATCCGCCCCGGCGGCACCGTGCAACAGCAGCGGCACGATCCGGTCCGCGCCGACGAGACAGGGATCCAGGTTGCGGGCCGGGCGGCCGGTCGCCAGCGCGTGATAGCCCGGATCGATGTAGTCCGGGCCCACCTTGTGCCCGCTGACATGTAGGCCGCGCGCGGCCAGCGCCGCCATAAGCCCGACCGCCACGGTGGTCTTGCCGTGCCCGGATGCGGGCGCGGCCACCACCAGACGGGGCAGCGAAATGCCCACCACACTCACCATTCGATGCCGCGCTGGCCCTTCTGGCCGACGTCCATCGGATGCTTGATCTTGGTCATCTCGGTGACCAGGTCGGCGATCTCGACCAGCTGCGGATGAGCGCGGCGACCGGTGATGACGACATGCTGGTGGCCCGGCCGGCCGCGCAGGGTCTCCACCACGTCGTCGACGTCCACCCAGCCCCAGTTGATCGGGTAGGTGAATTCGTCCAGCACGTACAGGTCGTGGGTCTGATCGGCCAGGCGGCGTTTCACCTCGGTCCAGCCGGCCAGGGCGTCGCCGGCGTGATCCTCGGTGCTACCGGCCTTGCGGCTCCACGACCACCCTGAGCCCATCTTGTGCCACTGCACCGGGCCGCCCTCGCCGGTCTGGTCGTGCAGGGCGCCGAGCCGCTCCAGTACGGTCTGCTCGCCGACGCGCCACTTGGCCGATTTCACGAACTGGAAGACACCGATGTCGAAGCCCTGACTCCAGCCGCGCAACGCCATCCCGAACGCGGCGGTCGACTTCCCTTTGCCGTCGCCGGTATGCACCATCAGCAGCGGACGGTTGCGACGCTGGCGGGTGGTCAGGTTGTCGTCGGGCACCGTCAACGGTTGTCCCTTCGGCATCAGGCGGCCCCCTTCACGATGTCGCTCAGCGCCTCGGCACTCACCTGCGGCAACGGGACGTATTCGGCCCTTAGCTGATCGGCGAGCGTACGCGCCAAACCGAGCCGCATCCGACCGCTCTCGCAATCCACCACCACCGCCGAAAAGCCCTGTTCGGCAAGGCGAACCGCGGCGCGGCGGGACCGCTCGACCGGCTCGGCGCCGGCGGTGGCCCGACCGTCGGTCAGCACCACCAGCAGCGGGCGGCAGGCCGGGTCGCGCAGCCGTTCCCGGCGGATCACCTCGCCGGCTTCGATCAGGCCCTCGGCCAGCGGGGTGCGGCCTCCGGCGGCGACCTCGTCGAGTCGCGCGGCGGCGATCTCCACCGACCCGGTCGCGGGCAGCACCACTTCGGCCTGCGTGCCGCGGAACGTCACCACCGCGACCCGGTCCCGGCGCCGGTAGGCATCCAGCAGCAGCGAGATGATCGCGGTCTTGACGTGGCGCATCCGCTCGGCGGCGGCCATCGACCCGGAGGTGTCGACGACGAACAGCACCAGGTTGGCCTCCCGGCCCTCCCGGACGGCGCGGCGAAGATCCTCCGGCCGCACAATCATCCGGCCACCAATCCGGCCGCGGCCGCCCTGATGCGGTGCAGCGGCCCGCAGTGTCTCGAACAGGTGCAGCCCGCCGCTGGTAGTCGCCGCGGTGGCACCCACCCGGCGTCCGGTACTCGTGCGGGCACGGCTGCGTCGGCCGGAACGGCCCGCTCCGACCCCGGCGACGGTGAAAAGCCGTGCGCGGTAAGGGGAGTCGGCACCAACTGTCGAGGTGGGGCCCGGTTTGGCCGGCGCCGGGCCGTCCTCCTCGGGCGGTGCGGCGTTACCGCCGTCCGGCGGACCATCGGGTTCGGGGTCGGGCTCGGGCCCGGAATCCTCCGGCGGCAGCAGTTCGTCCAGCTCGGTCTCGTCGAGATCGGGGGCGTCAAATGGCTTGCGCCGCCGTCGATGCGGCAGTGCCAGCCGGGCGGCGACCCGCAGATCGGAGATGTTGACGGTGTCGCGGCCCTGCCAGGCCGCGTGGGCGACCGCGGTGCGGGCACAGACGATGTCACCGCGCAGCCCGTCCACCTCGAATGCCGCGCAGATCTCACCGATTTTGACCAGCGCGGCGTCGGTCAGCAGCACCTGCGGCAGCAGTTCCTGCGCTTGACGGATCCGGGCCCGCAGCCGTTCCTCGGCCGCGGCGTAGGCGCGCACGAAGGTTTCGGGTTCGGCGTCGAAGGCCAGCCGGCGTCGTACCGCCTCGGCGCGCAACGCCGGATCGCGCGGCGCGGACACGTCAACGGTGAGCCCGAAGCGGTCGAGAAGTTGCGGGCGCAACTCGCCTTCCTCGGGGTTCATCGTCCCGACGATCACGAAGCGGGCGGCGTGGGTGACCGAAACCCCGTCGCGTTCGACGGTCAGCCGCCCCATCGCGGCGGCGTCCAGCAGCAGATCGACCAGGTGGTCGGCGAGCAGGTTGACCTCGTCGACGTAGAGGATGCCGCGGTTGGCGCGGGCCAGCAGCCCCGGCTCGAATTCGACCACGCCGGCGCCCAGCGCGCGCTCCAGGTGGATCGACCCGACCACCCGGTCCTCGGTGGCGCCGACCGGAAGCTCCACCAGCCGCACCGGGCGGGTCTGGACGGCGGTGCCGGCGGGGAACGGGCCGTCGGGGGAGAGCGGGTCGGCCTCGGTGGGGTCGGAGGAGAACCGGTCGCCGGCCACCACGTCGATGGGTGGCAGTACCTGGGCCAGCGCGCGTACCAGCGTCGACTTGGCGGTGCCCTTCTCGCCGCGGATGAGCACCCCGCCGATGCCGGGGGAGATCGCGCTGAGTACAAGCGCCAGCGCCATGTCGTCGAGGCCGCCCGGGGCGTCCGGGTCGCCGCCGAGGACGGCGGGGAACGGGTACAGCTGTTGCATGTGAGGCTCCGCTCGTGATGACCAACGTGTGTTGGCAACGCGAAGCCGGTATTCGGACTGACCGTGGCGCATCGATCACAACGCGCCGCGGAACACCGTAGCGGGCCTGTGTCGGACTCACACCGACTTCCCTGGCACTTCGCGCCGATACCCTAACACCGACCGAAAGGACAACCAGAGATGACTGCACCCGAAGCAGACCTGACCGGATGGATCGCGGAGCCGTTCACCGGAGGGGGTTTCACCCACGATGTGTACCGCAAGGGGCAGGGGCCCGGGGTGGTGCTGATCCCGGAAATCCCGGGATTGCATCCCGGAGTGCTGGGCCTGGGAAATCACCTGGTGGACAACGGGTTCACCGTGGCGATTCCCTCGCTGTTCGGCCGGCCCGGGAAGGCGATCACACCCGGCTACGCGCTGACGACGATCGCTCGCGCCTGCGTGACCCGGGAGTTCGCCGCGTTCGCCACCGACAAACAGCGTCCGGTCACCCAGTTCCTGCGGGCGCTGGCCCGTGACCTCAACGAGAAGACTCCCGGCCAGGGCGTCGGGGTGATCGGCCAGTGCTTCACCGGGGGCTTCGCGCTGGCCGCCGCCGTCGACGACGCCGTACTGGCCCCGGTGCTCAGCCAACCGTCCGTGCCGATCCCGCTGACGCTCAGCCGCCGCCGCGACCCGGGGCTCTCCGAGGTCGAGTTGGGCGTGGTCGCCGACCGCGCCGCCAACGATGGGCTGTGCGCGCTGGGCCTGCGGTTCAGCGAGGACAAGATGGCCCCCGGCGACCGGTTCCAGACGCTGAAGGCGCGGCTCGGGGACGCCTTCGAGGTGATCGAGATCGACTCCTCGCCGGGCAACCCGCACGGCCTGTCCCGGATGGCGCACTCGGTGCTCACCGATCAGGTCCGTGAGGTCGACGGCCACCCCGCCTACGAGGCGCGCAAGCGGGTGGTGCAGTTCCTCACCGAACGCTTGACCTAGCTACGATCGCCGCTGTGCCCGCCGCCGAACGTCTCGTGGTCATCGGCATCGGCGCCGACGGCTGGGCCGGGCTCAGCGCCGCGGCGCGGGCGGCCCTCGCGGCCGCTGACGTGGTGATCGGTGCACCCCGCCACCTGACACTGTTGCCGGCGGTCGACGGCCAACAGCGACACACCTGGCCTTCGCCGCTGCGGGCGGGGCTGGTGGAGCTGCTCGACGGCCTGAGCGGGCGGCAGGTGGTAGCGCTGGCCTCCGGCGATCCGCTGCTGTCGGGTGTGGGCAGCACGCTGATCGCGCTGCTGGGCGCCGATCACGTCACCGTGGTCCCGGCGGTCTCCTCGGTAGCGCTGGCCCGGGCCCGGCTGGGGTGGCCGGCCGAGTCGGCGGCGGTCATCAGGGCCGGCGACGTTCATGCGGTACTGCGCGAGCTGGCGCAGGGCCGGCGGGTGCTGGTGCTCTCTGCCGATGAGACGACACCCGCGCAGCTCGCGGCCCTGCTGATCGAGCGCGGCTACGGGCCCAGCCGGATGACGGTTCTCGGTGACCTGGGCGGCGAGGCCGAGTCGAGGGCGGACTTCACCGCCGAGACGTTCACCGGCGACATGCCGCGGCTCAACATCGTCGCCTTGGAGCTGGCCTGCCCGCCGGGGTCGGGCCGGGGGTGGGTGCCCGGCTTGCCCGACCAGGCCTACGACCACGACGGGCAACTCACCAAACGCGACCTGCGGGCCTCCGCGCTGGCGCGGCTGTCTCCGGCGCCCGGACAGCTGCTGTGGGATGTCGGCGCTGGCGCCGGCTCGGTCGGCATCGAGTGGATGCGTGCCCACCTGAGCTGCCGGGCCATCGCGGTCGAGGCGAATCAGACCAGGGCGCAGCGCATCTCGGATAACGCCCGGAACCTCGGGGTGCCCGCACTGCGGGTGGTCTGCGGCGCGGCGCCGCAGGTGCTGGCAGATCTGCCCGCGCCGGACGCCGTCTTCGTCGGCGGCGGGCTGAGCCGGCCCGGGGTACTCGACGCGTGCCTGACCCGGCTACGGCCCGGTGGGCGACTGGTCGCCCACGGTGTCACGCTGGAAACCGAGACGCTGCTGGTGGCGGCCTACCGCGCCCACGGCGGCGAGCTGACCCGCATCCAGGTCGAACACGCCGGCCCGCTGGGCTCCTTCACCGGCTGGAGGCCCGCGCGGGCGGTCACCCAGTGGGCGCTCACGACGTAACAGGACCCGCCGAGCGTGTACTCCCTGCGAGATCTCGCACGATTTTTCGCAGTGATTACACGCTCGACGCGCCAGTGGCCGACTACTAGCCGCCTGGTGACCGGTCCCGCGCCGGGTCGTAGAGGTGGCTCTCGCCGGCACACGGATCGGGCAGAGCCGCGACCGCCCGGCCCACCAGAATGACCGCGGCCGAACGTAATCCTGCGGTCTCCACCACATCGGCGATGTCTGCGACCGTCCCGCGCAACACCAGTTGGTCGGGCTGCGAGGCGCGGTAGACCACCGCGACCGGGCAGTCCGCCCCGTATCCGGACTCGAGTTCGCTCATCAGTTCTCGGGTCCGGGTGATCGCCAGGTGCAGCGCCAGGGTGGCCCCGGTGGCGGCGAACGCGCCCAGCGATTCGCGCGGTGGCATCGCGGTGGAGGCGGCCTGGACCCGGGTCAGCACCACCGACTGCGTCACCAGCGGAACCGTGAGCTCGCGGCCCAGCACGGCGGCCGCCGCCGCATAGGCCGGCACCCCGGGAGTGATGTCCCACGGCACTCCCGCCGCATCGAGCCGCCGGGTCTGTTCGAAGACCGCGCTGTAGAGCGACGGATCGCCTGACACCAATCGCACCACCCGCCGACCGGCCCGCTGGGCCGCGACGATGCGGCCCACGATCGCATCCAGGTCCAGATCGGCGGTGTCGACGAATTCTGCTGTGCTGGAGCATTGTTCAAGAACACCCGGGTCCAGGTAGCTGCCCGGGTAGAGCACCACGTCGGCGTCGGCCAGTAGTCGCGCGGCACGCACGGTCAGCAGATCGGCGGCCCCCGGCCCGGCGCCGACGAAGTGAACCGTCAGCGAACCCATCGCGGCGTCCAAACCTGACCCGAGCCGTTGACCCGCGTGGACGATGCCCCCACCAGGACAAGACATTTCATGTCGATCGCGTCGGTGTCCAGATCGCCCAGCGTGGTCACGGCCAACGACTGCTCGGCGCGGCCGATGTCGCGCCCGACCACCACCACCGTCTGCGGGTCGCGGTGCTCCAGCAACACTTTGCGGGCCATCGCGATCTGGTCGGGCCGGGCGCGTGACGCCGGGTTGTAGATCGCCAGCACCAGATCGGCATCGGCGATAGCCCGTAGCCGGGCCTCGATCACGGCCCACGGCTTGAGCCGGTCCGACAGGCTCAGCACCGCGAAATCGGCACCGATCGGAGCGCCGGCCGCCGCCGCCACCGCCTGCACCGCCGAGACCCCGGGCAGCACCCGCACCGAAATATGGTGATAACGCTCGTCTTCGGCCGCCTCGAACACCGCCGAGGCCATACCGAATACTCCCGCATCCCCGCCGGAGACCAGCGCCACCTTCTCGCCGCGTGCGGCCAGATCCAGTGCGAAACGGGCCCGGTCCAATTCGACGGTGTTGCCTGAGGAGTGCCGCTGCAACCCGGCCCGCTGTGGAATCCGCGCGAGGTAGGGTCCGTAGCCCACGATGTGGTCGACGGCGCCCAGCGCCGCGGCGGCCTCGCCGGTGAGCCAGCCTTCCGGGCCCGGACCGAGGCCGACCACGAGAAGTTCGGCGGTAGCATGCACCGGCTCCACGACAGCGGCGGTCTGGTCGGCCGGTGTCCGGGAGCGCTGACCGTTGCGGGAATCCCCGTCGACCACGATCAGCGACAGGTAGGGGACGCTGGCTTCCTCCACCTCGGCGACGGGCAGCCAGCGCTGCTGCGGGTGACTGGCCCGCTCGACGTAGTAGGCGTGCTCCAACCGGCCCGCGGCGGCCAGCGCCCGGCGCACGGCCGGGAAGGTGCGGCCCAGTTTCATGATGATGGCGCCGTCGGTGTCGGCCAGCCGCATCGCCAGCTCATGCTCGCCCAAGGTGCCCGGCAGCACGGTCAGCACATCGGTCTGGCGCACCAGCGGCATCCCGAGCGCTGCGGTGGCGGCGCTGAAAGCCGGTACGCCGGGAATGATCTCGGTGTCGAAACGCGCCGAAAGCCGGTCGTGCATGTACATGAACGAGCCGTAGAACAGCGGATCGCCCTCGGTCAGCAGCGCCACGGTGCGGCCCGCGTCCAGGTGGGCGGCCAGCCGGGCGGCGGACTGCTCGTAGAAGTCGGCGAGCGCCCCGGCATAGCCGCCGGGGTGGTCGGTGACCCCGGTGGTGACCGGGTAACGCAGCTCCTCTTCGGTCACGCCGGCTCGGATCAGGTCGGCGGCGATGGTGCGCGCATACGAGGCCTTGTTGACCCCGGCGTGGTAGGCGACCACGTCGGCGTCGGCGATGATCCGGGCTGCCTTGCGGGTGATCAGCTCCGGGTCACCGGGGCCCAGGCCCACGCCATAAAAACGGCCGGCTGTGTCTGTCATTCGGTATCCGAGGCCAGGGCGTTCAACGCCGACGAGGTGATGGCCGACCCACCGCGCCGGCCGCGCACGGTCACGAACGGGATGTCGATGCCGTGCTCGTGCAGGGCGGCCAACGCCTCCTTGGACTCGGCGGCGCCGATGAACCCCACCGGGCAGCCGACGATCACCGCCGGGCGTGGCCCGCCGTCCAGGATCAGCTCCAGTAGATGAAAGAGCGCGGTGGGGGCGTTGCCGATCGCGACGACGGCGCCGGCCAGTTCGGGCTCCCACAGCGAGACCGCCGCCGCCGAACGGGTGGTGCCCCAGTCCTGCGCCAGCGCCGGAACGCGTTCGTCGCGCAGGTAGCAGCGCACTTCGTTGCCGGCGGGCAGCCGCCCGGCGGTCACCCCGACCGCCACCATCCGGGCATCGCAGAGGATCGGTGCCCCGCCGTCGAGTGCGGCCCGCCCGGCGGGCACCGCGTCGGGGTGAATCAACAGGTCCTTGGCGACGTCGGTCTGGCCGGCACCGTGGATCATTCGCACCGCGAGCCGCTCGGCGTTCGCGGGGATGTGAGACAGGTCGGATTCGCGGCGGATGGTCGCGAACGATTCGAGGTAGATGGCCGGGCCGTCGTCGAGGTAGGAATACCGCTTCGTGGGACGTGTCATGGGCCTCGTCACGGATTCGTCTCCTGTGCATCGGGGATGAAGACACCTTGCCACGGCGTCACCACAAGGTCGGTGTGCGCCAGCAGCGAGCACCCGTGCTCCGGCGTGAGCACGCCGCCTGGGACCGCCACGTGGGTGCCGCCGGGCACCGGGCCACAGGGTAGTGGACCCGAAGGGTCGGGCAGGCGCGCGTCGGCGGCGTGAACGTCGCCGAAGAGCGCCGGAAGTTCACGGATATGCCAGGGTGCGTCGGGCCCGTCGCCGCGGGCGGCCTGGAATGCGCGCGCCAGGGCGGCCAGCTGTTCGGCGGCGTCGGCGACATGGACTACCGCGCCCCAGTTCTGGCCGGCCCGCAACTGTGCCTCGGTGGCGCTGAGCGCCACCAGGCCTGCGTCGGCGGTTCGGTCGATCAGGTCGCCGCGGCCGTCGTCGAGGACGAACAGGAAGCGTCCCGGCAGCCGACCCAGCTGTGGGTCGCCGCAGAGCAGCGCGTCGAGCCGCTGCGCCACCGGGCGCAGATCGACGCGCCCCCCGGCATACCCGGTCTGCGGGGACACCAGGATGTTGCGGACCAGCTCGTGGCTGCGTGACGGCAGCAGCCCGGTGGATTCGATGGCGGCGACGGCGGCCGGATCAAGCCGCCCCTCGCGGCCGGGCAGGCCCCGCAGTTGCAGGTTGGCCCGCTTGGTCAGGTAGACCGAACCGTCGGCGAACTCGGCGCTGACCTGCAGCAGTCGCGCCAGCGACGCCACCGGAAGCCGACCGCCGACCAGGCGCAGCCGAACCAGTAGGCCGTCCGCGGCCGGCCAGGGTCGCAATACCCCGGGGCACCGGTCGGTGCGGGTGCGCTGGTTGGTGTCGGGAATCGCGGACATCGGGTTTCAGCGTCGCATCTGCGATCCGGGCCTGCACGGCTGGGGCAAGCACCCCGTCCGCCGGCGCGGTTGGCGGTTCAGCCGCCCAGCGCGGCCACCGCCGGCCCGAACATGCCGGCCTTGATCGCGCCCAGCGTGCCCGGGTCCTTACCGGCGAGCGGCCGCAGCACCTCGATCGCGGCGGGGGTCACCGCACCTTCGCCGGCGGTACTGTCCACGATGCCCGCCGCGGCGGCGTCCACCCCGCCGAAGCGGCGGCCGGTCGTCATCGACGCCACCTGCGCCTGCGGGGCGAGCTTGGCCTGGATCAGCGCGGCCATACCGGGGGTGAACGGGATCCGGATGTCGACCTCGGGGAAGCAGAAGAAGCCGCGGTCGGCGCGCATCACCCGGAAGTCGTGGGCGATCGCCAGCATCGCGCCGGCCCCGAACGCATGCCCGACCACCGCCGCCGCGGTCGGCACCGGCAGGGTCAGCACCTTCGCCAGCAGGGCGTGTACCCGCGCGACGTACCAGTCACCGCGGTCACTGTTGGCCGCCAGCCAGTCCAGGTCCAGGCCGTTGGAGTAGAACTTGCCGCCCGCGGTGGTGACCAGGCCGTGCGCGCCGGAAGCCACCACGTCGTCGAGCGCACCGTCGATCTCGTCGAGAAAGCCTGGGGAGAAGCGGTTTTCGTCGTCGCCGAGGTCCAGTAGGGCGGTCTTGTCGTCATAGGTCAGGTTCACGCGGGTGGTTCCTTTCTCGGTCCGACGGCCAGGACGGCCCGTACGGCGGCGTGCAGTTGGGCGCGGGCGGTGCTGCTGCCCAGCCGATTCCGGCTGAGCACGATGGCGATGGGCAGGTCGACCACGCAGGTGGTGACGGTGTCGACGGCGGCGGCGTCACGACGGTCCCAGAGGGCGCCTGCCAGCCGGATCAGCAGCGCGACCAGCTCGGCCTCGACACCGCGCAGCTGCGCGGCGACCTCGTCGGGCAGGTCTTCGTCCAGCAGGGCGTCGTGCCGGATCGCCTGCAGCAGCCGGGAGGCGTCCGGGTGGCGTTCGGCGAAAGCCACCGGGGCGTCGGCGGCCGCGATCACCGCCCCGGTCGGTTCCGACGCGGCATCGACCAATTCGCTCTGCAGCGCCAGGAAGCGCCGCGCGGCCCGCAGCCAGGCAGCGGTAACCAGCCCGGCGCGTGACCCGAACGCGTGGTAGACGGCGCCGTTGGAGGCACCGGTCAGCTCGCTCACGGCGCGGATCGTCACCGCCGCGGGGCCCGAACGCGCCGCCAGCGACTCCACGGCGTCCAGCACCCGCTCGGGGTCGTGCACGCGTGGGCGGGGCATGGCGGCCACCATAACAGAGCAGTAGCTCTGTTACCAGGTGGGGCCGCCGCCGCGGGGGCGTGACAGGATCGAGCAATCATGAGCACTTCCCGATCCCGGCCCGTCGTCTTCTCCGGCGTCCAACCCACCTCGGCATCGCTGCACCTCGGCAACGCGCTGGGGGCGATCACCCACTGGGCGGAACTGCAGGACGATCACGACGCGCTGTTCTGCGTCGTCGACATGCATGCCATCACCGTCCCGGGATGGGACCCCGAGACGTTGCGCCGCAGCACGCTGGTGACGGCCGCGCAGTACCTGGCGCTGGGGATCGACCCGGCCCGCAGCGCCATCTTCGTGCAGAGCCATGTGCCCGCGCACGCCGAACTGGCCTGGGTGCTGGGCTGTTTCACCGGATTCGGGCAGGCCGCGCGGATGACGCAGTTCAAGGACAAGTCGCAGCGGCACGGTTCGGACTCCACCACCGTGGGCCTGTTCACCTACCCGGTGCTGATGGCGGCCGACGTGCTGCTCTACGACACCGATGTGGTGCCCGTCGGCGAGGACCAGCGTCAGCACCTGGAACTGGCCCGCGACGTCGCGCAGCGGTTCAACGCCCGCTTCCCCGATACCTTCGTGGTGCCGGAGCCGATGATCCCCAAGGCAACCGCCAAGATCTACGACCTGGCCGACCCGACGGCGAAGATGAGCAAGTCGGCGGCCACCGACGCCGGGCTGATCAGCCTGCTCGACGACCCGGCGAAAAGCGCCAAGAAGATTCGCTCGGCCGTCACCGACTCCGAACGCGAGATCCGCTACGACCCGGAGGCCAAGCCCGGGGTGTCGAACCTGCTGACCATCCAATCGGCGATCACCGGTGAGAGCATCGAGAAACTGGTGGAGGGCTACGCGGGCCGCGGCTACGGCGACCTGAAGAAGGAGACCGCCGAGGCCGTCGCCGAGTTCGTCACGCCGATCAAGGCCCGCGTCGATGAGCTGCTGGCCGATCCGGGCGAGCTGCAGGCCGTGCTGGCCGCCGGCGCCCAGCGGGCCCGGGCTGTGGCCGCCGAGACCATCGCGCGGGTGTACGACCGGGTGGGATTCCTTCCGTCGCCGCCATGAGTAAGACCTCGACCGACCAGACCGGCGCCGCGAAGCCAGGTGTCATCGACCGGCTGCGGGCCCGCTACCGCTGGTTCGACCACGCGGTCCGGGCGCAGGAGCGCTACGACGACTGCCAGGGCAACTTCTTCGCCGCCGGGATGAGCTACTACACCATCTTCGCGTTGTTCCCGTTGGCGATGGTCGGGTTCTCCGTCGGCGGTTTCCTGTTGTCGCGACGGCCCGAGGTACTCGAGGAGATCGAACGCCGGATCAAGCGCTCGATCCCCGGCGAGTTCGGCAACGAGCTGGTGACCCTGATGGACTCCGCGATCGGATCGCGCGCCTCGGTGGGTGTGATCGGGCTGGCGGCCGCCGCCTGGGTGGGCCTGACCTGGATGGCCAACCTGCGCGAGGCTCTCTCCGAAATGTGGGAAACACGTTCGGAGAAGCCGGGTTTCGTGTCGGCGAAGCTGTCGGACCTGGTGGCGATGTTGTGGGCGTTCGGTGCCATGATCGTCACGATCGCGTTGACCGCGCTGGCGGACCCGAAACTGATGCGCAAGATCCTGCGCTGGTCCGGTGTTCCCGATTTCGACCTGCTGGGTGCGCTGCTGCGGGTGGCGTCGCTGGGCATGGCGGTGGCGGTGTCGTGGCTGCTGTTCACCTGGATGATCGCCAGGCTGCCCCGCGAGTCGGTCAGCCTCGCCAGCGCGGCGCGGGCCGGCGCGATCGCCGCGGTCGGCTACGAGCTGTTCAAACAGGCCGGCTCGGTGTATCTGCAGTCGGTGGTCAACGGCCCGGCCGGGGCGGTGTTCGGCCCGGTGTTGGGTCTGCTGGTGTTCGCCTACATCACGGTGCGGCTGATCCTGTTCGCCACCGCGTGGGCTGCCACGTCGTCGGACAACCTGCGCGCCGGCCGGCCTGCCGGACGCGACGGTGTGACCGGTTCCGCAAACGGGTAAGTAGGGGATCATGACGAGCGAATCCGCCTGGCCTCGCCTTCGTCTCGACGACTGGGCCCCGACCCGGGACACCCTGCACATGTGGACCCAGATCGTCGGCAAGATCCGCCTGGCACATGCACCTTTGGTGAACCACTGGTGGCAGGTCACGTTGTATGTCACGCCCCGTGGCTCACCACGTCGGCGATCCCTTACGGCAGCGACGTTTTCGACGTCGAATTCGACTTCATCGAGCACCAGTTGGCGATCCGCACCAGCTCCGGAGCGTCTCGTGCCATTGCGCTGCGGGAGCAATCGGTGGCGGAGTTTCACAGCATGCTCATGTCGACGCTCGACGAGCTGGGTCTGCAAACCCGAATCCAGTCCCATCCCAACGAGGTTGAGCCTGCCGTGCCGTTCGCCGAGGACGTCGAGCACGCCTCTTATGACCCGCAGGCCGCCCAGCTGTTCTGGCGGCAACTGGTGCAGGCGCACCGGGTGCTGGGCCGGTTCCGGTCCCGCTTCATCGGCAAGGTCAGCCCCGTTCACTTCTTCTGGGGCGCCATGGATCTGGCCTGTACCCGGTTCTCCGGACGTGGCGCCCCGACGCACCCCGGGGGCGCACCCAACTGTGGGGACTGGGTGATGGTGGAAGGCTACTCGCACGAACTCAGCAGCTGCGGATTCTGGCCCGGGGGTGGGGAGGAAGGTGGCTTCTACGCCTACGGCTACCCCGAACCCGATGGCTTCGCCGACCATCCGGTCCGGCCCGCGCAGGCGTCCTACAGCAAGGAGATGGGCGAATTCGTGCTGCCCTACGAGGCGGTGCGGCAGGCGCCCGACCCGGACCGAGTCCTGCTGGAGTTCCTACAAGACACCTATGAGGCGGCGGCGGTGCGCGGCAACTGGGATCGCGCTGCCCTGGAAGCGGACCCGGACCGTTGGCGGGCGAAGGCGCGTGGCTGAGCGGCCTCGGCCGAATCGGCATACCCCGGCGCAGACCACCGGATCAACGCCACCACCGAGCCGAGCTGCGCCAATTCACCTTATTGAGCGGCGTACTCCGGGTGCTTGGCCACGTAGGCCTCCACGAACGAGCAACTCGGCACGATCTGCTTGCCCGCGGCCTTGGTGTCGGCCAGCGCGTAGGCGATCAGCTTGCTGGCCAGCCCTTGACCGCCGAACGCCTTGTCGATCTCGGTGTGGTGGAAATCGCGCTGGTCGCCGCTGTCGTGGTAGGCGGCCAGCCCGGCTCGCACCCCGTCGACGCTGATCTCATAGCGGTGCTGCTCGGGCACATCGGTGATCGTGGGCTCGCTCATGGTTCTCCTTCGGTCAGCCAGACCCCGCGGCTCATCACCCGCAGCACCTGCAGCTCGGCGTTCATCACCACCAGATTAGCCGCGGACCCGACGGTCAAAACCCCGACGCCGTCGAGGCCCAACGCCTTTGCCGGGGTGGCGGCGGTCATGCGCGCCGCCGCGGCCAGCGCCGCGTCGTCGCCGCCGAGCAGTTCCACGGCCGTCGCGAACAGCCGGTCCATGGTGGCGGTGCTGCCGGCGATCGTGGCGGTGCCGCGCAGCCGGGCCACCCCGCCGCTGACGTCGACGCCGAGCCCGCCCAGGGTAAAGGCGCCGTCGCCGACTCCGGCGGCGGCCATCGCATCGGTGACCAGAGCGACCCGGTCGGGGCCGGCGGCCGCCACGACATGACGGACCACGCCCGCGTGCAGGTGCACGCCGTCCGCGATCAGCTCGACGGTCACCCGGGGGTCGCCCAGCAGCGCCGGCACCGGTCCCGGCTCGCGGTGATGCAACGCACGCATCGCGTTGAACAGGTGGGTTCCCACGCTCGCGCCGGCGTCGATCGCGGCCTGCGTCTGCTCGTAGGCGGCATCGGTATGGCCCAGGGCCACAACGATTCCCGCGTCCACAAGACGCCTGATCGCGGCAGGCGCACCGGGCAGCTCGGGCGCTAAGGTGACCATCGCGATCGCACCCTGGCCCGCGGTCAGCAGCGCATCGATCTCGCCGGGGTCGGGTCCGCGCAGCCACGACGGATCGTGCGCACCGCAATGCCGCCCGCTCAGCCACGGCCCCTCCAGGTGGATGCCGTTCACCACCCCGCGCCGGGTCGCGTCGGCCAGGGTGCGCACCTGGGCCAGCAGTACGTCGGGGGCGGCGGTCACCAGGCTGGCCAGCCCGCCGGTCGTGCCGTGCGCGGCGTGCAGCGCGGCGGCGCGTTCGGGGGCCTCGGGGTAGGAGACACCGTCGCCGCCGTGGCAGTGCATGTCGATAAAGCCCGGCACCGCCACACAATCGGCGAAATCGTCGTCGGCCGGAACCGGTGGTGCCCCGGACCCGCAGGCGCTGACCCGCCCGGCGTCGACGGTGAGCCAGCCGGGCCGGCACACCCGGCCGTCGAGCACGATGGCACCGGCGCTGATCACCGACATGCCGACGTGCCGATCTCGGGGGCGGTCGCCTCTTGGGAGGGCCAGCGCCCGCCGTTCTCCCAGAAGTGCCGGATGTCTTCGAGTTGGCGGCCCTTGGTCTCCGGGGCGTAGCGGTAGACGAAAGCCAGGCTGAGCAGTGCCAGCACCCCGAACACCGCGAACGTTCCGGCGCCGCCCAGGGTGGTGAGCATGGTCAAAAACACCCCGGCGACGATCGCATTGGCCACCAGATCCGAGGTCAGCATCGCCGAGGATCCCATCGAGCGCAGCCGGGCCGGCAGGCTCTCCCCGGCGTACACCCACACCAGCGAGCCGAATCCGAAGGTGTAGCCGACGGTGAACAGCAGCACCCCGGCGAATTTGACCGCCGCCAGCGCGTCGCCGAACACCGCACCGGCGGCGAACACCGCGATCAGCAGCACATTGGCGACGATCATCGCGGTGATCCCCGACATCAGGATGGGACGGCGGCCCACCCGGTCGATCAGCGCCAGCGAGACCAGCATGGCGGCCAGGGCCGCGACCTGCACCAGCGCCGGCAGGATCAGCAGCGCGAAATCGCCTTGGAATCCCATCATTTCGAAAAGCCGGGGACTGTAGTAGACGATCGCGTTAATACCGGTGATCTGGATGAAAAAGCCCAGTGTCACCACGAACAGTGTCGCCCGCAGGTAGGGCGGCCGCAGCATTTCGCGCAGCACCCCGACGCCGCCCTGCTGCTCCTCGCGCAGCGTCCGGCCGATCTCGGCCAACTCCCGCTGCGCATCGGCGTTCGGTTCGATCCGCCGCAGCGTGCGGTGTGCTTCCTCGACGCGGCCCTTGAGCAGATACCAGCGGGCGGTGTCGGGGATGCGGACCAGCAGCAGCGTCACCAGCACGGCGGGGACCGCGGCCAGCCCCAGCATCGCCCGCCAGTTGCCGGTGCCGGCCAGCAGGTAGGCGCACAGGTAGCCGGCGATGATCCCGATCACGGTGGCCACCCCGTAGGTGACCAGCAGCGCTCCGCGGGCGGCGGCCGGCGCCGACTCGGCCACGAACACCGGCACCACCACCACCGACACCCCGATGGTGACGCCGAGCAGCAGTCGGGCCACGGTCAGCATCGGCACCGACGTCGACGCCGCCCCCACCAGCGCGAAGACCGCATAGGTCAGGGCCACCGCGACCATCGAGCTCTTGCGCCCGATGGTGTTCGCCAGCCAGCCGCCCGCGGCGGCGCCGGCGATCTCGCCGATCACGGTCGCGGTGGCGATCATCTCCTGCTGGGGCTCGGTCAACCCGAAATCGCGCTCGATGAACAACAGGGCGCCGGCGATATTGGACAGGTCATAGCCGTAGATGACGCCGACGCTGGCAGCGGCCACCCCGACCAGCAGTGCCAGCGGCGAGGATCGGCGCAGTTCCCCGATTCGGCCCATCTGGCTCACGGTAGGGGATGGGCCGCGCTAGCCCGCGCGGAACACCGGCGGCGCGGAGATCACCATGTCGAGCCCCGTCCGGGCCGGCGGTTCACCGCCCGGGCGCCCATGATGAGCGCGAACACGATGATGGTGCCGAAGATGGCCACCCCGACGCGCACCGGGACGGCGTCATCTGCCGGGGCCAGGACCATGGCCTGGGGGTGGGCATCTTCGGCACCATCATCGTG
>NZ_MVHU01000035.1 GCF_002086285.1 Mycolicibacter kumamotonensis | reverse complement strand
CGGGCAACTGCTTCTTCGACATGGCTCCATCCTCGTTTCCAAGGTCTGGAGCCTCCATCAAACCCAGGGCGATTCACCATCGTCGAGGTCGGCGTGTTCCGTGGCGGCAGTCTGCGCACCATCGCCAAAGCCGCGCGCACCCGTCACATCTACGGCGTGGACGCGTGGGGCCTTGAGGGTTCTTACGCATCGAAAAGCGAGTCGGCCAGCAAGTACGGCGGCCTCGACACCATGGCCATCGCCGAGCGTGCTGTGGACGGCCTGGGCGTGGAGCTGGTTCGCGGGTTCTCCACCGAGGTCGCTGCAGCCTACGACGGACCGCCGATCGCCTTGCTCTATATCGACGCGGAACATACCTACGACGCGGTGACCGCCGACTTCGCCGCATGGCGGCCACACCTCGCTGACGGCGCGCACATCTGCTTCGACGACTACACCGAGACGTTCCCCGGCGTGAAGCGCGCGGTTGACGAGATCATCACCACCGACGGACTCGCTGCGGTTGAGGTGCATGGTGGGCGGCTGGCAGTGACACGCAGACGAGGGACGATCAGGTGAGCAAGTACAAGTTCTATCCGAAGCGAACCGATCACGTCTTCGCCGTATGCTTCGACGGCACACTGGAATCAGCCCAGCGAATCTCACAAATGGCCGATCGAGACGCCGAGCTGATCGTTGACCCGAAGGCGCCCGTCGGCGACCGACCACTCAAGATGCGCGTCGGCGAACAAGTCGTCGCAGCAGGCTCGTACGTCGTCTGCGACCAGGCCAAGAACATCATCGAAGTGATTGAGGCCTGGGACTTCCGCGACCGCTACAGCAGTGACGGGCTGTGACCGGACTCATCGGCCTCGGTATCACCACCCACAACCGAGCCGACACCTTCGCCTACTGCTACCGCCAATGGCAGCAACACCTTCCCGAACACGCCGTTCCGGTCGTTGTGGATGACGCCAGCTCGACACCCTGCCCGGACGCGACGTTCCGATTCGACGTCAACGTCGGCGCACCACGAGCCAAGAACAAGTGCCTCGAACTGCTCATGGCCGCCGGCTGTGAGCATCTGTTCCTGGCCGACGACGACATCCACCCCACCACAGACGACTGGTGGCTGCCCTACATCAGCTCACCCGAACCACACCTATGCTGGGCACGTCCACGACGCCGCAAACTGGCCAGCACCCGAACCATCAACGGCCACATCATCACCGACTGGCCCAGTGGCGCAGTGCTCTACATGCAACGCCACGTCATCGAAACAGTCGGCGGATACGACGCTGACACCTTCGGCGCCGTCGGATACGACCACGCCAACTACTCAGACCGCATCCACGCCTACGGGCTCACCACCTGGCGCTTCGCCGACGCGGCACACACCGGGCACCTGTTCACCGGCCCCGAGGTTGAAACCTCGGTCGCCGCAGACGAACGCAGCGACGAACGCATGGATGAAGCCAAGCGCAACCGCGAACGACTCAAGGACACCGCGTACCACTTCCCGCTGGACGGCTAACCATGGTCTGAACAGGTAAGATTGAACGAAAGGCCCCGGCGACTGCGCGAACAGCCCCGGGGTACGGCCGAACTACTGAGGAGTTCGACATGGCAAAGCGTACCTGTTCTGTAGACAACTGTGACCGGCCCACTAGGTGCAAGGGCATGTGCCAGAAGCACTACCAAGAAGTACGCCGCGGCCAGGTGAGAATCACATGCTCCATCGATGGATGCGTCCGACCGGCGGACTCGGCGCGTGGATGGTGCGGAGCGCACTACCGGAGATGGCACAAATACGGTGACGCGGAAGGCGCGCCTGCCCCCAGGCCCGAACGTGTCTGCTCCATTGATGGGTGCACAAGTAAGGTCAAGACGCACGGCTGGTGCGGCAAGCACTACGAGCGCTGGCGGACAACGGGAACCACTGCCGATCCGGTCAAGACGACCTACGAAGATCGGTTCTGGTCCTACGTCGACAAGACGAAGGACTGTTGGAATTGGACCCGAGCGAAGTCCAAGGCCGGGTATGGAATATTCACCATAGAGAGACGACAGAAGCCCGCGCACCGACTCTCTTACAAGTTCACGCGAGGACCGATCCCAGATGGAATGCAGATTGACCACATCTGCCATAACCGGGCATGCGTGAATCCAGAACATCTGCGGCTAGCCACAAACAAGCAGAACATGGAGAACCCTGCCGGACTCCGGGTGGACAACACATCCGGGCACCAGGGTGTTACATGGGACAGATCTTGCGGAAAGTGGAAGGCGAACGTTCACCACAACGGCCGAAATGTCTCCGCCGGAAGGTACGCGTCGAAGGAAGCGGCAGCGCAGGCAGTTGCAAGGAAACGCTGCGAATTGTTCACGCACAACGACGCCGACAGGGAAGCGAGACTGAACGTTGACGCTTCCTGACATTGTGGTCCCCGTGAAACCAGGTGAGAACAACCCTCAGTTGAAGATGGCTATCCGATCCTGGGAAAAGAACTTGAAGTTCGGACGAATATGGGTGACTGGTTATCGCCCATCGTGGCTGACCGGAGTCGAGTTCATTGAAGGCAACCACGGCAGCTACCACGCCAACGTCTACAACAACATTCGCGCGGCCTGCGAACACCCCGACGTCGCCGACAGCGTGCTCGTCACCAACGATGACTTCTTCGTCACCTCACCTACGGATCGCATCCCGCACTACTTCCGCGACACACTCGTCAACCACCTCAACACCCCCAAGGTCAAGCGCGGCGGCTGGTGGAGCGAGTCACTACACGCAACCCTGATCTGCCTACAAGCACACGGAATGCCCGAGCCACTGAGCTACGAGCTGCACGTACCGTTTCCCGCACGCAAGCAGCAGATAGCAGACGTACTAACCAAGTTCAGACACGTCACACCAGACAACCCGCCACAGTGGCGAACACTCGTCGGCAACCTCAACCACTTCGGCGGAACCAAGCAGGCCGACGTCAAGGCATACCACGCAGGGGAACTGAACCAGCCGTTCCACTCGACAACCACGCGCAGCTTCCAGCACTTCCATGAACAGTTGCGCTACATGTTCCCGGAGCCGAGCGGACATGAGGCTGACGCGTGAAGCGCGCCCCCAAGTACTGCGCTGAGCGCGGCTGTCTCGAACTACTTTCAGCCGGCACCGACCGTTGCTCATCACACAGCATGTCGTGGGTGGGCACACGCAAGCGCCCGCCCGGTTGGCGGTCCACACGAGCGCGCATCCTGTGCCGCGACAAATGGACGTGCTACCTGCAACTTCCCGGTATCTGCACGCAACACGCCACGCAGGTCGACCACATAGACAACCTCGGCGGGGATGAGGACGGTAACCTGGCTGCTGTGTGCGGCCCATGCCACCAGGTCAAGACCCGAGCGGAATCCCGCGAATCTCAGCTAACTAGGCAACCTATGTATTGATGGGCATTCGAACATGCGTGCGTCGAACACCCGTTCGGATCATGCATGGAACTGCATAATCATGCATGGGATGGCTGGCGCGGGACGGCTCGGTAGGCAATGGGGCCAGCTAACGTCAAAAACGCGCTGACCTGCGACGATAGCCCCCCAGCAACCCCCTACCCCCACCTGGCCAAACCATCGTGGGCGCGCTGAAACTTTTGTGCGTACGCTTCCACCCGATTTTTATGCAGTGGTTTATACATCGAACATCCGTTCGCACGAACAACTGTTCGAACATGGCAGCAAATGCCAGCAAACAAGTCCCGAAACGGGAGGTCACAGCTAATGCCCGCTCACCTGAAAGACCCATCTGTCCGCGCTCGTCGCAACAAGTCGACCACGCGGCGAACGCTCACCGAAGATCACGATGTTGTCGCGCCGGAGTTGCCCGAGGGGGTGGACTGGCATCCGCTGACTCGTCGCTGGTGGGCGGACTTGTGGGCCTCGCCGATGGCGCCGGAGTACCAGGACGCTGACCTGTCGGGGATGTTCCGGGTGGCGATGTTGCAGAACGATTTTTGGATGGCGGGGACGCCGAAGGAGCGCGCGGAAATTCAGGTGCGTCTAGAGAAGGCCGATGCCGACTTCGGGACGAACCCGCTGGCTCGTCGCCGTCTTGAGTGGCAGATTCAATCGAGTGAAGAGGCTAAGGCGCGCGGTACTCGTCGTCAGGCCGCGAAGCCTGCCGAGCCGACAGAATCGGCATCGACTGACGCCCGCCTGACACTCGTGCAGTAAGCCAGGAGTTCAGGCCGCTCATGGCGGTTCTCATGGTTCCGCCGGTCGACCTGTCTTTTCCTTCGCTCGGCGACCAGCTCGCGGACTTCATCGAGGAACGGTTCACGTTCGGCCCCGGCTCGCTTGAGGGCCAGCCGGCGAAGCTGGACGCCGAGAAGCGTGCGTTATTGGCGCGGTTGTACGAGGTGTATCCACAGGGGCACAAGTTCGCTGGCCGTCGTCGGTTTCATCGTTGCGGGTGTGAGATCCGCAAGGGCTTGGCGAAGACTGAGTTCGCGGCTTGGGTGAGTGGATGTGAACTTCACCCCGAGGCCCCGGTGCGTTGCGATGGCTTCGATGCCAATGGCAATCCGGTTGGCCGTCCGGTGCGTTCGCCGTACATCCCGATGATGGCCGTCACGGAAGGCCAGGTTGAGGAACTGGCATACGGGGTGTTGCGGAACATCCTGGAGAACTGCTGCGATGCCGACCTGTTCGCCATCTCCAAGGACCGCATCATCCGCCTGAGCCCGACGGGCTCGAATGATGGTGAGTTGGTGGCGGTGTCGAATGCGCCGGGTAGCCGCGATGGCGCGCGCACGACTTTTCAGCACTTTGATGAGCCGCATCGCCTGTTCATGCAGCGTCACCTGGACGCGCACGAGACGATGTTGCAGAACATGCCTAAGCGGCCCATGGAAGACCCGTGGACGCTCTACACCAGCACGGCGGGCAAGCCAGGGCAAGGCTCTATCGAAGAGAACCTTCGCCTGGAGGCCGAGGACATCGCCGCCGGCAAGGCCAAGGACGCCACGCTGTTCTTCTTTGCCCGCTGGGCCGGTGAAGAACACAAGGACTTGACCACTGTTGAAGGTCGCATTGCTGCTGTGGCGGATGCGACCGGCCCGGTAGGCGAGTGGGGTCCGGGGCAGTTCGAACGTATTGCTCGCGACTGGGATCGCCGTGGTGTGGACCGCGGCTACTGGGAGCGGGTCTGGCTGAACCGCTGGCGGCAGGGGGAGTCGCAGGCGTTCGACATGCCGCGCGTTCGGGAACTGAAGACCGAGAACCGCATCGAGGACGGCGCATTCGTGGCGCTGGGCTTCGACGGCGCCCGCTTCCGTGACGCCACGGCATTGACCGCAGTGGACATCGAGACCGGCGTAGCTGAACTGCTGGGCATGTGGGAGCGGCCAGAAGAGGTCGAGGAGTGGGCCGTTCCCGAAGCTGAAGTAACCGAGCTGGTTGCCGATGCAATGCGCCGCTTCCACGTGTGGCGCGCGTATTGCGACCCGCCGCACTGGTTTGAGACGGTCGCCGCCTGGGCGCAACGCTGGCCCGACCAGATCATCGAGTGGCACACCAACCGTCACCGCGCGATGGCGTTCGTGATGCGGAAGTTGACCGAGGCAATCGCCTCGGGGGCCATCACGTTCGGTGCGGGACCGTATCGGGGCGATCTGTTCCGGCACATGGGTAACACCAGCCGCAATGAGCTTCGGGTGCGTGATGACAACGGCGAGCCGTTGTGGGTGCCGCAGAAGCAAGACGGTCGCCTGGTGGACAAAATCGACGCCTCGGTGTCCCTGGCTCTGGCATGGGAGGCGTGCCTGGATGCGCGCCGTAGTGGCGCCAAGCCGAACCCTGTGACCTACGTGCCATTCAAAATCCGATAGCGAAAGGCGGTGAGCCAATTGGCGATGACGCCCGCAGAATGGCTCACAAAGCTCACTCGCCGGATGGACTTGAGTCACACCCGTTACGAACTGCTTGAGTGCTACGTCAACGGCCAGGCCCCACTTCCTGAGTTGTCGAAAGACACTGAGACGGCGTGGCGCGACTTCCAGTGTGAGGCGCGCACCAACTTCGGCCTGTTGATCCGGGATGCGGTATGTGACCGCATTGTGCCGTCGGGCATCACCGTCGGCGGCAGTGTGAAGTCCCGCGCCGCCAAGGCTGCCACTCGCATCTGGCGTGACAATCGTATGGACCGCGTTGTCCGTGAGTTCATCGAGTACGGAACGACGTTCGGACGGTCCTATCTGACCGTATGGAACGACGACGACTCCAATGCGGTCGTGACGGCAGACTCGCCGCGAACCATGTGCGCGGCGACGGACCCGTTGCAGCCGTGGCGTGTTCGTGCCGCTGTGCGGATCTGGCGTGACCGGGATGCCGCACGCGACTACGCGGTGGTCTGGACCGACCAGTACAAGCAGAAGTTCTCCCGCCCCTGCTACACCGATGAGCACCAGCAGGTCGTCGCGACTCACGCGTCGGGAGGCTGGGAGGCCGAGACGCCCGAGCCCGTTTACACCGGCTCCGCGCCGCCCGTGGTGGTGTACGACAACCTGGGCGGCATGGGGGAGTTCGAGCCCCACATCGACGTCATCAACCGCATCAACCGCGCCGTGCTCAACCAGGTCACCACATTGGCCATGCAGGCATTCCGGCAGCGGGCGCTGACAATTGACGACAAGAATCACCCCGGCCTGCCGCAGCGTGACCAGGACGGCAACCTGATCGACTGGGCGAAGTTGTTCGAGCCCCATCCTGCCGCGCTGTGGAACCTTCCTCCCGGCGTGAAGGTGTGGGAGGGTGCCGCAACTGACACGACCCCGATGCTCAATGCGGTCAACGACTACATCCGGCACTTGTCGGCGGTCACGAAAACCCCGCTGCCGATGCTGGTCCCGGATTCGCAGAACCAGTCGGCGGCCGGCGCGGAGAATGCCGAGAAGTCGTTCATCTTCAAGTGCGACCGGGTGCTGACGAGTGTGAAACTCGCAGTCGAGGCGGCACTGTTGATCGCCCTCGCCGTCGAGGGCTTCGCCAGTGTCGACACAGTGTGCGTGTCCTTCGAAGACCCCGCGCGTGTGATGTTGAGCGAGAAGTACCAGGCGGCAGTGTCCGCCAAGGCGCTCGGCGAGGCTATCGCAACCATTCAGCGCCGCATCCTCGGCATGAGCCCCGAGGAAATCGCCGAAGATGCCGCCGCTCGCGCACAGGAGCAGGCTGCCATTCCGCCTGAGCCGTCACAGGCTCCCGACGAGCCCAGCCCGGACGACTCCGGGCCGCTGGCCGACAACAGACTTCGGAACCCCGCGACCGCCAACTAGCGGTTCAGCGAGGCCCGAAACACCGCCCGTGAAGGGCACAACACCAATTGCGATACGCACTAGGAGGCCGTCATGGCTGACACCGTTTCTTCCGACACCCAGGTTGAGTCGACCGCCGACACGGTGACCGAATCGACCGACACCGCCACCACTGAGACCAGCGCCTCGACGGCGACAGATGGCCTCAGTAGCGACGAACGTGCCGAACTGGACCGCCTGCGGGCAATCCACAAGGACGAGCGTCGCTGGGAAAAGCGCGCCAAGGACAACTACAACGACGCGCAGAAGTTCCGGGATCTCCTGTCGGCGCTCGGCGGCGACACCAAGACCGAGAACTTCGACCCGAAGGCGGAACTCGCGCAACTACGCAGCGAGATTGAGTCGGCCAACACTGAGCGCCAACGCGCCGAGGTTGCCCGAGTCAAGAATGTCGACCCCATCTATGTGGTTGGCAAGACACAGGAGGAGATGGAGGCCGCAGCAGAACGCTACCTGGCCGACGTCAACGCGAAGGTTCAGGCGGCGCTGAAGCAGACGACCGCCCCCGTAACCGAATCCACGTCCACCGTCACAAGCGGCGACCGCGTGGAAGGCCCCAAGCAACTCACCGAGGCCGAGCTTCGAAAGCTCACCCCGTCGCAGCAACTCGCTGCGTACAAGGAAGGCCGCGTGGACAAGTTGCTGGGGCGCTAAACCCAACAAAATCCAAGCACTGAAAGGACGTGAGCCATCATGGCTTTCACCCACTTCATCCCCACCCTGTGGAGCGCCGCGCTCCTGGAGGCGTGGCAGGCCACCGCCGTCTTCGGCAACCTGGTCAACCGCACCTATGAGGGTGTCGCGAGCCGGGGCAACAAGGTCACCATCTCCGGTGTCGTTGTGCCCACGGTGAAGAACTACAAGACCGGTGTCGGCGGCGTCTCCCGCACCACCTCGGCCGACGCCATCTCCGACACCGGGGTCGACCTGCTGATCGACCAGGAGAAGGTTGTGGACTTCTACGTCCAGGACATCGACCGGATTCAGGTCGCCGGCGGGCTCGACGAGTACACAATGGCCTCCGGTCAGGCGCTGGCTGTCGACTCCGACAAGTACATCGCCGACGCCGCTGTCGAGGACGCCGGCATCGAGGTCACCGGCACCGCGCCGACGACCGGCGACGCCGCGTTCGACCTGCTCAACAAGGCGCAGAAGCTGCTGACCAAGAAGAACGTGCCGTTCGTCGGCCGTGTCGCCGTGGTCAACGCCGAGTTCGCCGCCCTGCTCAAGGGTGCCGACTCCAAGCTGACCAGCTTCAACACCAGTGGCGACACCGAGGGTCTGCGTAACGGCACCATCGGCCAGCTCGGTGGCGCTCGTGTCGTGGAGTCGAACACCCTGCCGGAGATGGATGAGCCGCAGTTCGTGCTGTTCCACCAGCGGGCCATCGCCTACGTGTCGCAGATCGAAGAGGTTGAGGCGCTGCGTGCCCACGACCGGATCGCCGACCGCGTTCGGATGCTGCACGTCTACGGCGCCAAGGTCATCCGCGGCGACGGCGTTGCGGTGTACAACCCCGGCGGCGGCAGCTAATCGCCGTGAGTCTCGCTACCGAGGCTGATGTCGCCGCCGCTTTAGGGGTGGAGGACATCAGCGAGCTCACCGACAGTCAGGTAACCCGCCTGCCCGGTGAGCTGGCGCGCGTGGAACGTGCGTTCCTGCGCGAAGCGGAGCGAGACTTCACGCCCGGCCCCGTCCGCGTCCAGTGCACGGTCGTCGGCGGGTGGGTCACTCTCATGGACTCACCCGTCGACGGCACGGACATCGAAATAGAAGACCGCGACGGCAAAGAACTCACCGCCATGGTGAGCGACGGCCCACGACTCAAGGTTGGTCGCAATGACTGGCCCCTCCCGTCTGGCGTCATCGTCAACGTCTCCTACACAGCCCCACCGGTCCCTGAAGCGGTGAAGGCCGCTATCGGCTCCATCGTGGCTCGCCGCCTGTCGGTGCAACCCGGCTCTCCGGAGACGAAGTTCACCGACCTGACGGCGGGGTCTGATTTCCGCGCCAAGGGTGCGGCCTGGGTGACGTCGACGTCAGTGCTCACTGACGACGAGAAGGCCGAGGCCCGCTCCTATCGTCCGGTCGCCGGAACGGTCATCATCTCCCGTTGGGATGACCGCCGTAACCGTTGGCTGGATGGTTGGCGATGGGACTGGGCCAACTGGTGGAGCGCGCGCTTCTGATGTTCCCCACGCCATTCACCGTCCAGCGTGTGCGCCGCACCCGCAGCGGCGAGAACGCCCTAGGGCAGCCCACATACACCGAGACGGTGAAAAACGTGGCGGTGTGCAGCATTCAGCCGACGAGCCAAAGCGAGCAATACACTGCCGCGCTGGCCGGTCGCACGGTCACGGACCTGAAAATCACCTGCCCGACCAACGACTTCCAGGCTAACGATGCCGTGGTTGTTGATGGCGTCACCTATGAGGTGGACGGCCAAATCGCGGACTACACGCACGGTTGGCATGGATGGAAGCCGGGCTACACGATTCGTTTACGGCGGGTGACCGATGCCTAAGGGTGTGTCGGCGAAAGACATCGCCAAGCAGATCGCGACCTCCCCTGAGACCGAGGCATTTCTGCTCGGTGTCGCCAGGGAGATCGCAGCGGAAGCCACATCGGCCGCCGACGCACTCGTTGGTGACGAACACAAGGAGGGCGCCGAGTTCGGCGTGGACTCCCAGGTGCTCACCAGAGCCAAGGCGTACATCTGGGCCAAGAACGGCGCCGCCATCCACGCGGAACGCAAAGCAGCCGTTCTTGTGGCCGCCGCCAGCCAGCACGGCAAGGGCCGTACCGGGCGCAGGTCGAAGCCGAAAGGCAACACCAAGTGAGCGTCATCGGCTCAGCCGTCGACCCCCTACTCGCCACGAAGGTCTACCTCGACGCCCAACTGGCAGAGCGCGACAAGGGCATTCACATCGGCGTCAGCGCACCCGAAGGCAAGCCGGACCGGTACATCCTGCTCACCTACGGCGGCAACATCTTCGACAAGTCGCATCCGAATAGGTTCACCACCGAGCACCTGGTCGACGTGATCGTCTATGACAAGGATGCGGTTCAGGTCGGCCTGACCACGCACCTCATCTTGGCGCTGATGTTGTCGGTCGCTAACACGCCCGTCGACACCATCCAAGGCCGCACCCACCTACTCGCTGGGCGTCCTGATTTCGGCCCCGTCGACTACCCCGACCCTGATGTTCCATTATTCGGTCGTCGCATGGGCGTGCGGCTACTGATGTCCAATTCGATTCTCTAACCCCCCAATTCGTCATTGCCCTCGTTGATGCGGGGGCTTTTTTGATGGCCCAACAAAGGGAGTAACAACCATGACCTCACCGACTCCTGCGCAGACATGGGGTGACATCTCCAAGGTCTACGCCGCATCGCCGACCGGGTTTGAAGTGGCCGGCGGATTCTGGATTCGCCCGTATGACCCGACTTTCAACCCCGCCGAGGATGTGGACCTCGACACTGACCTTCATGCGGCCAGCTCGGGCTGGACGAACCTTGGTTACGTCTCGGCTGACGGCGTGCAGATCAAGGTTGACGACAACACCAGTCCCGTCGAGGTCTGGGGTGGCGGTGAGATCGCCCAGTTGCGCGACAAGTTCGCCGTGGAGATCACCGCCGAGCTGTACCAGGCGCTGGACCCGAAGGCGTGGGCGGCCGTCATTGGCGAGGACTGGGTGTCTACTGCGGCGGCGACGTCGAGCACTGGCGCTCGGATGCAGGTGTCCATCACGCCGATCATGCCGGGTATCAACACGATTCTGATCGAGTCGTTCTATGGCGACAAGTACATGCGGCAGATTGTGCCCGCCGCTCAGCGGTCGAGCCTCGATGACCTGACGTTGGTTCATAACAAGCCGCTGTCGCTGAAGCCGACCTGGCGCACGTTGCAGAACCAGTACGGCAAGCACCTGATCATTCACACCGATGACGGCGTGACGGTGTCCTCGTGACCGAACTTCCGAAGGCTGTCATCGAGCCGCATCGCGTCCTGATCGACGGCCAGGAGTTGCCGGGAATCATTGCCGATTCGACCGCTGGCGGCGTTGTTGTGCTACCCGGCGGACACGACAAACTCAACCGGGTTCAGGTGACGTTCTGTTGCGGCGAAGTGACGGTGACGGACAACGGAGCGATCGTGAAGGACGCGCAAGACGATGAGTGATGACGTGACGGTGGACCGGCCGGAGTTTGGCAACTATCCGGCCGGTACTGAGGTGTTCTCGGCCAAGTTCGACGCCGAGGATTTCCTTGACCCGGAGTTCAATGACGGGCGCGAGTACCCGGACGGCGCGATCATCTCAATTAAGCGCGGCAAGCCGATTCCGCAAGCGTGGATCATTCGTCATGCCGGGATGGACTATGACCTGCGTCTGAAGCTTTACCTGAAGATCTTCGCCGACGACGACGCGCTCATGGCGATCTTCGACCTCAATGACGAGGCGTACAAAGAGTTCTTCGACGCCTGGGACGAAGACGGCGGGGTGACCCCGGGAAAATCGCCGAGGTCTACGAAGCCCTCGAAGCGCAAGAAGCGGCGATAAGGCGCGACCTGATCTGTGCGGGCTTGCGTCTCGATGACGGCAAGCTCTCATTCAAGGATTTGCACGCGTTCATCTATGCCAGTCCTCCCGGGTCAGCGTTCTTCAACTCGGTCGAAAAGGGCTGGTCGACAACCGATCATCTCGTCGCCGTCCTCGTTGACCTGACGGCAATCCTGGCGTGGCAGAACACCCCCGACGCACAGCAGAAGTTCCCCCGCCACCGCCCGAAGCCGATTCCGCGACCTGACTACAGCGATGAGCGTCCGACTGAAGCCCCGCTCATGGGCGGCATGAGCGCGTCGGTGATGTCGGCCGAAGAGTTCCAGAGGCGCATCGAGGAAAGGAGGGCATCTCGTGGCAATTGAGCACTGGATCACCCTCGTTCCCGACACAAAGTCTCTGGAAAAAGGCATTGCGGCGGCGTTCGACAGCGCCAAGAAAGACGCCACCATCGAGGTCAAGGTCGACCCCGCGCAGGCTCGCAAGACCGGTCAGGACGCGGGCAAGCAGATCGACCAAGGTGTTCAGGACGCAACCAAGGACACCGGCAAGAAGGTCGGCACCAAGGTCGGCGAGGACGTCAAGAACTCCGGCGCCAAGAGCGCCAAGAGTGCGGGACAGGAGATCGCCGAGACCATCGGTGGCGAGATCGGCCGCAGTGTCGGGGATTGGGCGCGATCGAAGTTCCCGCGTGTGTTCGACAACCTCGGCGATCTCGGCGACATCTTCGGCACCGCCGGAGCCAAAGCGGCCGGGTCGTTTGCCACCCGCGTGGCGGCACGTCTGCGCGAAAGCGGCATCAAGGCCACTGCGGCTGCGGCAGGGACAGCCGTCGCCTCGGGATTCACTGCCGCGTTGTCCACCAACTTCTCCGGCGTCGACAGCGTCCTGGGCAACCTGTCGGATCGAGCGAAGACCTTACGGGGAGCGCTCGGCGACACATTCGTCGGGTCCGCGGTATCCACTTTCGCCGATGGCCTAGACCATGCACGTGGCGCGCTGGGGTCAATCCAGGCTGTCACAGGCACGGTCAACGACACCATCTCCGCGTTCTCTGGCATCACCAAGACGGCGGCGGGCGCACAGACGATATTCAACGCCGCCCTGACCGCCAACCCCATCGGCATCGTCGTCGCGGCCATTGCGGCACTGGTGGCCGGACTCGTCTACTTCTTCACCCAAACCGAGACCGGCCGGAAGATCTGGGAAAAGTTCACCGACGTCGCCGGGAAGGCCTGGGACTGGGTCAAGGACAAGGCATCTGCGGCGTGGAGTTGGTTCCAGTCGACGTTGTGGCCGGGGATCAAGGCCGGTATCGAATTCGCTGGCGCGGCATTCACAACGTTCCGCGACGTGGTGGTCGGTGTGTTCGACCGCGTCAAAGAGGTCATGCAGCCGGTACTGGACATCATCAGCAAAATCAAGGACGGAATCGGTGGCGCGCTCGGCGGCATCGGCAACGCCCTATCGCACGTGCCCGGACTAGGCTTCCTTGGCGGCCATGCGGGCGGCGGATACATCTCCGGCCCTGGAACCGGCACATCTGACTCCATCGTCGCGCGCGTCAGCAATGGCGAGTTCATCGTCAACGCGCAGGCGACACAACGCAATATCGGCCTGCTCAACGCGATCAACTCCGGCACGCTGCCGGGATTCGACGAGGGCGGCCTGGTGGGCGCCAACTCGCCCCTGAAGTCCTACGCGGCGTCTATCGTCGGCACGCCGTATTCGATGGCCAACCGCTGGGACTGCTCCGGCACGATGAGCGCGTTGGCGAATGTCGCCACTGGTCGCCCGCCACGCTCGTCGTTGATGACGACGGTCAATGAGGGCGCATGGCTGCAGTCGCGCGGCTTCATTCTCGGCCAGGGCGGTCCCGGCACTTTCCGCATCGGCTGGTTCGACCACGGCGGCGGCGCGAACGGACACACCGCCGGCACTCTGCCAGACGGCACGAATGTCGAATCGTCGGGTCGTACCGGCATGTTCACCATGGGCGCGAACGCTCGCGGTGCTGACGACCCGATGTTCGACCACCATGCATTCCTGCCCATGTCGCCGCAGGGGCAGCCGGTCGGCGGGGACGGCGCGTCGCTCGGCAGCCCTGGCGGTGTGGGCGGCGGTTCTGTTGGAGGCGGTGGCCTCGGCGGATTCGGTGGTGGCCCCTCGGGCGGTGGAGGCGGTGGAGGCGGCGGCAGCACCAGCATTGGCGGCGGCGCAACCGGCGGCAGCGGCCAAGCGCGTCAGGTCTTCGACCAACTCAAGTCCATCGGCGAGGGCGGCCTGAAAGAGACCTTCCTGCCCCAAGGATTCTCGGACCCGACATCGTGGCCAAACGTCAAGTCAGGCATGGCGTTGCTCAACATCTTCGGCGGAATGCTGGGCGGTGGCGGCCAACAGGGCCTCATCGGCGACACCCGCAACCTTGCCCCCGGCGAACTAAACCCCGCGATCACCGCTGGCGGATCGGCATCCCTGATCGGCGGCGCTGAAGGCATGATGACGCAACTCACCCAGGGCGGCGTAGCGCGTCAGGGCGGCGACGGTGGCGTGACTATTGACAACTCCACCAACTTCAACGGCAACGTTGATGGCGACGTATCCAAGGGGCTTGCCAAGGCCAACCAAGCGCGCACCGCTCGCACCCGTGTGACGACAGGGCCGCTGCCGCTATGACCCTCCCGGGCGACTTCTACTACCTGAACATCGACTACCCAGACGATGCTTACGGTAACCCGCGATACGCCGAACCCGACCCCCGGCACCCGTCGTTTCAGCGTCTGACGAACTGGTTCGACCTAGGCCCCAACGGTTATCAGTTGCGTCACGGCGACCTGGGCGGCGACATCACCTGGGTATACACCCACCCGTTCAACTGGCGCGTCTGGCACCTTTCCGGACCGCGCGAGGGACGTGAAGGTGTTGCGCTCGCAACCGACCTCGATGGCGTCATGGACCCCGACTATGAGATCAAATACCAGTCCGGCACCTACGTCGTGGGTGCCGAGCCTGAGCGCGTCGACTATCCGATGCGCGAAATCCACATGGGGTTCTGGATAGCGGGGCACATCGCCGGTCTCACCGGGCCATTCCGCTACCTGATGACCGCCGACGCCTTCCGGCAGTCCTGGTCTGAGACGGTGCCCGGCTACCTGGGCTGCTTCAACCGCGTGCACGGATGGCGCTGGCTACAAGTGCTCAAAGGGAAGGGCGCGGTATCCGGCGGCGCCACGAAGCATTCCCCGACGGCGTTCGGCAACAACGCTGAACTGTGGAACATCGTCGCCCACGCCCCATATCCCATGTACGCCAAGCGCGCCCTGACGGCCACCTGGAAGTCCTCGGCTGAGCTGGTGACGGCCGGTGATGGTGTGGCGCACGGCAAGATCGCGATTGCCAACCGGGGAACGTGGCGCAATCACCCGAAGTTCATCATCACCGGGCGCGGCAACGTCAGCATTCAGGACGGCATCGGCGGCAAGATGGTGAAGCTGCCCGAGTTCTACGACAGCGACGGCGCGTTCATGATGGTCGACACCGACCCGACGCGCCAGACGATTGTGACGGCCAATGAGCCGGTGGACGACGGGTTGGCGAAGTTCCTGCGCAACAGCCAGCTCCTCGAAGCGATGTTCCACGACCAGGTGGCGCGCGCAACCCCGGCGCAGCGACGCGTTCCCGGCGGCGTGCTGTTCGACAACCCGATCCCCGCGCGCACGGTGGCGCACCTGAATGTCGAGCACGACAACCCGCAAGGGACCGTGACCTGCATACTCCCACAGCACTATCGGACTGCCTGGTCTTGACGTGACGACCCCACTGCCTCCCATCGGCCAGAACGGCGTCCCCAACCCGCTGACCGCACCTATCAGCGCCTACCGCTACGCCGACGCCAAGCGCAAGGTCAAGGACTACGAGTCCCGCGCCCGGCCGCTGATCCGGCTCTGGGATAAAGACATGCAGTTCATCGGACGCATCGGCGGCGAGAAGTCGGTCGATGTCGAACAGCGCCTTCACGACACCGGCACCGGCTCCATCGTCCTGCGCGGCTCGGACTGGATTAACAAGTTCCTACGCACCGACGTGCGCGCCAACGATGACCTGAACATCACCATCGACCCCTACCCCAACAACCGCAATTGGCGGTGGCGCTACGGGGCCAAGGTGACCGCCGTCCGCAACGTCCGCACCGAACAGGGCTTGCACGAGCTGCACTTTGACGTAGCCGAGAACCGCGAGCACTGGAAACACCTCTACTTCGCGGCCACGCCCTGGTTCGCCCCGGAATTCCAGCCCCTCAAGGCCTGGGTGCTGCCGGGCAACACGCGCACCATCGTGGCCACCACCGGCTTCGTGAACCTGGCGCGGATCTTCTGGCCGCCGTTGGGAATCATCGACAACTTCGTCAACCCGGGCGCGTGGCTTAAGCCGCTGTCGGATGCGTCGCTGTGGTCGCCGCTGAACTGGCCGATCCAAATGCAATTCGTCAACCCGTTCACCGACACCAGCCGCTTCTCTGTCATCGCCACTCGCTGGTCGCCGGCTCACGACACCTGCGCGGGTCTACTCAAGGACTCTGGCTGCAACGTGCGGGCGTACACGTGGCTAGAGGAAGACGAGGACTCCCCGCACCCCGAGCTGGCCCAGCTCATCGGCGAGGAAGCTGCGCGGCCGGGGCGCAACTGCATCGTGCTCGCCGTCGAGGACAACTCCGGCATGGTCGGGCTGACCGGCACGGCTATCGACGGGGCGATCAACCTGGTGGCCACCACCGCCGATGACCTGATTAGCGAGATTCTGTACGAGTTCCGGGACGCCGACGCCATTGACCCGCGCACCAACCAGAATGTGCCCCCGTACATCAGGGACCTGTTGGGTATCGCGCCGATCAAGCCGTCGATCGTGTTCCGTGACTCCAACGCCCAGACGCCCGTTAAGTCGTCCGAGCGGGCGATCTTCAAGAGCAAGGCCAAGTCGATCCTCACGGGCGGTAAGAGTCCCGGCTGGGTCAACCAGTTGCAGACGTTCGGGATCAAGTACGGCCTCAGCCAATTTCAGATCACCAACGTGGAGGTTGCCGCATACGGCGGCGGACACGGCATAGGCCCCGCCCCGCAAGGCTCCGGCCTCGAAGAGGTCTACCAGGGCCAATTCGACAACATGCTCCTGGCCTTCCAGCGCTACACCGACCCCCTGCGCGAGATCGCCGCCGGCGACATGGGTTACCTCGAATACTTCACACAGGAAGGCGGCGGCACAGCCTACACCATCAGCTCGGCTCTCACGATCCGCCAGGGCCACTGGAAGACCCGGCCGTACCAGGCCTTCAAGGTGTCGATCTGGAATCGGCGTCCGTACAACCTTTACTATGACTTCGACCTCGGGACGCGCTGCCTATTCGAGGTCGACACGCTGCTCTACACCGATCAGATCAACGCCGTTCGCATGCACTACGACGAGTCCACACCCAAGACGTTCGATGTCACGGTCGGCACTGACACTGAGCAGGAAGACCCACTAGGGCAAGCGGTTCGGACGATCCAGACGATGTGGAACGCGGTGGGGACACTGTTAGGTTCAAATGACCTTTTCTGAGTACACCATAAGAAAGTAGGTAATGAAAGTAATTCCTGCACGTGCAGCGGAGCGCGCCTACAACAAATGGACGCTCGGCACGAACGGTTGTTATATCAGCACTTGAGCGCAAGCGCGCGAGGGCTGCGGCCTAACTACAGCGTGCCTGGGCACAGCTCCCGCTGCGCGCTCTCGATCATGTAGTCGGGGACCGAAGCATTCGTCACGACGTTGAACCCGGCGCGAGGGTCGCCACTGTATTTGATGTTGGCGCAGATGTCATGGCCTGCGCGTACAGCCTCGGCAGGCGAGGCGATCCCAACCGGACGTAGAAACCCTGTCCCGTATGTCATGCCATGTGCAGCCAAGGCGTCCAGGTAGCTCCGCTCATCCGCCGACGCCACCCCCGCCGTCCCAACCGCCATCCCGGCGGCAATCAAGCCTGCACCGATCGCTTTCGCAATCCTCATCGCTACCTCCTAGGAGCCTTGGTGAAGCCGCCTTATATCAACGCGCTCGGACAGCTAAAGCTTCCCGAGATTCCTGAGCCTGGCCCGCATGCCCACCCGCTCGACAAGGCGATGTGGGCGATTGCGGACGCGCTCATGAATCCAGTATCACCCGACGGCACGATTTACGACCTGCGTTACGTCAACATCCCCGTCCTGGCCCGCCATCTTGCCCGCGCTGGTATCGGCCCCGTCGCAGGTCAGGCCGTTATTCGCCCCCATGACGCACCCGGCGGCTATCGGCAGTGGATCGACATCGACGCCCCCGATCCTGAGCCGGTTGACCTGGATAACACGCCGCTGTCCGAGCTGGACCCCGACGACCCGCGCGTCCAGGAACTCATTGCCGCCCGATTCGGGGCGGGCAGTAATCCACCCCCGCCCGACGGTTGGCGCGTCCGCCCGTCCATCAAGCTCGATGAGGAGTGCTGATGACCACGCCTGTTACCAAGGTCGGCGATGTCGTCCACCTGACCAACTTCATCACCAGCAACTCGCTGTTCGGTGTCGTGTGCGATGAGGACACCCCGCAGATGATGTCGATGACGATGGAGGTCGTCGGCGGCGAGGCGGTCATCACCACGCCGGTTCTTCAGGGCCGCAAGGGCGACAAGGGCGACAACGCGCCGATTGTGCAGTTGCATTTCATCGAGGGCCTGAAGACGTTCGATGACGCGCTGACGATGCTCCCCGACTGGGATTCGTCGATGGCCAACCACGGTGTGTGGCTGGTCGACGATGAGGACAACCCGACCAAGAGCCTGGTTTATGTCTGGGACGGCTCGGAGTGGCATCACGTGCTGCCTGGGCCTGCTGGTCCGGTGGGTGCGACGCCGAACATTTCGCTTGAGTTCGAGACGATCCCGATGGACGAGCGCGGGCCTGGTGTTGTCGAGACGGTCGAAGTCTCCGGCGACATCCGTAACCCGAACTTCAAGATCCGTGCGCTGACTCCGCAGGGCGAGCCGGGTCCGGCCGCAGCGATTGATGACGCCTTGGACTACGACGGCTCCGGCGGCAAGAACGTCGGTGATGCGCTGACGGTGTTGGCGAATGGCAAGTGGGGTCCGTCGACTGCGGCGTTGAAGCAGCCGCGCATGTACACGATTCCCGAGGGCGCGTTCACCAGCACGCCGAACTTCATCGGCATCGGACCCACCGAGTTCGCTATCGGCAGCTACGTGATCCCGGCGCAGGACTTCGACTGGATTCCTGATGTCGTCGGCAAGATCAAGGCGACCGGGCTTGAGCTCGACGATGACCCGACGGAAATCGGCTGCATCGTCAAGCTGGCCCCGCAGACCGCCGGCCCGATGGATGGCGACATCGTGGCTTACGGCAAGGGCACCAGCGCTCGGGTGTCGACGATCTCCCCGCACTTCTCCAGCAATGGCGACCCGAACCGCGCAGTGGCTCCCGGCAATGGCGTCGGTGTGGTGAGCGCCGGGGTGCAGGTGCGGTTGAACTTCATCCTCAAGAACGAGGGCTTGGCGTCCTGGTATTCGTTCTCCCGCAACGATGCCCAGGCGCGACTGCTGGTGATCCCCGCTGGCGGCCCGGACAACTGATGGCCTACACCAAGACGTATCGCCGCGTGGTTCCGATCCGCAAGGGCGAGTCGATGAGTGATGTGCAGCTCAAGTGGCTGGTGGCTGAGGGTATGTGGCGCGCGGCCGAGTCGGATGGCCTGGTGGTGCAGTCGTTCAAAGAGGCCCCGCGCATGAATCCGATGGACGTGCCGCCGAAGGCCGATCGCAAGTTGGGCGCGAAGTCTGACCAGTTCGAGTGGCGCGTGTTCGAGGCGGTGGCGCAGCGTGCCTAGGGCGATTGACCCGCGTGGGGTGCCTGAGGATCGGCGCCCGAATCAGGGGATGGCGGGTCCGATCCCGGATTTCGGGTGGTCGTCGGCGCGTGATGCTGTGGATGATCCGTTCAAGTTCTTTGTGGAGAACTTGTTTGAGCAGATCAAGAAGTACACGGGCATCGACTTGTTCTGGATGCTGGACTGGTCGTGGACGACGAACACGATTATGGAGTTGGTGCGCCAGGCCAACGACCTGATGGCGTGGTTGCAGAATCCGATTCAGCGTCCCCCGAATTTGTTGTCGCGGCCGAGTTTTTCGTCGCCGTCTGCGATTGCTGCCGCTCCTGACTGGTCGTGGGATGCGGTCGTGTCGTTGGGGACGGTGACGGGTCCGGGTGGGTTGCCGCGCACCGATCCGCAGGGCAGCGCACGGACGACCGCTGATGGCGCGCGGCACGCCTTGATGTCGAATGCAATCAGTGATGCGTCGGCTGTGGCTGCGGGGCAGATTCTCACGTGTCAGATTCATGCGCTGGTTGAGGATGGGTTTACCGCCGCCGATGATCAGGCGATCCGGCTTGAGCTGGTCCCGTCACTTAAGGGCGTGTTGCAGGACGCGGTGGTGTTGGCGCATTGCGGTGTGCCTGATGGTGATTCGTCGGATTGGATTGCGGCCCCGGCTGGTTCGAAGGCTGTGTTCTTCGATGTCGACTATGAGGTTCCGAAGGTCGGGGATATCCCTGACACGGTGGAGTTGCGCCTGGTTGTCTCGGAGTCGGCCGGCGGGGATGTCCCGGTCAGGTTCGATGGTGCGCGGGTTGCTGCCGCGGGCGGCTTCCTGGTTGTGCTGGCCGATCTGTTCGATGCGGGCCGCCAGTACCTGACCGACATGTGGGCCGCTATCGAGGCGTGGGTTCAGGGGATCTTTGATCAGTCGGCGTGGACGGCACTCAAGACCGACACGGACGCGGCGTGGGCGCTGTTCGTCAAGCGGGTCAAGCGCGCCCTGCGTCATGCGGACGCGGACTCCTATGTGCCGCCGTCGACCTCGGGGATCATCTCGGATGCGCTGAAACAGAACCCGTGGTTTGGCTGGCTGTTCCAGCTGGTCGATGACTGGCTTGAGCCCATCTTGAAGATCGGCAAGGCGTGCGCCGATTTCGGCGATGCGTGCTGGCAGGCAGTCACGGTCTTCGTCGGGAACGTGACCGCGCCGAATGCCTGGCAGACGATGGTGTCGAGCATTGAGACCGCGTGGGATCTGTTCATCCGCGCGGTGTTCATCTCGTGGGGATCGACCGAGGCTGAGGCGAACACGAAGGCCGAGGCGATGCCGAATCCGTCGACGGCGACGACTGCGGCGCTGCGCAATAACGCCTGGTTCGGCTGGTTCTTCGACATGGTGGACGACTGGTTGCAGCCGGTGTTGAACATCGGCAAGGCAGTCACGGACTTCGGTGACTCCTGCTGGAAGGCGATCACTACGTTCGCCGCCGACCCGGGTGCGTCCGGTGCGTGGACGACGATGACGGGCGCGATCAATTCGGCCTGGAACACGATGGTCGACGCGGTGCTCGCGGCGTGGGGATCGGACAAGACGCACGCCGATTTCGCCAGTCTCGCAAGCGCGACCGAGGCCGCCCTGAAGAACAACCCTGTCACTGGCTGGCTGTGGGGCAACTCTGGCACTAGCTGGCTGAACCTCTTCGACCCGGTGCGCCGCTACATCAACCAGATGATCGAAGGCTTGCACTGGGGCTACTTCGATTCCAACTGGGCGTGGGTTCCGTCGCTGACGATTCCGAATAGCGAAAAACCGTCCGGCAATGCGGTGATGACTCCGGGGCGCGGTGATGACACGCCTGCGATCTCGCCAGGGGTCGATGCGACGATTCCGGGAAAGCCGACCGGCGTGGTGGCGATTCCGTGGCTTGACCTTACAGTGCCGGGGTTCCCGGCGGGCAACATCACGTACGCGATTGCTGCAGTGAAGGGGGGGGTTGAAGGTCCGGCGGCGATGGTGACGGTGTTCGCTGGCACGCTGTTCCCGCCGAACTGTTCGGGCCGGGTGGACCTGGCCTACAGCGCGCCAACCGGTGGTGCGGATTCGTATCGGATCTACCGCGAGGTGGATGACACTTATGCGGCGCAGGCATGGCGGTTGGTTGCGACACCGGCCACCGACTACCCGGCGTTGTCGCCGCCGTTGTCCGACAAGGTGACGCGTTCTGACGCAACGAATGTGGCGCATCCAAAGACTGATGCGGAGCTGTCGACGCAAGTGGTGAAGTCGACGGCAGATGGCGCAAACACTGGAGTGCAGGCTATCGCGGATGGCATCAACCAGGCGATAACCGGAACCACGGATACAGGCTCTGCGAAAACGGCTGCAGCGATCAAAGCGAATCTAACCGCGATCCCGCCGAAGAACATCACCGCGCACGACTATACCGGCATCGCGTTTGATACCTACACGTTCTCACTTGCGCCAAACGCCTCGACATTCATTCCGCCGAGCAAGATTACGACCTTCTTTGTTAACGGCGAATCGATGGGGGCAAGTGCGACACAGGGCATTTGGCTTAAAGAGCCGGGTCTCTACGACTTTGAGGTGACGGCGGCGTTCACTGCCAGTGCCGGCCTGGCCGGGAACTGCGTCATTACTCCGTTGCTCATCCGCAATAGCACCCCGCCCCCGTCAACTGGAACCTGGACCGGAAGCTCAACAACGCCA
This sequence comes from Mycolicibacter kumamotonensis, assembly GCF_002086285.1. Lineage (GTDB taxonomy): Bacteria > Actinomycetota > Actinomycetes > Mycobacteriales > Mycobacteriaceae > Mycobacterium > Mycobacterium kumamotonense. The sequence continues at coordinate 21,553 of NZ_MVHU01000035.1, read as the reverse complement.
TGCGGCACTTGCGTGACGGTCGTGAACTCATCGGTGCGCAACTGGGCGGTCGGCAAACACATCTATCAGCGCACAGACCCCGGAAACCTCTATTTCTTACCAGGATTCACGTTTGACAACGCGTCGACGAGCAACGGCAGCATCTCGCTCCAGGCCCTCATTGTGGTAGCGACCAAGATCTCCAGCTGAAGGGACGTTCAATATGCCTGACGACGGAAGCTCTGTCCCGATTGAGATGAGCGAGTATTCTAGCATTGTCGACGGGAACATTAGGGCCGGCGTCGACATCCTCATTTCGGGAGACGTTGTCGCGGCGGTGGAAGCGCAGACGTGACCCGCACCTTGATCGTCATCGACCCGATGGGCTTCAACCTCGTCAGTCTCGGCATGCAGTACCTCCTCCTCAAGGGCACGCTCGTTCAACCCGGTGACACGGTGTATCGCCTGCCGTACAACAACACCGCCGGGATAGCGAACATCGACGCGGGCGTCGAGCTGTTGAACACGAAGCTGGGTAACACGACTGGCGAGATTCTGGTGTTCGGCTATTCCGAGGGGGCGCAGGTTGCAACGGCGTGGCTGCGGAAATACGGTATCGACAGCCCCGTAATACCGACATCGAGACTGACGTTCCTGCTGATCGGCAATGCGGAACGGCGCTATGGCGGGTTCGCGTACAAGCACAACAACCTCAACCAAATCTGTGACGTGGACGGGTTGCCTGATCCGCTGTCAGATGGAACGTCGACCGTTCACTACGCGGTGACGGACTTCGCGCGCCAGTACGACGGGTTTGCGGACTTCCCTAGCGCCAGTGACATTCAGCAGGTGGTGGACAGCGTCGGGGCCGCTACATCGGATCCGTTCAACTGGGCATTGAAAGCCTTGCAGGATGTGGTCAACGCGGTGATCGGCGCCCATGCTGATGCCGCCCTGAACGCGGTGCTGGGCATGCAGATGGTCCACACGAACTACTTCACCGTCACCCCCGACGACCAGCACAACGTGCGCTACACCGACCCGGATCATCCGCTGGTTGAGTACGTGTGGTCGCCCACGTATCCGGTGCCGTTGTTGGGTATCGGGCAGACTTTCCCGAGCTTGGACCGGGAGAAGCGTAAGAGCATCGAGACCGCGTTCAGCCGCCCGGTGGTGTTGCCGTCGCCGAACTATGCGCAGATCAGTTTGTTCACGACGGACTTCTTTGGCACCGATGATGATTATCGGCGGGTTGATGAGACCGGCTGGTGGCCCCAGCCGCAGGACCCCGTCTACCCGTCGACAACCCTCTACCCCTCGCCAAAGCTATGGCCAATGGGGGTGCCCGCATGACCCACACGCAGCGCAGGGAGCCTTGATGACCACACCGTCGGAATTGCTGTTCGATCCGCCTGACAGTTTCACGCTGCCTTTGTCAAAAGGCGGAGACATTCATTGCGTTTTCGTGTATCAGCCGCAGGTACTCGACTCATCCGGGACCCCGGTGCTGGACGAGGATGGCAAGGCGACGTTCGCGGTTGCGGATTATCCGCCGGGCTGTACCGTCCGCCTGGAGTTGGATGCTCCCGATGCTCCCGTTGTGGTTGTCGCTGATGTTGCGGGCAGTGAAGCGACAGTGTTGGAAGATCATCTTCCTGTCGATCAGCTGGCCAAACCTGTGTTGTGGCGGCTGGTGTTGACTGATGCCAATGGTGTGGATGATGTTCTGCTGAACGGGGTTACGGCTCGTTATGACGGGAAGCCACCGCGGTGACGCCCGTTGTTGGTGTTCAGGTTCGTCGTGTCTCGCATGTTGTGGTATCGCATTTGTCGACACCGCGGATCGGTGCATCGCATCGTGTGGTGCCGCGGATTGTGGTGGGGCGTCATCGGGTGCGGTGGACGCCACGGCATCCGTCTGAGTCTTTGTTTCCATCCCAGTCCGTGTTTCCGATAGGAGTGTAACGACTGATGACTTATACCAAGCAGACGTGGCACGATGCACCGGCCACTGACACACCGTTGTCGGCGGCTCGCTTGTCTCACATGGAAGACGGCATTGAGGCTGCGGCGGCGGTGGCTGATTTGGCGGCACCAGCAAGTCGGAAGGTCAACGGGCACGACTTGACGACTGATGTCATGGTGACGAAAGCTGATGTGGGACTGAGCAATGTCGACAACACCAGTGACGCCGACAAGCCACTGTCTGACGCTGCAACTACTGCATTGTCTGAGAAGGTCACCGGGTCGGTGAACGGCACCGCAACCGGATTGACGTTGTGGACTGGTACCGCGGCCCAGTTCGCTGCGGTGGCGTCGAAAGACCCGTCCACGGTTTACGTCTACCCCGGTGGTGTCTCAATCGGAGATACCCCCATCATTACCACACTCACCAACGTCACAAACGTCACGGTATCCCGCACTAAAGTGTCGGCTGATATCCCCGGATTTCCCTTGTATGTCGACTTGTCGGGGATGCCAGTTAATTTCTGGGAGACGGTCGCTCAAGGCGGCGGAGACATTCGATGTTATGTCGGTGAGATCGAGCTGGCACGTGAAGTGGTGTTGTGCGACAAGACATCCCGTACCGGGGAGTTGCATGTCAAAGTCGATCTGTCATCCACGGCAGACACCGTAATCACGGTGAAGGTCAATGGCAGTGGGGTCGATTACGCTCCCACCGACCCGTTCGGACGTAATGCAGTGTGGTCGGATTATGCCGCGGTGTGGCACCTGAGCGAAACAACTGGGGCGTACCGGGATTCGACGGGTAATGCCATTGACTCGACCAGTGTCTCGGTCACCTCCCGTGCGGGCGAAGGCAAGCTCGGGGGCGCCACTGCCGTCACCAACTACGCAGACCAGGTGCTGTTCGGCGACCACTTGGATATGGGCACCGATGACCTGTCAGTGTCGATGTGGCTCAACACCACTGACACAACCCCGGGCGGGCGCGTCATTATGCGGAAGCTGGACGTAGGCGTCTCTGGGTGGCAGATCCAAATGACTTCCGGGCAGTTAGCAGCGAACATAACCGGCAGCGCATCCGTTGACGCCGTGGCACCGAAGTCAAAATCCGTCAATGACGGTGTTTGGCATTTGGTCACCGTCATCTATGACCGCGCCGGCAATGCGTCGATTTTCATCGACGGAGCCGTCGCAACAAGCGCGTTGAACCCGCTCAGTATTGCCGCGTTGGCGGGACAGGACATCAGTAACGCCAGCGATCTGGGTTTATCACAGTTAAACGCCAAAAGCTTCATTGGCCTTCTCGACGAGATTCGCGCCAGTCGCATGGTCCTCAGCGCGGCTCGTGTCGCGGCCGAATACGCCAACCAAAACAATCCGGCAGGGTTCTACGCCGTTGCCGATGCTGCCATTACGTCAATAGATGGAGGGGGCGCTTAAGTTGTCCGTTAGGATTCAGCAGCGGCGAGACGCCGCAGGGAACTGGGCATCGCGTAACCCGACCCTGGCGCAGGGTGAGATCGGATTCGTTACCGGCAGCACCGATTTCAAGGTCGGAGACGGAACCACCCCGTGGAATGCGTTAGCCCCCTGGTCACCGACCAAAGGCGCTCCAAAACTGGTGTCTATAGCTGACAACTGCTGGGGGTCTGCACCTGACTCGAAAGCTGCCGCCAGCACGGCGGGCACAAGCAAGCGGTTCTTCAATATCGGCGTAGGTGCTACCAACATCCAAACGGCGTGGCATCACTGGTACACCGACATGGACGGTGGTGAGTATGACTTAGATCCGTCTGGTCCCATCACGTTCAGCGCCTCATTGGAGGTGATCAGCAGCACAAGCCCCGGCACCGTGGTAGGTCAGCTGTGGCGACTCACGTTCGGTGGTAGGACTACGCCCATTCTCGATCCGGGGGGACAAATCCTATCCGACCCGCTTGGACTGTCACTGGCAGCGGGTGATGTTATCGCGGTGCGTACGTACCTTTCCAGTGGAACTGCTTACGCGCCTGAGTTAACTTGGGGCAACGCTTCGACCGGGGTACCTGGCGGTTTCACAGCGGGCTCCGACCTTACCGCCCCCGGCAGTGCTGCTATTCCCGATTCGACCGGATACTATTACGGTCCCGCGAATGTCCTGGGATATCCCGACGATGCAAATAACGCGAAATCCGTTTTAGCGCTGGGTGACTCCATCGGCCACGGCGGTGGTGACATCAGCTGGACTTACACGATTCCGACTAAAATGTGGGGATTTTTACCACGCGCGCTGTCGGGTAAAGCTGGGTTGTTGAACCTTGCCATCGGTGGGGATGAAGCAACCTTGTTCCAGGGCACCAACGGTAGCTTCCGGCGAATAAGCGTTGCAGGTAGGACGAATAGTGCCATTATCGAGTACGGCGCCAACGACCTCGGAGCTGGTGTGTCGGCGGCATCACTTGAAGCCGCTGTCCTCGATCTAGCCAGCAAGCTTCGCCGGTTGGGAATCAGCAAGGTGTTCCTGCTGACGATTGTCCCGCGCTCGACCTCCACCGACAACTGGGCCACCATCACTAACCAAACCACCGACCCCAGTAATCCGCAGCGGGTGCTGTACAACACCTGGGTTCGGGCCAAATGCCCCGTGGATCCTGAAACCAAAGCCGCTGTCGCGGTAGGCACTCCCGGCGCGTTGTTGGCTGGCAGTTTCGGGCATCCGATTACGGGGATGTTCGATGTCGCCGCCACGGTCGAATCATCCCTGAACTCTGGACTGTGGGCTCCGGCGTCACGGGTGGCGACAGGATCGATGGCGTCTGGCGACTTTATTTTGACTACTTCGTCAACAACTTTCAGCTCGGCGAACCAGGAGTCAGGTGGTGATAAGGGGCTGGAGTTCATCTTGTCTGGCGCGGGAGCTAGCGGTGCGGCCCTGCGGGGCAGTCTCGCAAAATACCAAAGCAACACCTCGTACCAAACGAACACGATTGCCAGCACAACCGTCACCGATGCAGCATTGACTATCGGGCCGATGACCGAGGAGGGTGTTCACCCGACGTCGCGGGGCCACAACCTGATGGCGGCGGCAATCGACACAGCACTGCTATGAAAATCGTTGCCGCACTAACCATCATCGGGCTCGCCACCACGGCGGGCCTTGCATTCATTGCCAGTTCAGACTCAATACTTACGTTCTGAACACGGCAATTATCGTTGTGGGCCAGTAGAATTCGATAGACGGGGCCGGAAAGCGCGCCAACGCTGACCGGCCCCTAACCCCATCACTGAGCAAGCAGAGAGGGGCTAGCAGTGGATGCTACCCATGAGCACGAAGAATGGCGGACCATACCCGGATACGAGGGGCGATACGAAGCCTCTTCGCTAGGCCGCATCAGGTCGATCCACACCAAGCGTGGTCCATACGTTCGGGCTCTACGCCTGGATACGCACACCGGCCGCTACCGGGTCACCCTAAATACCGACGGCATCGAAAAGGCCGAAAGGGTCCACCATCTCGTCGCGGCGGCGTTTCTAGGCCCGCGCCCAGACGGGCATTGCGTTTGCCACATCAACGGCGACGGACTCGACAACCGGCCCACCAACCTCCGTTGGGGCACATGGAGTTCCAATGCGCACGACACGGTTCGACATGGACGTAACCATGCTGCCAACAAGACGCACTGCAAGAACGGTCACGAGTTCACGCCGGAGAACACCAAGTACCGAATCCCAAAGGGCAAAGCCTTCGTCAACCCCAGTCCGTCGCGCGTATGCATCGCATGCGAGCGCGAAAGGAATAGCCGCGAAACGCGGCAGAGAGCGAGGAGCCGCAATGCCGCGTAATTGCGTCCGACTGGTCCGGTGGGGCGATTGCGCACTAGCCGACCTCGACGGAGACCGGAGTGTCCCGCGCACTCGCCGCGCTGGCCATCACCGCGTGGCTGCTCGCCGCGCCGATGGCTAACGCCGACCCCACCGAGGTAGTCGCAGCAGCACGCACCGCGGTCGGCGTGCCATACCGATGGGGCGGCACAGACCTGCGCGGCATGGACTGCTCAGGACTCGTCGTCTGGGCGCACGCACAAGCCGGAATCAGCGTGCCCCGCACCAGCCAACAGCAAGCAGTCGCGGGGATGCCCGTCGCCCGCGCCGACCTCGAGCCCGGAGACGTCATCGTGTTCTACCCCGACGCCAGCCACGTCGGCCTGTACGCGGGCGAGGGGCACGTCATCCACGCAAGCACATACGGGCGACCGGTGGCTGAGGTGCCGATTGACGCGGTGGGGCCGTATCGCAATGCACGGAGGTTGGTATGAGCGCGCGCCGCTGGACTAAAGACGACATCGCTCGCATCATCATCGCGGGCGGGCAAGCCGCAGGGATCACGCCGCGCGGCATCGTGATCGGACTATCGGTCGGACTGGTCGAATCCAACCTGACCGTCTACGCCAACGCGAAAGTGCCCGGCTCCCTAGACCTCCCACACGACGCCGTGGGTAGCGACGGCATGAGCGTCGGGGTCCAACAGCAGCAGGTCGTGATGAGCAGCATGGGCTGGTGGTGGGGTCCGGTCGAAACCTGCCAAGACCCCGTGTCCAGCACACGCCTGTTCTTCGACCGCCTCGCGCGCCTGGACTACAACAACACGTCGCGCTCGCCGGGTAGCTACGCCCAACAGGTGCAGCAATCCGCATACCCCGACCGCTACGACCAGCGCATGGGTGAGGCGCAGGCGCTCTACGACCGGCTGACAAAAGGGGCTGAAAATATGCCAGAAAATATACCGTCCGCGACCTACTACGACACCGACCGCAGCCAAGAGTTCGCATTCGGCGGACCACGCAACACCGCCAACATCGTCGGCATCTGCATCCACGACACCGAAGGCGTCACCTCTGCACAAGCCGACGACGAGACCGACGACAACGTCACCACCTACCAATGCACCAGTCGCACCGGTAGTTACCACGTCATGGTCGGCGTCGACGGAGAACGCATACGGCAGAACACCGACGACTGGGCGACCTGGAGCACGGGAAACAAGGGCAACGACATCCTGTTGCATCTGTGCTTCGTCGGCTCCGCGTCCCAAACCCGCGACGAGTGGCTCGCGCAGGACAAGATGCTGCGCGCCGGCGCGACGGTCGTCCGCTACTGGGCCGACAAATACAACATCCCCCTGCGTCGGGTCGACGCCGCGCACCTGCCCGGAATCCTCGGCCACGGCGACACCCGCGTCTGGGGCGGCACCGACCACACCGACCCCGGCCCGAACTTCCCGTTCGACGTGCTCATCCAGTACGCCATCGATCTTGGCACGCAACCCCCCGTAGTGCCGCCCAACCCTGACACCGGAGGCCCCCTCATGGCACTGACCGACGCCGAACAACACGAACTGCTCGACGGCGTGCGCTGGATCAAGCAGCAACTCGGCCCGAACGTGTGGGGTCCGGAGTCCTCGCTCGGTAAGAACGCCAAGGGCGAGGAACTGACGCTGCGGGATGGGCTGGCGGCGCACATTCGGAAGGCGGACAAGTGACGCCGATTGTCGTGCGCGACAAGTAAAATCAATCAAGACGGGACCGGAAAGCGCGCCAACGCTGACCGGCCCCTGACCCACTCACTGATTACGGCAGAGAGGGGCTAGCAGTGAATGCTACCCATGAGGAATGGCGCCCGGTAGTCGGGTTCGAAGGCTCGTACGAGGTCAGCGACCTGGGGCGGGTGCGGAGCGTAACCCGTGTGGTGATCAACATTGATGGCGTTGTTCAAACGTTTCACGGGAAGATGCTCAAGCCATGGTCCGCTAAATGCGGCGGATACCGGACCGTCTCAATGCGCCGCGACCGTCGGACCTATCGCGCGCTCGTCAACAACCTCGTTCTTGAGGCCTTCGACACCGCACGACCGAATGGCACGGTGTGTCGCCATCTTGACGGCAACCCGCAGAACAATCGTTTGGACAACCCGGCATGGGGGACGCAGTCCGAAAACTTGCACGATGCGGTCCGCCACGGAACTCACGGCATGGCGTCGAAAACCCACTGCATCAATGGACATCCGTTCGACGCAGTCAACACACGAATCTACGTCAGGCGGAATGGCAAGACTCAGCGGGTCTGCCGCACATGTCATCGAAATGAATACTGGAGGCGCGCACATGGAAGACGCAAGCGGTAACTGGATTGGCGTCGGCGTCGGCGACACCGATCCTGATGTCCCACGCAACGACCCCGACTGGCACCGCGTCACACTCATCCGCGAGAAGCTGCACGACAAGTACCAGTGGGCGCGCGACATGGGCGTCACGCACGGTGACACCTACACCGAGCTGACCGCCGCCGCCATCGAGGAATTCGGCACCCGCGTCGGCCTCACCCCGCCCCGCGATCCGAACGGACTCGCTGTCGCCGACTACGCCGTCCGCGTTCGACTGGGCTCCTACCCGCCGCCCGCGCCGCCGGAGCCCGTTCGGCCCGTGGTGCTGACCGTCGAAGGGCACCTCAGCGACCTCATGGCCGGACCATGCGCCGACACGGCCCGCATCCTCGAAGCCGAAGGCCACTGCTGGTGGCAACCCGTCGGATACGACTCGGTGTCAATCCCCTTCAACAACCCGTCCGGAGTCAACGAACTCGCCCGTCTGCTCGGCAACCCCACCACCGAAGCCGGACACCCGTTCCCGCTCGGCACGCCATTCGTCCTCATGGGCTTCTCGCAGGGCGCGACGGTCGTCACCGACTTCTACGAGCAGTTCCTACAGCCCGGCCAGATTCACGAGCCGCGCGCCCGTGACCTCATCTCCGTCGTCTGCTACGGCAACCCGTCCAGGGCTGCCGGGTCCATTGCGCCGTGGTCCGTCGCGCAAGCGGGCGATCGTGAGTCGCACGGACTTGACCCGTACAGGCGACTCGGGCAGGCTAGCATGCCACCCAAGCCGGACTACTGGATGGATGTGTGGCGCAAGGGTGACCTGTTCGCCGACTGCGAGGATGGCAAGTCCGGAGAGGTCAAGGCGGCCGTGTATCAGGCCGTCGCCCGCGCCGATTTCTTCTCCGATCCGGCGAGCCTCGTCGCGCAGATCAGCGACCTGTTCAGCACGCCATTCGAGGAAGTCGTGGCGATCTTCAACGCCATCGTTTCGGGCATCGGCTTCCTCATGGACGGGCAGGGTGCGGCTCATTACGCCCCCTACGACATCACCGGCGGCATCAACTGGGTGCGCGATCTGCTCACCGCGCAGGCCGCAGCGTGACTCCCGGCCAGAACTGCCCACACAACGTGGCCGAAGCCGCCCAGTTCGCGATACCGACGGGCGGCCACGTCGGCGACATCCGCGACTGCCCCAAGTGCGGCAAACCCTGCTACGTCCGCGACGGCAACTACCCCGAGCACGACTGCACCGACTGAAAGGCACGCCCATGACCCACGCACAACCCGACCCAGAAACCAGCACTGAATCCCGCATCAACACCGCCATCAAGACCGTCGGCATGATCCTCGCGCTGCTCGTCACCATCATCCCGGCGGCATGGGCATCACGCCTAGGCAAGGTCAAAGAGGGCATCGTCGCCGCAGCCGGCTCAGCGCTGTCCGTCGTGTCCGCACTTCAGCTCATGCCTGGCATCGACGGCACCGCTTCCGTCGTCATCGCCTATGTCGGCATCGTCGCCACCGCGATTGTCACGCACTGGACGGCGAAGCGGTGACGGAGCTGCCCCACGATTACGTGGGACTGGCAGGCATGTTCCTGTTCGTCGCCGGGCCGATCCTGACGCTGTTCATCCAGAACGTCAAGCAGGGCAAGCAGCTCAACGACGTCCACAGTCAGGTGAAGAACAGCCACCCCGACGAGCCGAACATGCGCCACCAGCTCGACGGCATGGAGGGCAAGATCGACCTGATCTCCGACACCATCGGCGACATCCGCAAGGACGTGGGATCGCTGGAGCGCCGGGTGGACAAGCTTGATCGTCCACGGCTGTACGGACGGTGAGGCGGATGTCATGGTCTACGTCCCGTCCACGCTGCCACTGACCGACCGCATCACTATCGCTTGGCGCGGGCTTAAGGCTGCGCGGCTCAGTGGCGACTGCACGGCAGAGTTTGGCTACTCACAGCTCTTGGATCGGCTGCTCGACCGGTTCATCGAAGGCGAACGGTAGGAGGGACGATGGCGTTATCCGATGAGTTGGCGGAGTTGCGAAAGCCGGTGCCTAAGTGCGGTGTGTGCCGCTGGCGAGACGCACTGTCCGAGGCTGACCGCGCCGAGTTCGACGCCTGCCTTGACGACGAGATACCCGGGTCGGCGGTGTACAGGGTGTGCAAGGAGAACGGCCTGGACCGCAACGAGTCGTCCTTCCGCAAGCACATTCGCGAGTGCCGTAAGGCGAAGTCGTGAGTCTGGCCGCCGAGTTGGCGGGCCTGCGCGAACTCGACACCACCGCCCGGGTGCTCACTTTTGACATAGAGACTCAACGCGCAATCATCGAGACATTCTCCCTGTTCAGCAAGTACACGCCCATGCAGCGTGTCCTGGTCCCGGCGCGCATCCTGTGCCTGTCCGCGCGCTGGCGAGGTGAAGACAAAGACATCTTCCACGCCGCCTGGGACGAGGATGACAAGCACAACGTCGACCCGGTCCAGTACGAGAAGATGCTGCGGGCCATCTGGAAACTACTCGACGCCGCAGACATCGTGGTCACCTACAACGGCGACCGCTTCGACCTGCAATGGGTCGAAGCCGAATGCGCCCGCCTCGGCATGGGCAGACCCGCACCGTACAAGTCGGTCGACCTGTTCAAGATCGTCAAGCGGCGATTCAAAGCGGGGTTGATGAGCTGCAAGCTCGAATGGTCGGCGCGCTACTGGCTGCACGACGGCAAAGTCCCACACGGCGGATCGGACCTGTGGCACGACATTCGGCATGGGACGCGAGCTCAGCAACGGGCGGCGCAGAAGATCATGACCGATTATTGCAAGCATGATGTCATTTTGACCGAACGCCTGCTTGACGAGCACCTGCCCTGGACCAACCTCAACATCGCGCTCTACCGCAGCGACCCCGACGATGAAGTGCTGCGCTGCACCAAGTGCGGCAAGTCGGGGCTGCGGGCGCTCAAGAAGAAGGTCTACACCGCCGCGTATGCCTACCAGGCGTACAAGTGCCCGCACTGCGGCTCGGTGTCACGAGGGAAGCGCAGCAAGCTCACGACCGAGTTGCGGAGTGTGACATGACGAGTCCCGACATCTATTACATCGCCGGTCCGATGACCGGGTACGTCGACTTCAATTACCCCGCGTTTGAGGCGAAAGCCGCCGAGCTGCGCGAGGCGGGGAAGTCAGTCATCTCACCTGCGGAGATTCATCCTGCGGAACCGCTGATGCCGACCGACTGGTACCTACGTCGCGACCTCGCCGTCTTGGTGCTGTGCTCGCACATTGTGTTCTTGCCCGGCTGGAAGAGCAGCAAGGGCTCGCAGCTTGAGCATCATGTTGCAACAGCCCTAGGTATGTCTATCACATACCCCGAAGGCGAGGCGTTATGAGCGCGAATGAGTCCATCAACACTTCGCCAACCGGCGGCCAGAAGGCGGGCAACGACGAGCGCTATGACCTCATTCCCGCTGAGCCACTGCGGTTACTTGCGCGCCATTATGGCGTTGGGGCGAAGAAGTACGACGATCACAACTGGCGTAGAGGCTACGACTGGAAGTTGTCGTTCGCCGCGCTCAACCGGCACTTGTGGCAGTTCTGGTCGGGTGAGGATATCGACACCGAAACCGGATCGCCACACATTATCGCGGTGGCATGGCACGCATTCGCGCTCGCTGAATTCATGGATACACACCCCGCTTACGACTCGCGCTTAACGGATGTCGACTCACGGGCTCAACGCACGTGAGCCTCATTGACGGCATCCAAGCCGCCCTGAACGCCGACCATCCCGGCTGGCATGTCAACCACTTCGTCTGCCTCATCGGCGCCGAACGGGTCAACAGTGACGGCGACCTGGAAGCCTGCACCGCCCTGTTTGTTGCCGACGGTCAAGCCGACTACATCACGACCGGGCTGCTGTGCGCGGTGGATGAGCTGCGGTATTGCGAGGATGACCAGTGAGGCTGCGATTCGTTGTCCTCGGCCGAGAAATCTGGTCCGTGGAGTTCAACCGCGACGACGCCGACGTCGTTGAGTGCAACAACGAGCCGACCATGGGCGGCGGCAGCGGACACAACTTTGAGCGCGACTGCGCGCCGATCAGCCCCGATGACCGATACGCGCCGTGGGGTGACCGCGGCGGATTCGGGTTCGTGCGATGAGGCCGGCGGATCGGGCCTGGCTCGTGCTGGCTGGCGGGGTGGCGGCGTGGGACTTAACCTGTGGCCCGGGCGAGACGTTGAGCGAAGCCTGCACTCGACACCGACTCGCACATCCGCTGCTGACTTACGGTGTGGTGGGCTACGTCGCGCTACACCTGGTTGATCTTCTTCCCGAGCGGTGGGATGTGCTGCACGGGGTTACTCGGTTGCGATGGCGTCAGACCGCGAACGCCGTTTCGAACACGACCAGTTCGGGCGGATCGTGCTGTTCGATCCGGGCTACGTACTCACGTCCGTCGGCCGTGTAGACGTTGAGGTTGCCCGTGCCGCTGGCCGACCGACCGACGAGGCAGCCGGGCCACTGACGCTGCGCTTCATTCAGAACGTCCACAAGGCCCGTTGGGCTGAACGGACGATGGTGGTAGTCGAAGTCATCGCGCCAGTCGCCTGTTTTCATTTGCTCGCTTCCCGTCACCGTTCCATCTTTCCCATGCCGCCCCGGCGGTCTCGTTGTAGCGCCCCGTCCCGCGCTCCGAGACCGCCGGGGCTCATTCCGCTTTGTGGGCCGGAAGCCCGGTCAGCAGCCACAGCGCACTGGAATATCGCCCCCACGCCCGACCGGCCTCGTCGCCATACTCATCTGCGATGCGCCACCGCGCGCACGAATCGTGGCAGGAGCGGTAGTCGGCGAACCATGGGTAGTCGGCGAGAACGCTGGCGATGGTCGCGTGCAGGTCGCCCTCGCTGACCGTCACCGTCCTGGCTAGTCCCATCACCGCCACCCGATTTCGGTCATGTAGGAACGCACCACGTCATCGGCGTCGGCCTCGACGGTCGCCGCGAGCACTGCCCCCACCACGCCATCAATGGTGCAGTACTGGATGTCGGGGTAGCGGAGCAGGATGGCCTGGCCAGCGCGTCTGACGATCTCTGATCGCGCCGTCACCGTCACCACCTCCACAGATACTGCGGGCACTGCCCCGCGACCACCGACCGGATGTACACCCGCGCATCAGCCGCCGTCGCATCCGGCCCGAGCACCTGGCGCACCGTCACCGACGACTCCAAAGTGCTCGGCGTGTTCCCGGCGGCAAGGAGGCGACAGATAGCGTTGCTGGCGGGGTCGGCATGAGCAGATGGTGCGGCGATCAGCGCCAGCGCGGCCAAGACTGCGAGGGTGAGGCGCTTCATGATGCGACCGTACCGCTAGCGGGCGACAGCAGACTCCGCAGCGCCGCAGCGTGACTACGCAGCATCCGTTCCTCGGCGGAATAAATCGCCATCATCGCACTGTCGGGACACATTCCCAGGCGGGCCGCATCATCACAGGCTTCGTCGGCGCACTGCTCCCAGGCCGTGGCGACAGCGAGGATCTGGCCGGCGGTGACGGTGCGGTCAGTCGTGGCGTTCATGCCATCAATTCAACGCCGAGGGTGCCCCGCTGTCGATAGGGTGACCCTTAGGGTTCCCGCTGATTCTGAAAACCTATCCTGAGCTGTGCGCCGTCAGGGTTTCGAACCCCGGACCCGCTGATTAAGAGTCAGCTGCTCTACCAACTGAGCTAACGGCGCTGGGCGGTCAAGACCGCGAGGAAGACAATAACAGGCACTGCACCACGAGGCGAAATCCGCTGGTGCCCGGGCGGCGATCGCTCGGCAGCGGCAGGCCCGATTAGCCACTAGACTGCCTGCGAGCAGTTTGAGCTGGGTCAGGTGGGAACAGAGCATGGGGCAGGTTGGTTCGACGCGCCGCTGTCGGGGGTATCGGTCCCGGCTCGCGGCGCTGCTGGTGGTGCCCGCCGTCGTGTTGGGTCTGAGCGCCTGCGGCGGCAATGCCGACGCGGAGGCGACGAAGATCATCACCGACAAGGGCACCCCGTTCGCCGACCTGCTGGTGCCCAAGCTCACCGCGTCGGTCACCGACAAGGCCGTCGGGGTGGCGGTGGACGTGCCGGTGACGGTGACCGCCGAGGATGGCGTGCTCGACTCGGTCACCATGGTCAACGAGTACGGCGCGGTGGTCGACGGTCGGCTCAGCCCCGACGGGCTGACCTGGTCGACGACCGAACCGCTCGGCTACAACAAGCGCTACACGGTGAACGCCAAGTCTCTCGGGTTAGGCGGTGTGACCAGCCGGCAGGTGACCTTCCAGACCCATTCGCCGCAGAACCTGACCATGCCCTACGTCATGCCCCGCGACGGCGAAGTCGTCGGCGTCGGTCAGCCGGTGGCGATCCGTTTCGACGAGAACATCGTTGATCGCGCGGCGGCCGAAAAGGCGATCAAGATCACCACCGACCCGCCCGTGATCGGTGCGTTCTACTGGCTGAACAACCGGGAAGTGCGGTGGCGCCCACAATCTTTCTGGAAGTCCGGAACCAAGGTCGACGTGGCGGTCAACATCTACGGCGTGGACCTGGGCAACGGCGTCTTCGGACAGGACAACGCGTCGAGCCACTTCGTCATCGGCGACGAGGTGATCGCGACCGTCGATGACGACACCAAGTCAATGGTGGTGCGGGTCAACGGCGAAATCGTCAAGACCATGCCGGTGTCGATGGGCAAGGACAGCACCCCGACGAACAACGGCACCTACATCGTCGGCGAACGGTTCCCGCACATCGTGATGGATTCGTCGACCTACGGGGTGCCGGTCAACTCGCCCAACGGCTATCGCACCGATGTGGACTGGGCCACCCAGATCTCCTACAGCGGAATCTTCGTGCACTCGGCGCCGTGGTCGGTGGGTGCGCAGGGCTACTCCAACACCAGCCACGGCTGCATCAACGTCAGTCCCAGCAACGCGCTGTGGTTCTACGACCACGTCAAGCGCGGCGACGTGGTGCAGATCAGCAACACGATCGGGTCGCTGCTGCCCGGCACCGAAGGCCTCGGCGACTGGAACGTGCCGTGGTCGCAATGGGAAGCCGGCAACGCCAACGAGCCGACGCGTTAGCGGCGCTTCGGCGTCCGCGGCTCAGGCAGGGGCCGGCTCGGTCTCTTCTTGCAGGTACTCTTCGCTGCCGTTGGGATAGCCACCCCCGAAGGTGGTGATGTGCACATGGTCGTAGTGGCCGTTGCCTCGGCCGCTGGGTCCGGCAGGCGTGTAGTAGGTGCCGCGCCAGATCGCGTCTTGCAGGGCGAACCGGCCGGCGTTGCGCAGGGCGTACGCCACGATCTGGTCTCCGAGCGCAATGCCCTCGGGGCTGCCGGAGTTGGGGATCATGATGTCGATCGCCAGGCCCGACGGGTGCCAGCGCTGGCCGTCCGGACGTACCCCGATCATGTTGTGCACCTGCGGGAACGCCTCGCTGATGCTGCGTGAGACCAGGATCGTCTTGACCTGCATGCCGCGCTCGTTGGCGATGCCCGGCGGCAGTGCGTGCGGCGCCGGCATGCCCCAGGCACCCACCGAAAAGGCTTCGGCCGGAGGCGGCGGAAAGTCTTCGGGCGGCGGCGGAGGGGCGTCCTCGGGAGGCGGGGGAGGCCCGTCTTCCGGCGGCGGAGGAGGCAGGTCCTCGGGCGGGGGCGGCGCCTCGGCGGCGGCCGCGGGTTCGTCGTTGTTACCCGGTTCAGCGCCGGCGCCGCCGGCGGCGAACAAGACGGCGGCCGGCAACACGGCCGTCGCCGCCAGAACCGAGGATTTCATGCGC
The DNA here is from genome assembly GCF_002086285.1 of Mycolicibacter kumamotonensis. GTDB lineage: Bacteria > Actinomycetota > Actinomycetes > Mycobacteriales > Mycobacteriaceae > Mycobacterium > Mycobacterium kumamotonense. The sequence continues at coordinate 5,656 of NZ_MVHU01000035.1, read as the reverse complement.
AGATCAACTAGTCCTTGCGTGAGCACGCAGGGACCGTAACCAAAACGTGACATTCCCACCAAACCGACGCGCCCTGATCGCGTTACAAATACTCACCGCGGTGACACATTTCGGCGGCTGGACTCACCGCGCTCCGGCCGGTGTCAACCGCCGCAAAAAATCATCCTGACCTGGGGAATTAAGATAGTCAGCGGCCGCAGGGCGACTACATCGCCCGGTTCACCCTTGGGAGCCGGTCGAGTGTGGCGCAGATCTCGTTCCGGAGCGGGGTGGTGAGAGGCATCGAGCGCCCAGTCACCGGTGCGTGGACAAGCCGGGTCCGGGAGCTCCACTGCCGGCGGTCAGGCCACGAAATAGTCACCCGGTAACGGTTCCCCGCGAAAGAAACACGAAAGAAAGAGGTCGGAGGGCGAAACCCTCCGACCTGTCGGGGTGGCTGACGGGACTCGAACCCGCGACACCCAGGATCACAACCTGGTGCTCTACCAGCTGAACTACAGCCACCATTGCTGCCGATCGGCGAGCCGAGCACGCAGCGTCGTCGATACTAGCCGCTCGGGCGCTCAGCGACCGAATCGATCTCCTCGGGCGCGTCCGTCGACGGTCCCAGTTCGGCAGCGATCGCGGCGATATCGCTGGTAGGAGGCCCGGGAGGGGCCACGAATGCGGTGCGCCGGTAGAACTTCAGCTCCCGGATCGACTCGTGGATGTCAGCGAGCGCCCGGTGCGCGAGCCCCTTGTCCGGCTGGCCGAAATAAATCCGCGGGTACCAGCGCCGGCACAACTCCTTGATCGAGCTGACATCGACCATCCGGTAGTGCAGATAGTCGTTGAGCGCGGTCATGTCGCGGGCCAGAAACGCCCGGTCGGTGCCGATCGAGTTGCCCGCCAGCGGTGCCGTCTTGGCCTGTTTTACGTGGGTGCGGATGTAGTCGAGCACCATCGCCTCGGCGGTGGCGAGGTCGATGCTCGAGGCCCTGACCTCCTCGATCAGCCCTGATCGGGTGTGCATGTCGGTCACGACGTCGCTCATCGCGTCCAGCGTGGCGTCGTCGGTGTGGATCACCACGTCGATGCCCTCGCCGAGGATGTTCAGCTCACCGTCGGTGACCAGGGCGGCGATCTCGATCAGTTTGTCCGAAGCCAGATCAAGACCGGTCATCTCGCAGTCGATCCAGACGAGTTCGTCTCGTGCAGCGCTCACAGTTTGCCCACGTTAGCCCCTCGCGGCGCCCGTAGTCGCATGACGGTGCTGACCGGGCAAGTAATGTCGGGGGCTGTGAGTCCCGATTCGGCGGCGAACGCCGCTCAGCAGATCGCGGCCGGCTACGTCGCCGACGGTCAGGCCCTCGAACTGGGCACGGTGGTCATCGACGGGACCGCCGACGCGTCGGCGCAGGTCCGCATCCCACTGGCCACGATCAACCGGCACGGGCTGGTGGCCGGCGCCACCGGCACCGGCAAGACCAAGACGCTGCAGGTGATCGCCGAGCAGCTGTCGGCGGCCGGCGTCCCGGTGCTGATGGCCGACGTCAAGGGTGACCTGTCCGGGCTGTCACGTCCCGGCGAGGCGGGCGACAAGATCACCCAGCGTGCCACCGAGACCGGCGATGACTGGGCGGCGACCGCGTTCCCGACGGAGTTCCTGTCGCTGGGCACCGGCGGCATCGGCGTGCCGGTGCGCGCCACCATTTCCAGCTTCGGGCCTATCTTGTTGTCGAAAGTGCTGGGGCTCAACGCCACTCAGGAGTCGACGCTCGGGTTGATCTTCCACTGGGCCGACCAGAACGGCTACCTGCTGCTGGATTTGAAGGATCTGCGCTCGGTGATCAGCTACCTCACCAGCGACGAGGGCAAGCCGGCGCTCAAGCAGCTCGGCGCGGTTTCTCCGGCGACCGCGGGGGTGATCCTGCGGGCACTGGTCAACCTGGAAGCCGAAGGCGCCGACACCTTCTTCGGGGAGCCGGAATTGGATCCCAAAGATCTGATCCGGCTCGACCCGCAGGGCCGCGGCATCATCTCGCTGCTGGAACTCGGCGACCAGGCGGCGCGCCCGGTGCTGTTCTCCACCTTCCTGATGTGGGTGCTGGCCGACCTGTTCACCTTCCTGCCCGAGGTCGGCGACCTGGACAAACCCAAGCTGGTGTTCTTCTTCGACGAGGCTCACCTGCTGTTCACCGACGCCTCCAAGGCGTTCCTGGAACAGGTCGAGCAGACCGTCAAACTGATCCGCTCCAAGGGTGTCGGGGTGTTCTTCTGCACGCAGTTGCCCACCGATGTGCCCAACGCGGTGCTGTCGCAGCTGGGTGCGCGCATCCAGCACGCGCTGCGTGCCTTCACCCCCGACGACCAGAAGGCGCTGAGCAAAACGGTGCGCACCTACCCGAAAACCAAGGTGTACGACCTGGAGTCGGCGCTGACGTCGCTGGGCATCGGTGAAGCGGTCGTCACCGTGCTGTCCGAACATGGCGCCCCGACCCCGGTCGCGTGGACCCGGCTGCGTGCGCCACGGTCACTGATGGGAACCATCGGCATCGACGCGATCACCGCTGCGGCCAAAGCCAGTCCGCTGCAGACCGAATACGGCCAGACCGTTGATCGGGAGTCGGCTTACGAAATCCTGTCGGCGAAACTGGCCGCCGGAGAGGGCAGCCGACCCCCGCAAGGTGACGTCACCATTCCGCCGCCGCCGAAGCGGCCGCCCTGGTGGCGGCGGTTCGGACGCTGGCTGGCCCACTTCCTATCCACCCGGGAGGGCAAGCGAGTGGTGGCCGCGGTCACCACCGTGGTGGTCGGGCAGATCTCTCGCGGCCAGATGGGCACCGGCCGCCGCCGGCGTTAAATCAGACGGGGTTCACCTGGTTCCCCGGCTTCGCCGTGCCTGCGACCGCCGTTAGCCGCCGCCGAGCTTCTTATAGACCGCGCCCACGATCGGCGTGACGATCGCGCGCGGGGCGTACCCGCTGGCCATCGACATGGCCTTCGATGTGATTCCGGGAACGACGCGCATCTTGTTGCGCTCCAAGGCATCCAGCGACAGCTTGGCGGTGTGCTGGGTGGAGATCCACAAGAAGTCCGGGATCAGCTTGTCGACCAGCGAGGCTTCGGTGGCGTCGGGCATCTCGGCGCGCACCGGCCCCGGTGCCAACAGCGTCACGTGCACCCCGGATTTGAGCAGCTCGCCGCGCAGTGACTCGCTGAAGGTGTTGGCGAAGGCCTTGGTGGCGGCGTAGGTGGCGTTGTTGGGTATCGGTGAGTTGCCGGCCGCCGAACCCGAGATCAGGATTCCCCCGGCGCGGCGCGCCAGCATGCCCGGCAGCACCGCCAGCACCAGGTCGTGTACCGCAACGGCGTTCAGCTGCACCTGCGCCTTTTCCGCGGCGGGGTCCAGGCCGGAGATCGGCCCGAACGTCGCGGTACCGGCGTTGGCGCACAGCACCGAAATCTCCCGATCGGCCAATTCGGCGCAGAACTCGTCGCGGGCCGGGGGATCGGCCAGGTCGACGGGCCGCACCTCCACGGTCACCCGGTACTTGTCGCGGAGCCGCGCCGCCACGTCGTTGAGCACGTCCTCGCGGCGCGCGGTGAGGATCAGCGCGTGTCCGCGGGCGGCCAGTTCGGTCGCCAGCGCTTCGCCGATCCCCTGGGACGCTCCGGTGATGACGGCGCGGGCATCCGGGCTGGGAGCAGGCACTGGCATGGGCCAATCGTAGAGTGCCAGGCATGGATGGCCCGGGGGTGGTCAGATCCGGGCGATCGCGGATCGTGGCGTGGGCGTTGTGGGATACCGGCGCCGCGGCCGTGAGCGCGATCGTGGTGACGTTCGTGTTCTCGGTGTATCTGACCAGCAGCGTCGGCCGGGAGCTGCCCGGTGCGGTGTCGCCGGCCAGCTGGCTGGGCCGCACGCTGGCCATCTCCGGTCTGACCGTGGCCGCGGTGGCGCCGCTGGTCGGGGTGTGGGTGGCCGCCCCGCACCGCCGGCGGGTGACGCTGGCGGTCCTTACCGGGACTGCGGTGGTGCTCATCGCGTCGATGAGCACGATTCGCGACGCGCCGGCCTACTTGGCACCGGGGCTGGTGCTGCTGGCGCTGACCGCCGCCTGCGGTGACCTGGCGAGCGTGCCCTACAACGCCATGCTGCGGCAGGTGTCGACGCCGGCGAATTCCGGGCGGATCTCCGGATTCGGCTGGGCCGCAGGCTATGCCGGCAGCGTGGTGCTGCTGTTGGTGGTCTACCTGGGCTTCGTCGCCGGTAGCGGTCCGACCCGCGGCCTGCTGGGCCTGCCGGTCGAGGGCGGGCAGAACGTTCGGGCCGCGATGTGGCTGACCGCCGCGTGGCTGGCGACGTTCGCGCTGCCGCTGCTGCTGATCGCCCACCGGCTGGCGGGCACCGGGGAGCCGGCCCCGCCACGGGTGGGCCTGCTCAGCGGCTATCGCCAGTTGTGGCGCGACATCACCGCCGAATGGCACCGCGATCGCAACCTGGTCTACTACCTGGTCGCCAGTGCGGTCTTCCGGGACGGCTTGGCCGGGGTATTCGCGTTCGGGGCGGTGCTCGGCGTCAACGTCTACGGCATCTCGACCGGCGACGTGCTGATCTTCGGGGTGGCCGCCAGCGTGGTGGCCGCGCTCGGCGCGATCGCCGGTGGCCTGCTCGATGACCGGATCGGGTCCAAGACGGTGATCGTCGGCTCGCTGGTCGCGATGGTGGCCGCCGGCATCACGTTGATGACGCTGTCCGGGCCGGTCGCGTTCTGGGCCTGTGGGCTGCTGCTGTGTCTGTTCATCGGGCCCACCCAGTCCTCGGCGCGCACGTTGCTGCTGCGGATGGCGCAGGAAGGCCGGGAGGGGCTCGAAGGGGTGGCCTTCGGGCTCTACACGATGACCGGCCGCGCGGTGTCGTTTCTGGCGCCGTGGTTGTTCTCGCTCTTCGTCGACATCTTCCACAGCGACCGGGCCGGTATGGGCGGGCTGTGCACCGTGCTGGTGCTCGGTCTGCTGGCGATGCTCGGTGTGCGGGTGCCGCGACGGGCGGCGTGACGGTTTAGCCCTTCGCCGTGCAGACCGTGAGGATGGACCCGGTGCGCTGACGCACCTGGGTGCCGTCCACCGACAATGAGCAGGTGACCTGCTCGCCGAAGTTGACGACCGTGACCGCTGCCGCAGTCGATGCGGGTGGTGTCAGGGTGACCTGCTTGGTCCAGGGCAGCGTCACGTTGAACTCGGTCTGCAGCACCCCGCCGGTGTCGATGTAGGCGATGCTGAGCGCCCTGCCGGTCCCGGTGACGCTGTAGACGATGGTCTCGGGGACCCCGGCGGTGGTCGATGTGGTCGGCGGCGGTGTGCTCGGGGTGGTGCTGGGCGTCGTCGACCGCGTCGGCGGCGGCGTGGTTGTCGGGGTGCGCTTGGGAATCGGTGTACTCGGGGCCGTCGGTAGCGGCGAAACCGGCGTCACCGTAGCCGAATTCCGCTCCGAGCCGTTGGCGATCACCAGTGCGATCACCATGCCGACCACCAGTAGCACCGCGGCGCCGGCCACCAGCCACAGCCAGTTCGGGAACCGCGGCGGTTCCGGTGGGCCGCCCTGGCCGCCGCCTGCCGGCCCGCCGCCCGAGGGGCCACCGGGCGGGGGCGGTGACGGCTCCCAGTGCTGCCG
>NZ_MVHU01000034.1 GCF_002086285.1 Mycolicibacter kumamotonensis | reverse complement strand
CTACGCTGGGCAGCGGACCGGCCAACCCCTGGTCGAAATCCAATAGCCCGAGCCTCCATCAAACCCAGGGCGATTCAATGGCGTGGTTGGGGTCGACTGATGCTGCGCAGGTTTCGAGCGCGACTAAGGCCTGGGCGTTGCTGTAGGTCTTGATGCCATCGACGCTGATCACCAGCGGAACGGCTCGTACTTGGTCTTGGCGGGCTTGGTGGCCTTGTTGATGTTCCGCAGCGCGGTCTCGTAAGCGTCTTTTTGTATCTCCCCGACGCTACCGGGACTCTTGCCGCCGGCCCGATGAGTCGTAATGTGGTTGAGGTTGGCGTCCCATTCGCGGACCACGCCGTCGCCGTTGTCGGTAAACACGTGCGCGTCGTCCTGCTTGGCTTCGTCTGCCATGTCCGTCTCCTAGCGCGTCCGCTTGCGCATCCGCTGCATGGTCGCGTTGTTGACCTTCTCCAGGTCCAACTTGCGGTATGTCCTGCGCCCCTGTGCGTCAATGCCTGTGACCGCGAGATGTCCTCGTCGCACCCAATTACAGATGGCGGCGGTCGTGATGCCGAAGTGCTTGGCGGCCTCGCTTGCGGTGACCTGCTCGTGGATGTCGATGTCGTCGGTCAGTGCGAGCAAGGTGACCTCCTGAACGCAGAAAACCCGGACGCCTAAGCGGTCCGGGTTTTGACACAGGTGTGCTGCTGGCAACAGGTTAACACGTTTAGTCGACAACGCACGCCCACATGCCGTCACTCGGGCGCTAAGTGTTGCTCCCATCCCAGAATCACCACCGGCGGTGTTGGTAGATTCACACGAGGGTCACTAGGGGCCAGGTTGCCTACGTAGTCGTAGATGTTGGCCCCGTATCTTGCCGACATGACTGGATCGCGACTAAGTCTGCCCACAACCCGGACGTGCGTAATTTCCACATTGTCAGGGTAGTATTCGGAGTCATTTTCAATAATCACCGGCATGTCAGGGTCCAGGCGGGACAGGGCGGAAATTAGCTCACGGACGTTCATGCCTTCTTGGTCCCATCCATCGCCTGTGCCCACAACTCCCGCACGTCATTGAGCAGGTACTTCGGCTCGCCCTCGTTGTCATGCCCCGTCGGGTTGAGCCAGCCACGCGCCGCCCAGTGCTGCATGGTCCGCTTGGGAACGTACTCACGCAACGCCGGCAGAACCGTGCCTGACAGGTCGGTGATTGTGTAGCTGTACCCGCCCGCAAACTCAGCCTGCCGCTCAAACAGGCCTTCGACTTGCTGTGTCACCCCACACTCCTCGCACTTGACCTCCGTCGCCCGCTCATGCCCCCGCAACGTCGTGCCGCACTGATGCGGGTGCTTCGGCTCCTTGCAGCCCTCGTCGTGGCCCTCGTCGACCATCTCGGGGCACGGCCCGAACCTATGCGGCGGCCTGGGGGTGTCAATCACCCTCTCGATGTCCCGGCGAATCTCCGCGATCTCGCTGAAGCACACATCGAAGCCCTCATCAGCGGCGATGGCGGTGACGTTGCGGTGAAGCCAGCGGGCGAGGTCGGACATGGTGGTCATGAGCGCCCCCTCGGCGATACGCTCGCGAATCCGAATCCCTCGGGAGCGTCAAAGTGGTAGACAGTACCGTCGTCCCACACATTCAAGTGGCAACTACCTTCAGGAACGCCGCCCCCGATGTGACTCCCCGAGTGTCCGCGCGGCAACCGGCATCGAATGCGTCTCGGACCTGCCGATATTGACACCACCTGAACCTCATTGACGGTTAGGCCCCCATGTAGATCGAGTATGTTTTCGCACATCTCCATCACAAACACCCTCCTCGATGCCATGTCCAACATTCCCCGCACAACTCCCCCGGATTCCCCGCCGCCACATGCACCGTGCTCGCATCCACCCACGGCGCTTGACCGGCGTTCGGCCCCGCGTCCGTGTGTGGCTTGTCGAAGTTCGGCAGTGGCAGCCCGCGCGTCTCGCACAGGTCGCGCACCCACTCGGTCAGGCACGCCTGAACCCTCTCGGCAAGCTCTGATGCCCGTGCGTTGACCCGACCTCGCGCCAGGGCGTCCCGTAGCACCGCCTGCTCGCGATCATGACAGGCGTGTGCGGCGCTGGGGTACTCGTCGGCCGGGAAGGCGGATATCGGGTGTGCGTCGCCGTCTAGCGGCTTTCGATACCGGGGCGTTCGACGCACGGGCGCGGACGTCTTGCCCTGGCCCGTCGCGGTGACTTCCAGCTCGTCCAGCCACCAGGGCAGGTCGGCGAGGAGGTCACGGAGTTCGGAGACGCATCGTGAACATCCAAAGTTGTCGCTTGGGGCTTTGCAGCGGGTGCAGTCGGTCATCTCATCACCGCTAGTTCGTAGCCCTTGAACCACGCATCAGCCCACTTCGCCTTGCCGAACCCGACGCCGTATTCGGTCGCGCCCATGCCCGCCCGGTTGATTCCGACGACGGTTCCGGTCTTGCCGCGATACCAGGGCCATGTGCCGCGCGATGGGTGCTTGGTTTCGTCGCGTTCGATGCGGACTTTGGCGCCGAGGGTCAGTGCCATGGATGAGTCCTTTCGGTTTCGGTGGGGTCGGTGTTGGTCTCAGATGCCCGCCAGGCGCCCTGTGTGCCACGCTGAGCGACGAACGGCGCGCTCAGGTACCTCATTGACCCCCCGACGCTCCGACGCGTTACAGGCCCGCTCACAGCCCCGCCCTTCTCCGCCGCACCGCATCTCGCTGGTAGGCGTTGTCGCACGTCCTGCACCGCCTGGCCCCCGAGGTGCTGATGCGCGTGTTCTCCGGGGTGTATTCGTGCCCGTTCTTGCAGTGGGTCCGTTCACGCGCGGTGCCTCGACGGAACGCCGTGCGCTCGTGTGCCGTCAGCCCGCCCCAGATGCCGAACATCTCGTTGTTGGCCAGCGCCGTCTCCAGGCATTCGACCTGGACGGGGCACATGCGGCAGATGAGCTTGGCCGGCCGGGGTGATCCGCCCTTCTCGGGATGAAATATCTCCGGGTCGACCTGGGCGCACAGTGCTCGCTCGCGCCAGTCGCCGCCCGTGTCGGTGATCCGGTCAGCGAACCAGCGCTGGAGGGCGCGGTGCTGGGCGGTGAGGGGCACGGAGGGGGGTGAAACCGGGTCGGCTGGCGTGGTTGGTGCGGAGCGGTGGTTTTCGAACGGCACCACGAGGTCGTAGGTCGGTTCGTCTTGTGACTCGTTGTCAGGCATGGCGCTCCTCCGTGTGGGTGCAATCGGTCAGATCATCAAGGCGACCGAAGTCGTCGCAGTGGGGACAGTTGTCGATTTGCGCTCGACGCCGAAGGCGTTCGGCCTCGGCAGACTTCTCGGCCTCGATGCGGAGTCGGTCCCGCTCGTCCTTCCAGGCATCGCGCGCACGGCGCGCGTCTGCGCATCCTCCGCACGACGGCGGGTTTGGGTTATTGATGTGCCGCAGGCATTTTTCGGGGGGCGGAACGTCGTCGCCGCCCTGGCGACTTACCAGACTTCCGCTACCACTGATCTGTTCCCCTGTTCCCCTGTTCCCCTGTTCCCCTGTTCCGGGCAGGAGGGCTCGCGAAGGTTCGCGAAGGTTCGCGAGGGACTCACGAATGACCGAGTCGCGGTAGTTCATCGTGCCGTCTGGCCTGGGAAAACGTCCCGGCTGCGGTTTGTCGACGCGCTGGATCGAGTCCCAGAACGCTACGAACATCAAATCGGTGCCGTCGGCGTCGTAGAGCCACAACAAACCGGCCTGATTGAGCTCGGAAATCGCTTCGGACACCCTCGCGAGGGTTCGCGAAGGTTCGCGAACGAGGTCGCGAGAGAACAGATCACCGACAATCAGGGCCATCTCATACTTCCCCACGCCGTTGTCATCGACGTAGGATTCGAGGCCCTTGAGGACGAGCCGCGCGTCCCAGCTGACCGACGCGACGCGCCCAGATCGCCAGAACTCCGGTTTCGTTGAACGGATCCTCATAGGGCACCGTCGCCAGTCCGGGCCACAACTATGGCGGCCTGCTTCTTCGCCTGGGTGCATGTGCGCCAGTCGCCATGCCAGGTGCCGGCCTTCATGTCGTACAGCTCCCAGCGCCCGCTCGGCGAGTTCTCGGGGTGCCTAATGTGCCATCGGCCGTCGACCGATTTGCGGTCGCTGCCGAATGAAACCCAGACGATTCCACTGTCCATACTCACACCGCCCTCCCTTCATTCCTGTCCCGAATCAGCGCCTCGTGGCATGGTGTGCACCTCGGGCGCCCTGCCGATGGTTTTCCCCCGCAGTCGACGCACTGGCCGGCGCGGTAGCGGGCGTGGCGGTCGGGGGTGGTCAATCCGGCCACCGCCCCACGTAGACGTCATGCGGACCTCCACCGTCCGCGAAGTGCGCCGGAAACAGTTCCCAGGTCCAACTCTGGGTTTCGTCGGTGAAAATCCATCCGTTGTCGTCGTAGATGTTGTTACTCGAATAGACGGGGTAGGCGGTGCTCAGGAATAAACGTCCGTCTTGTTGCTTGGGTCCGCTGTAGTACTGCCAGCGTGTGCGTCCCTCATCGGTGCAATCCCTGGCGTAGTAGGCATCTCCACGTAATGAGGCGGTCGTGGCGAGGATGAGATGACCAACCTCGCCGCGATCGGGCCGCGGGTCTGGATATTCGATCACCCCCCACTGAGTGACAGCCTCGCCGCGCGCACCGACGGGCCAACGGATCTCGACACTCACGCTTCCCTCCAATTCCAAGCCGCCGCGTTCATCTGCCGCCGCTGCTCCCGTTGTGCTGCCGGTGATTCGCGTAACTGCCAGTCGACGAGTTCGGCCACGTCGTCGGGTGTCTCATCGGCGGGTTCGTTCACCACTTGCCACCCTTCGCGCTCGAATCACAGTCCTCACACCCGAACCCACGGCACCGGTCGCAATCCCCTGGCACGAACTCCGCGCACTCGCACTCCCAGCGCTCGGTTTTGCCGTTGATGAGCACGAGGCAGTTACCGTTGTGTCGGTGGAGGTTTTCGTGGTGACCGCAGTGGTCGCAGCGGTAGGCGTTGGCGGTCATGCGTGTTCCCGCAGGATGTTTCGGATAGCCTGTGCGACCTGTGGGGCGCGGTCGTAGAGGATTTCCGCATCACAGTCCTCCATCAGCCCGTCGAGCGCACCCCTCAACCGCTCGACCTCGGTGCGCGACTCGGCCAGCTCGTTCTGCGCGTGTCGAGCGTCGTCGGTCTCTGGCCGACTAGCGGGGTCAGTCATCGCCAGCTCCATTCGCCATCACGCTTAATCCGACAACGACCGCAGCTGACACCCAGATCGCTAAGGCGTAAACCACGGCATTCATTCGCCCGCTCCTGGTGACCACAGCACGCGAAACACCCCACGCGCTGCATGACGATAAACATGTTTATCAGGGCACTTTGACCAGTCTTTATATGGACGCATCTCATCCCAGATGGCCTGTGCCATGCGCTCGATAAGAGCAACGTCTAGCTGTGGCCGGTAGTGCTCCTTGGCGGCAGCGGAGATCAGGGTGGCAAGGTGCGGCAACATCGCGGGGTGAAACTCGTCCAGGTCGGTCTGGTGGATGTTGTCCCGCAGGATTTCGGTGATGCGGGCAGTGAAATCAGGCATTGGTTAGGGCCTTCCGCATCTCGCGCACCACGTACTCGCGGCGCTCACGGGTGGTCTCGCAGATCAGGTATCCGTAGGAATCAGCGATGGACGCTAGGATCAACAGATCCTCACGAGTGACAGTGTCGGGGGCGTAACGGCACTTCCATCCGATCCCGCTCCACTCATCCGACTCCATGGCTGGTCGCGGCCAAGACGATTCGTCAGGCAGGGTGACTCGAAGCGGCGGGCGCTCACTCATTCGGCACCCACTTCTCGTGCTGCCTCCGCTGCGTTCGCAGCAGCCAGGAGAGCAGCGGCAAAAACGCGGGCGCCCGTCGGGTCGAATGGTTCGTCAGGCTCCCCGTCGTAGCTGACCTGCACTTCATGCCGCAGCGTCCGAACGAAATACGGACCTGCCTCAACTTCCCAGCCCATCATGGGTTCTTCTGCCATATGGTCGTAGGTAGCGGTCGGCTTCGGCAGCTCCACCACGGCGAACCCGGCGGCCTTTAGCGCGGACAGGATGTCGACCGCGATCGTCCATGGCGCGTCACCGGGGTCGCATTCAGCCTTGAGCACCCGCCGGTGGATGACCTCTATCGCCTTGTCGCTCACCGTGCCTCCTCCTCCTTGTCCAACAGGTCCGCGTTCGCGGCCCGAAACTTGTCCCCATGCGCGGCGATCCACTCATCAGCCGCCCAACGTCGGTGCGTGATAGTCGAGTTGGTCCACCGATTCACAAACGTGCCATCCTTCAGCAGGTAGACGGACGTGCCGTCGTAGACACCGGGCAGTTCGATCGCGAGGGCGATGGTGTCGGTGGTGAAGGTCATGCCGTGACCTCCGGGTTGATACAAAGGGATTCCCGGCATGCCAGCTTCAGGAGGCCGGGTGGTTCGCCGCGCAGGGTGCGGTAGACAGCTACCCGCCCGGTCGTCTGCACACCCTCATGGGTTGCGCGTGGCCTGCCATCTGGGTAGGTGCCGCCGGTCCAGACCCAGCAGGCAGTGAGGGTTGGATGCTGTTGGAAGCGGATGGTGCGGGCTATTGATGACAGGTCCATCACAGTGCCGCCTCCAGGTCGAACAGGGACGGCAACTCCATCTCTGATTCCAGCTGCGTCAGGTTGTCCACCGCTGTGCGCCAATATGACGGCTTCAACGTGAATACGATGTACAATCGGAGCATGGAGCCAACCGAAGCCGCATACCTCGCCGGTCTACTCGACGGCGAAGGCACGTACATGATCACGAAGTACACGACCAGCCGGGGCACTACGTCGTGGTCTGCGACGATTTCCATGGCCAGCACAGACGAGGTGCTTGTACAGAAGTGCAAGAGCCTCGTCGGGGGGTCAATCACCGGCCCTGTGATCCCGAAGGCGCAGAATGCGCGACCCTCGTGGATCTGGGCATTGAAGGGTCGAGCAATCGGTCCGGTGATCGAAGAACTGTGGCCGTACATCGTGCTCAAGCAACGGCAGGCAGCACTGCTGTACATGCTCAGATCGAAGATTGAACCGGGGGCAAGGCCTGGACAGAAGGGGCGGCGGGCGCTTACTGAAAGCCAGATCCACGAACGTGAATCAATGAGGCTTGCATGCAAGGCGCTGAACAGGCGCGGCACGGACGGGATCACAGAAGCGGAGTTCATCGCGTACGAATCGGTGAAACTGATGGACCTACTCATGCCTGTGTCTCGTCAAATAGAGTTGGCACAGAAAGCTCTCGTTCCAGTTCCGTGAGGTTCGTAACGGCCGTTTCCCAGTAGCTCCTTTTCAACTCGATGCCGACTGCGCGGCGACCGCGCTTCAGCGACTGGTACAGCTCAGAGCCGATCCCGGCGAACGGCGTCAGAACTAGCTCGCCCGGGTTGGACCACAGGCGGATACAACGGTCGATGAACCCGAGCTGCAGTGGGCAGATGTGGCGCTCGTCGTCATTGTCGCGGGCCACCCGAACGTTGAGGGTGTCGGTTTCACGGATGCCGTACCAGACCGGGCAGATATTGCCGTCATCAGTGAGCCACCCGCCGTCGTGATGGTCGGTCCAGATCGGCGCTGCCCACTCGATCCACTCGTCGTTGGTGACGTCATTCTTGATCGGCACCTGGTTGTCGCCAGGCTTTCGAAACAGCAGCAGGTAGTCAGCCAGGGCGGGGCGCGTTCCGGCACTATCACGGTTCTTCGTGGCGAATGCCAGTGCATGTGAGCGGGTGCGGATTGATTGGGCCTGCGGGTCTTTCCATACGGTGACCTCTCCATTGAAGTGCCAGCCGTTATCCTGGAATGCTCGGATGACTTGACCGCGAAAATCGGTCATCCCCATGTATCCGTCGGTCGCCTTAGTGGTGGTCAACTGCTGGACATGGATACAGGCGAGTCGCCCCGGCTTGGTGACGCGCAACTGCTCGCGGATTATGAATCCATAGTGGTCCAGGAATTCGCCGCGGCTGGCACTATTGCCAAGGTCGCGCGGTGACGGGCTGTAGGTGAACAAGCTGGCGAACGGCGGTGAACAGATCGACAGGTCAACCGATTCGGCGTCGAGTTCGGCCAGGCGTTCGCACGAGTCGCCTAGTAGTAGTGCCCAGTTCTTTCCGTGGGCTTCGTCGGTGATGTAGTCGGTCATGCTGCGCTCCAATTCCGTCGCATCTCCGCGACTAGCTCGGTGGTGATCTGGTTGGCTTGGCGCTCTTTGCGGGCGACGTTCGCGGCGATCTGTGATTCGAGGTCGGACACGATGACGTGCGCCCGAACGACACGGGTCTGGCCGTAGCGGTAGCAGCGGCGAATCGCCTGGTAGTACTGCTCGTAACTGTCACCGAGGCCAACGAACGCCATGCGAGCGCAATGCTGGTAATTGAGGCCCTGGGATGCTATTGACGGCTTGGTGACCAGGACGTCGTATTTGCCGTCAGCGAAATCAAGCAGCAGTCGAGCCTTGTCGTCGGCGTCCAGTGACCCGTGAACATTGACGGCGCCGGGTATCGAGGCAGTGAGCGCGTCAGCCTCCGAGTTCAATCCGCACCACATGATCCACGGGCCCGGCTCATCGGCGGCCAGCTTCGCGGCCCGCTCAACACGCGCCCCTAGCGTCTGCTTGCGCAGTGCGGATCGGCCGGTCACGCCACCGATATCCGTCGCGAACAGTTGACCTTCGGCTTCGATCTCAGCGGCCACAATCTCGGGCACCACCTCCAGTCCAGGAAGGTCGTAGCCAGCATCGTCACCGCCGACGTCGGAAGGTTTGGTGAGCGCCACGGCCCATTGCGCCATCCACTGCATCATCGGCTGCCGCGCATGCCCTTTGAGTCGCCAGCCATCCTGGTCGTGGATGAAGTAGGCGGCGAGCATGTTCGTTCGCGACATGCGACCCAGCCATTCGGCCTGGTTGGTCAGTTCCTCCGGATCGTTTGGTGCCGGGGTTGCTGAGCAGGCGAGTCGGTGCGGGATGTTTCGGCACCAGTCAATGAGCATGGTTCGGGTCGCGCCGTCAGACTGCTTCAGGATGCTGGACTCATCAAGCACCACAGCGTCGTAATCGGTCGGCGAGAATTGGGGCAGGCGCTCGTAGTTGGTGACAGTCACCCCGTCTACCGGTTCTTCACCAGATCGGGCGTAGCTGGCGGGCAGACTGATTCGGCCGGCTTCGCGGACGGTTTGGTGGCAGACAGCGAGCGGTGCGATCACCAGTGGGCGCAGACCGGAGTGGCGTGCCCATTCCAGCTGCATCAGGGTTTTCCCGAGCCCGGTGTCGGCCCAGATCGCGGCTCGTGATGTGCGGACCGCCCAGCGCACGAGATCGTTCTGCCATGGGTGCAGTAGGGGGTGGATGTCGGTGGATGCGATTTCGCGGCCCGGCGTTTCGACGCGAGCGTGCTTTCGTGCCAGGAACGCCGTGTATGTCGTCACAGCGCCACCCGCTCAATGATCCGCATCGTCTCGCACGGCCAGGGCGCACTATCCTCGTTCCGATAATCAGGGCAGTGCGCGCAGTACGCCTCGCCATCGATCTCAAACCTTCGATGTAGCCGTCGAATCTCGTCCAGCTTCAACGCCATCCGCGCGATAGTGTCTTGGAGGTTCGCGTACACGTGGCTCACGCTGTCGGTCATTGAACCCTCCCCTCACGGAAGTGCCAGCCACCCAGCTCCAAGCGCGGAATATGCGTGTCGGTGAGCCGCCCCGTCTTGAGCGTGCGGCACTTCTCACCGACCGGCTGCTTACAGACCGGGCAGGCGACCCGCTCCCACGACCAGTAGCTCACTTCTTCACTCCCATCACGCGATCCGGGACACGAACCATATGAATCACGCCCGCCTTCAACGCCATCCGCGCATCCCCCACGCTCCGGCAGTCATCACCCGCCTTCGCCCCGCAGAGCTTGCACGCCACTTTCAGCGCCGCCTGGACCTTGGGGCTGTCGCGGCGGGTGGTCCAGAAATCGGTGCTCATGCGGACACCACCCGAGTGTGCGCGGTCCCGGACTCGATTGCGTCTTGGCGGTCTGTCCACGTCGGAGACTTCCAGCCGCACTGGCATTCGCACCACCATCCGCCCGCCAGGAACGACGAGCACAATTCGACGTCGTGCCCAGTCATGCGCCCGACCCTTTCGAGATGTTCAGCTTCATCTCTTTCGTTGCCGGGTTGGCGTCGATCATCCCCGTCAACCGTTCGAACACTTCGCGGCGAACGGTCTCCATCACTGCCGGATCGTTGGTGATCGAAAGAGCAACCATGTGGGCAAACTCGTCCGCTTGCTCGGCGCTGCACTCCGTAAAGTTCTTTGCTGCGGTCGAGAGCCCCGACACAAAGCCATCCAGCCAAACATCGAGAATGGAGCTGCGGTCGAACTCCTGGACTTTCATAAGTTGTTTAGGCATCGTTCGCCACCTCAATCCCCGCCGCAGCAACAGCCTTCGCCGCACGCACAGCCCGCCACCGCGCCGAGTACTTCTGCCCCGAGTCCGCGACGATGTAGCCGTTGCGTGCGACGAGACGCCAGCGCCAGCCGTCGGAGGCTTTGTAGACCTTGATGATGTTGGGGTAGCTCATGATTTGACTCCTTCCATGGGTAATTCCTGGTCACCTGGGGGATTTGGACGGTCAGCGCCCGACGACGACTCAGCGCCCTCCCCCAGGTCGTTACCGTCGCCACGACCAGGTTTGTCAACTTCCGCGCGCCGGGACTTCCACGCGTCCTGGAGTTGCTTGCGATGCTCGCCCAGATTCCAGGCTTTGAGGTCAGCGGCAATCGCGGTCAGTTCCTCGACGGTTTCGGCGCCGGCGATTCGCTGCTCGAACTCGGCGACAACTTCGGGCGTCACGGCGGGCGGACCATCGGGCAGTGGTTCGACTACGAACGGCGCACGCTTGCCGCGAGTCACGGTCAGGGCCAACGTGAGCCGACTGTCAATGTGGCTCATGGCCGAGATTCTGATGCCACCCACCTTGTCGCGTCCGAACGTGATCTCAGGGTCGCGGTAGAGCATCAGCCGGCGGCCCGTGTACGTCGAGGCGTCTTTGCCCCAGGCCGCAATCAACACGCGGATCATTGACTTTCCCGGTCGATAGGGCCTATCCGCACCGAACTCGTTCGTGACGATTTCGACAGGCTGCTCACTATTGCCGCGTCGAACCTCGGCAATAGTGACGAGTTGAGGGCCGCCGATCAAATCATCTGCGTTGAGCTGATCAGACTTCGGCGCGGCGGCTTGGCTGATGTCCATCGTCATATCTCAATCTCCTCGTCAACAGCCCACCCCGGCAGGCCGATGGTCACGGTTTCGTCGCTGTACGCGGGCCACTCGTTATTGGCTTTACACTTGGCGTACAACTGAATTGCCTCGCGGTTCATGAACTCGCCCTCGGCCAACGCCTCGTCGTCGTAGCGCACGACCGTGACGACATAGGGCGCCACCTTCTCGACGCAGACGAAGATGAATTCGGGCTTCTCGGTCGTCAGCCCGGACGTGACAGACAGATCCTGATACCAAGCCGCTTGCATCATGTAGCGGTACTTGAAGAACAGCCCCGCCAGCTCGTCAGGGTTCGCCGTGCGTGATGTCTTGAGGTCGACCAACTGGCCGGGGCGAACCCAATCGACGCGTCCACGCAGCCGCACGCCCGTTTCGTCGTCGGTCGCATAGAGACTGACCTCGGCATCACCGTCGGCGAACAGTGGCCCCGCGACCGGATGTGCCATCACCGCATCCCGCATCGCCTGAGCCGCCATGTAATCCTCCGACGACACGGGGAGCCGGCCCTTCTCGCGTGCCGCCGCAGCCGCCTTCTTCCACATGCCCGTCATGGACGGCACATCAGCCACAGTCCCGTCTTCCTTGAGTCCATGCACCTCGGGGTAGAGGATCTCGATCTCCGGCCCTTTGCCGAGGATGAGCGCGTGAGCCAGCGTGCCGAAGTCAAAGTGCGGCTTGGGTGGTGGCGGGTTGTCCATCGCCTCACGGAACTTGGCGGGACAGGACGGCGGGAGTAGGAGTTTCGCTCCGGAGACGCTGAGCGAGCCTCTGTCTCGGTGGTACTCGGCCTCGTCTACATCGGCGTAGTGGCCGTCCTCGGTCGGGATCACAGTTTCGCCGCCGCGATGATGTCCAGCGCTTCCTGGGGCCAGTACGTGCTCGCATTCCATCCCGGCGATTCATCCTCGTAGATCCAGCAGGCGGAAACCCACCCGTCGATGTCGAGTTCTGGTGTTGCCCAGCTACTTGCGAGATAGGTGTAGGTGTCATCCCTCGGCATTGGCTTGCCGTTATGCCAGATGCACCCGCCAGTGTTCTCCCAGTCCATGCCGAGTCCAGCCTCGGCTTCACAGTTGGGACGTTCGGCGATTAGCTCAGCAGCCTTACGCCAGTCGAACACCTTCATCCGATTGCCCTCGGATGCCACCGCTCGGGCAAATGCGCTTAACGTGTCCATTTACAGTTCTCCTCCGTTGACCGTTTCCCCGCACTGCACACAAACCCCGCCCCACCGCGTCCGCTGCCAGCGGTGCTGGTAGCACGACCCCCGCTCAGCTTCAGTTGCCGTGCGCCGCGCCCAATTCGCCTCGTCACGCTCCCAAAAGACGCTCACATTTCCTCCAATACTTTGGTCCGGTCGATCGCCCACGACAGGCAGGTGGCGAGCGTTTCTAGGCTGCGGCCCTCGGCGGTTCCGGGGTTGATCTCGTTGCGCAGTTCGGCCGCGATCTGGGCGGCTTCGCTTGTCAGGCTGCGGATCTGCCACAGGCGACTATCCTTCACGAGGCACACTGCTTCACGGTCAGCTCGACGCGCCGCCACAGCTCCGAGCAGGGCGTATCCGGGTCGAACCAGGCGACCAGGCACATAGTCAGTTGCGCGGCTCTGACGGGGTGCTTCGACCACAGGCCGACCAGCTCGGCGCGCAAACGCTCGGGGCTGTCCACCATCCGCTCATGCAGTCCCGCAGCGATTTCGGCGAGCTTGTCCATGTCGGTTTCGGGAGTCATGTCGATCATGCGCGTGCCTCCTGGTAATTCTTACGGGCGGCCGTCCTCAGCGCCTTGGGCGGCTTGCGGCCGGCTCGGTGGTAGGCGCGCATCGCGGCGGCGGGGTTCGTCCAGCCGGCATCGTCAAGGGATTGATGGATTGACAGCCCAGCGGCAAGCGCATCCTCAAGCAGGTCGAGCCGGTCGCCCATCGGGACTGTTAGTGGCCCGAGGTTGTGGCGCAGCCTGATCCGGCGGATGCCGCATTCGGTGTAGCCAGTGGCGGAGGCGACCTCGGCGGTAGAGTGTCCGTCGCGGAACATCGCCAGCACCTCTTGGTGGCGGGCGGCGGTTTCCTCCCGAGTGCCGCGCCTCACAGGATCGCCCCCACATTCCTTTGCCCCGGCCCGCCCTTGTGTGGCCTGAGCGCGTCTCCTTGCCAGCCGCAGAAGTTGGCAATGGAGATGGCGGCGAACACCATTGCCCCGCGCCGTCCGAGCTGCGTGGTCCGGTCGAGGGTGGACACGACCAGTTCAATGCCTGCGCCCGCGTCGAGCAGGTTGCAGACTTCATGGCCGGCGACGATGACCTGTGTGGCATCCCCGTAGCCGATTCCGTGCTCGCCGAGGCTGAACAGGAACCGCCCGTCTTGCTGCGGGGTTTCCGGTGCGGCGTGGGCGATTCCGAGGCATAGCAGGGAGAACGTGGCCAGGATGGAGATGGTCAGCCACAGGAGCGTGCAGTGCTCGCGGCGGCGGTTCCAGGGGTTGCGGGGGGTCATTTCGGGTCCGCCTTCGTCCAGCCGGCGTCGATGAGCTGACGGAATAGGATACGTCGCGAGGTTTCAAGGGTGGCGCCACCTCGGGGCTTGCTCACGCGCTCTCCCCTTCCAAATCCGCCACCGCACCCGAGCACTGGGCGTAGTAGTCCTGGTCTTGAATCAATGCCTCGGGTCCGCGCCGCAGCAGGTGGGCGAACTCGTCACGGTGCATCCGCAGGCGTCCGTGGGTGAATGCGACTTCCACCATGCGGTCGTCCCGGAAGTAGCTGTGTGCGCTGATGTGGTCCAGCTTGCCCAGGTCCAGGTTCAGCGATGCCGTTCCGCCGCCGACGATTCCGTGGCAGGCTTGCAGGTGGACGCTCATGCGATCAGCCCCGCAAGTGCCGCGCCGAGGATGACGATGACGGGTATGAGCCACAGCAGGGCGAGCCGGTCGCGGGCGTCGGGGGTCATGCCGGCACCCCCTGCACGTTCCACCCCGCCAGCAACCCCGCCGCCACATCCTCGGGCCAATCAGCCAGAACATGTAGCGCGTCAATCCCCTTGGCGCTCATCGCCGCTGCGTACAGGAACCACGGCGGGATGGATGCGAGCGGGCCACGACTACCCAGGACGGTCTCCATGAGGTCGGCCAGGTAGGCGAGGTCGCCGTCGTGCTCGGGGAGCTGTTGCGGCAGCGCGACCAGGGGAAGGCCAGACCATTTCCGGTCGTGGCGGGCTTGGGCGGTACTATCAGTAGTCGGCACTTCGTTGTCCTTTCGATCAGGTGCCCACGCCCCGCACGGCGCACACCGTGGCGGGGCACTTCTCTATCTGCGTGGTACGGCCTGCTGCTCGCGCTGCCGCGTGATGTCGGTGATCGCGCAGAGGTGGGAGTTGTGGACCGTGACCGAGCTGTGGACCGCGGTCGTCCGTGCGAGTCCTTTTGCTGTCTGGTCAATCTCGTCGATCCACTCCAGCGCCTCGGTCAGCACGGATCGCAGGTGCGCGAGGTCGCGGCGGATGTTGTCCCAATCGGTCGGCCACTGCGAGGGGTGGATACCGGCCGCGCCCGGGGAGGTGGGCGCGGCCGGCCCGTCCACGCCCGGCCTGCCCGACCGGGGGGACTGGTCCGCGGACGACCCTGCACAGGGGAAGAGCACAGGGGCGGCGGACGGCTCATGTGGTGTGTCGAGGTCAACCAGGGGCGCGCGGCGGAAGTTGCGCAGGGCTTCGGTGATGACGTTCATGCCGTCGCGCCGATCCGGCTGAAAGCGTCGTTGAGCGCGGCAGCTTCGATGTCCACCGGTTTCGCGTCGAGCCCCTGGAGTTCACGCCAGCGAGTGACGGCCCAATCTGCCAGGTCGACAACTGCGGCGTCGACAACTGCGGCGTTGGCGACGGCGGCGGCGTTGGCGGCGTAGGCGGCGTAGGCGGCGTTGGTGTTGGCGGCGGCGGCGTTGGCGGCGTAGGCGGCGGCGTTGGCGGCGTCGACGGCGGCGTAGGCGGCGTTGGTGTTGGCGGCGGCGGCGTAGGCGGCGTAGGCGGCGGCGTTGGCGGCGTCGACGGCGGCGTAGGCGGCGTAGGCGGCGGCGTTGGCGACGGTAAAGTCAACATCCTCGCCGTTGGCCTTGCGCGCCAGAAGCGCCGCAACCCGGCCGATCGCTTCCCGTCCCCGCTTGTCGGCATGCCGAATCACGCCATGACCAGGGTCCACCAGCAGGTCGTGCAACCAGCGCCACAACACCGAATCGTCAGCGCCAGCAGTGCCCACCGTTCGCCAACCCAAGTCGAGCACCCGCACCGAATCCTCCGGCGACAGAAAACCATCCGCACCCGCCAGTCGGTCATTGGCAATCTGCACCATGCGCGCCAACGGACGAGCCGAACACGCCGGAAAGTCAGTGATCTTGGTGTCACCGTTGACGTAGCTGATCACGTTCATCGCACAGCCTTTGCCGCTGCCGGGCTCATGCGAACCTGCGGCGAGACGCATAGGGTGGGGAAATTCGGTCATGGCAACTCCATTCGGCGGTTGGGGGTTCACGGTTCGTACCTCCGGTCTTCGCTGCGGCCGAGCTGGTCGCGCAGGTCGTCGTTTTCGCGGGCAAGCTCGCCGTTCTCCACGGCCAGCTCAAAGACGCGGTCGGCAGACTGGGCGGCCTTGGCGCTCAGGGCTAGGAAGTCAGCGCGCATGTCGGCGTAGTCGCTGTCGTTGAGTTCGGCTGCGCGGGTTAGGCGGTCGATTTCGCGGCAGGCGGTGACGATGGTGGTCATGCCGACACCTCCGATGCGCCTTCAACCGTCACGTGACGATCAACGGGCCTGGTGTAGCTCCAGCCGAGACGCACGCCCGATGCGATCTCGAACGGCAGACGGAGCAGATCGAACGGAAGGCGGAGCAGGGCGGTCATGACACCGCCACCAATGAGTCCCACAACACCGCGAGCGCGTCACCGACTTGCCCCGACTCCCAGAACGTCGTCATGTCCACGGTCGAATCCACATGGAAGTCACTGATGTCCAGGCCGGGGTAAAACAAGTGCTGCCAGAACAGGCCGCCGATGTTGGCGCCGTTGTCCCATTGCGCGTAGCCGTCGCCGTCCACGACGAAGTTGTCCACCGGATACAGGTCAGTCGGAGTCTCCAGCGGAACACCGTCATCGAGTCCTAGCCATTCCCCGAATCCGGTTGCCCGCACGATGTCATCGACGAACTCCCGCAACCACGTCGGAAGGATCGAATACAGCCACCCCAACAGCTCGGGGAACATGCCGCCGGGTGACGCCGGATTGCCGAACAGGACGAAATGCAGGGCGTCGGCGGGGATTCCCGCGGCGGCCAGCTCGGGCATGATCGCCGAAATGATCGAGGCGGACTGCGAGTAGCCGACCACCCACAGTGGATTGTCGTCGAGCTCGCCGGCCTGGAACTGGTTGATGATCTCGGTGGTGAGCAGTCCACGGCCGATGTCGATGGAGTCGGCCTGCCCGGTCTCGGGCGTCCAGAACGCGCTGTAGGGACCATCGAAGCCGAGCGGGTTGAGGTAGCCCTCGACGAACGCGTTCATCATGCCGTCGCTAGGCACGGGGTAGCCGGTGGGCCCGAGGATGAGCGCGTGGTCAGCCAGGCTGATCTCGTGGTGCTCGGTGGCCGGTGATACGGCCAGGGGAAGGGTGAGGGCGAGGGCGAGGGTCGCGCGGAGGACGGTCATCACATCCACCCGCTCACTAGCCAGGTCAGGGCAATCAGGTAGGTGATGACCAGCCAAGCCACAGCAGTGGAGTCGGCGATCATGAGGCTGCCCCCGGCTCGTAGGGCTGCGACTCCATCCACGCATCCAACTTGTCGCTGGCGATGCGCGCGTTCTGAATAATGTTGCCCTTGAACGGATTCACTGCCGGAAGCTCACCATCCTTGATAGCTTGGGCGATGCGGCGAGTGTTCTTCGCCCCGATCCGCGCAGCAGCCTCCGAGAGGGTGAGCCAAGTCGTCACGCTGCGACCTCCCGCGCGATCAACCTGGCGATAGCCTCGGCGCCAGCGGGCGTGATCTTGAGCGTGTGCATGACCTCCGAGCCGCGGAACCGAGGGGCCTCATGCACTTCGACGCGGCGGAAGTACCGTTTCTTGTCGGCCTTCTCGCTGTACCGATTGCGGATGACCTTCTTGCCCTGCTTCTCTGACCACCGAGAATCCGATTGGCAGTAGATCCAGTCGCGGGCAATCAGGAGGTCGCGCAGCCACGACTCTTTGATGTTGTTGGTGGATGCGACGGTGGAGAAGCTGAGGAGGTCGGCGTCGGTGACGTAGGTGTCGACGTAGGTAACCTTGGGCGCGTCTTCGGCGGCGCGGGTTTCGAGTTGGTGGATGCGTGACTCGCGGGCCTCGATGACCTTCTGTGATTCGATGAGCGCGGCGGCGATCAGTTCGGGGCCAGTCAACGCTGGCGCCGACTTCTCAGCTAAGGCTTTTCGCATGGCGTAGAACCCGGCGACGAGCCGCTTCTTGAAGTCCCGCACCACCGCGGTGTTCTTCAGGTAGGTCATCAGCAGCGCGGCGGCGGGCTCGTCGAGCTGGGCGACCTCGCGGCGCTGGGTTCCGCCCGCGGTCTCAAAGGGTTGCATTTCAAATGCGACCCTTCCGACCTCGTTCAGATCGGTCAGGTAGTTGCGGATGAGCTGCAAGACGGCGCGGTGCTCGTTGCCGGTCTCGGCGGCGATCACCAGTGACGTGGTGAACGGCTCACCGTCAGCGGCGACGAACACCAGTCCGTCGTTGCTACACTCAAGCTCTGACATATCGATCCTTTCTCGATCGCTTGTCGGGTCGCCCCCGCCCAGCACGGCGGGGGCTTTCTTACGCGGTCTTGACACCGGGCTCGTTGTCCGCACGATGACGGCGCATTAGGTCAGCAATCGACACGCTGAGAATGTCGGCTAGGGCGTCGAGCTCATCGACCGTGAAGGGCACTCGCCCGATCAGACGGCGCGACAATGCTTGTTGAGATATGTTGAGCTGCTTTGCGATTTGGTCTTGACTGAAGCGTCGGCGCGCCATCTCTGCTCGGACGTTTCCACCGACCCTTTGGGACGTTGACTCAAGCGGCATGCATGTTGTCTACCTTGTCAGAAGGTAGATGGTCAACCCCAACACGCCGAGGTAATTGACCCGCTGGTCACGTGAAATTCAGGCAGCAACGTTTGCGCTCACACGCTGAACGGGTAATGTGCACGTCATGGACGTAACGCCGGAGTCGGTCGCAAAGCGGCTGCGTCAGGAACTTCTCCGTCGAGATATTCCGTCGGACACGGAAGCGGCGCGCCAAGCCGGCGTGAAACAACAGTGGCTGTCGCGCCGATTGACCGGCCAAACACCGTGGACCCTGATCGACCTACAGCATGTCTGCGGAGAACTCGACCTCTCGCTGGACTACGTCATCTGCGGCAATCGCGGGGAGGCCAGTATCCCGGTCGAATCACTCGTGAAGCTGCTCGCAGATCATGTCAGCGAGACCTCTGACCCAAAAGCTGAGCGGGCCGCATCAGCCCGCGACACCGAAGCGGCGGCGGCGAAGGCTCGGCGCAGTAAAGCAGATGTCGGGAAGCGCATTGCGCGCGCGGCGGATACGCGTAAGCGCCGATAGGACCAGGTGTGCTTCGGTGTCACTCCAGGTCTCGGACGGGATGGCGTCCAACTCGTCGTGGATTGCATCGAAAACTGTAGGTACACCGTCGTCCATGCAAGCAAACCATAAGTTAATGCACGGTTTTTTTCTATAGTTCTTTGTGAATTACAGGGATGCAACTCATCCACGCCCCTAGCCCAGCAGCTCCGCAAGGTTCCCCATCGCCTCCAAGTGCCGCGTCCGGTCGGCGTGAGCATAGATACGTTGGGAGTCGACGGTCGCATGGCCGAGGATTTCCATGCGGGTCTGCTCATCCACCCCGGCGGCACGCAGAAGCGTGGCGGTGGTGTGCCGCGTGACGTATCGCGGCAACGTCTCCCCCTCACCGATCAGGCCCGCGTCCTGGGCGAGTGACTGCCAAGCCCGATGGTCGGCGCGCGGCCCGATAGGCACGCCACCGCGATGCCAGACAAGATTGTGAGGGTTGGGGCCGGTGTTGTTGTCGCGCAGGACGCGCAGCGCGGTCAGCAGGGGAGCGATGATCGGCACGTCGCGCTCGCCTGCCGCAGTCTTGGGGCGCGTCCAGATGAGCGACCGGTGACACTCTCGCGTCTCAAAGGACGGCGGCAAGTCCCAGCGGCGCTGCGGACACCAACCGGGGCGCTTGCGGCCACACGGATAGCCGTCGTCGCCCTGCTCACCGCAACCGTGCACCTGGGACAGCTCCTGCAACTGCCACGACAGGTCCAAATATCCCTCGTCAAGGTGCACACGATCCCACTCCAGGCCCAGCAGTTCAGCGGGCCGTGCACCGGTCAAGAATGCTGCGGCTCGTAGGGTGGCTTCGGATTCGTCACGTGACGCGAAGGCGGTGCTGAGTAGCTTCTTGACCGACTCCACCGGCAGCCCATCCCGTTTAGTCTTGGCGTATTGCGGCTTGTCGACCAGCTCGGCGACGTTGCGGACCACCACCCCCTCACGCACCGCGTCCTTGAGCGCCTTCTGCAAGATCACGTGGGCCAGCTCGGCGGTGCGGCGCGGCCCGATGGCGGTGTGCATGTCACGAACATGCTGGGGTGTCAGCTTGTCGATGCGCTTGCGTCCGAGCGCGGGAATGATGTGGTTGACGATGCAGGCCCGGTAGTCCTTGATGACGCCGGGGCGCACCTTGCGCTTGGCGTGGATGTTGTCGATCCAGTGCAGCATCCACTTTTCGACGGTGGTCGATGTGGTGACGGCGATGCGGCCGGCGTCGACATCGGCGCGTAACTGTTTCAGTTTGGCGATGGCGACGTTGCGGTCTTTGGATTTGACGGTACGGGTGCGGCGTTCGCCGTCGGCGGATGCGAGTTCGACGCGGCCGATCCAGGTGCCGTCGGCGCGTTGGAAGAACGAGCCTTCGCCGCGTGTGCGGCGGGGCCGCTCGCGGTACTGCTGGCACTTGCAGCGTTCGCACGCGCCTTCGTTGGGGTGGGATGCGTGGACGTGTCCACAGGCGCATGTGGGGCGCTTCTTGGTTTTGTCGTCGGCGATGGGTTTCGGCATCAGTGCGCTGCACCTCCTTGCGGGTACTCTACAGGGCACCCTATGGGGCTTCAGTGAAAGTGCGCCTTACTGCACTCGACTGCGCCTGACCAGCATGTTTGACAGGGGCACTGCTGGTATGCAGCCTAACACCGACTGACTCTTAATCAGCGGGTCCGGGGTTCGAAACCCTGACGGCGCACAGTTCAGAGGCATTTCACCGTTCTGCGGTACCCCCAGGTGTGCACATTCAAGCGCAAGACGGGCCGCGTTATCCACATGGCACCCCGGGCGGGCCATTGGCCGACGTCTCGACTCATATGCCGCCGTGGATGACCGATCAGGTCGCCCTCTCGTGGCCTTGGCCCGGAAGTCCTTCGCACAACGGGGCGGCCTCACACCCGCCTCAGGCGTGGCGCCACAACCTGAACAGTGGGTGTGTTCGCTGGTTTGGCCACGTTGAGGGCGTACGCAACTGGGTCATCGGGGCTGCAACGTGGCTTCGGTAGGCGCATTGCGACGTCGCAACGAGGTTTGCCGAACCCGACTGAGTGGGTCGAAAGCACGAGCGGGCGCTGAGGCAAAACCTCACACATTCCTAATGTTCACCTAGCATTGCTCTAGTTAGGTTAGGTTTCCCTATGAACGGCGGTTATTCTCATCCTCGCAGGATTCTGCATCCTAACTCTCGGGTGCAGTACAGCAAATTGACAAGGAGCTAGCTGTGGACTTCGTCTTACATCCCGATACGACCAGTCGCGGTACCGACCGGGCGCCCCGGATCGCGGCCGCCGGGATCGCTTTGGTGGGAGCGGGCCTGATCGCCGTCCATCCGGTTGCGCCGGTCCTGCAGGACTTCCGGCACCAGGCTGTGCAGTTGACGAGCTGGGAATCGCTGTTCGAAAAGACCAACGAGAGCATTGCCGCGCTGATGGCGAACTCCAACGTCAACGCGCTGCTGGAACAGTACGCCAGCAACCAGAGCGACTACAGCCAGCTGATCATCGGCATGGAGAACGTCCCGCTGGACCACCGGGAGGGTATGGAGCCGCGGTTCGTCACCTCGGGCCTCGCCGGCGTCAACAAGGCGATCGACCTCATGGTCAACGGGGATGGCGGCCAGGCGATCGTCGATGGAGAACACCTCCGGTACCCGGGGCTGGAGGAGCTGTCGAATCAGGTATCCGAGTCACTCCAGAACGGGGACATCTTCGGAGCCTTCAACCACGTGAACATCTGGCTGCTGTACGGCCTCGAGGACCTCGGCAAAGCCCTGGGCCCGGTGCTGTCCATCCCCGCCCTGGAGGCGATGAACCAGTCGAGCCTGCTGAACGAGTTCATCGGCCCTCTCGACGGTTGGGCATTTATCAAGCACACCAGCGATGCGCTGATGGCGCCGACAATCGGTGCCGTGTACCAGCTGGCCGAGAACATCGGCGCTGCATCCGGCGGCGACCTGGGGGCGCTGTTCAACCTGCCCGCTGACGTGCTGAACAGCTACCTCAACGGGTATGTCGTGCCCGAGACCGGCGAGGTCTTCACAGGTTTGCTCACCGAAGGTGGCATCTTCGACCTGATGACGAACGAGTGGGCGGCAAGGGCGGCCGAGGCGATCACGGTGGGCACCGCGCATCTGCCGGTCAACGCCGTAGACCTCCCTGACCCCGGGGTGGCTGGACCTGACCTGTTCGACGCCGACTTCCTGTCGGGCCTGTTCGACGGCAGCTTCTGGGGCATCTGAGCAACGGGTGCACAACGGCCGGGAAGGAACCTTTGTCCTTCCCGGCCGTTGCGTTGAGCGTGATATCGCGCGGGCTATGGCTTCAGCGGTTGCGGATTCGCCGGATCGCCAACACCACAAGCAGGCCGCCGGCCCCGGCCAGGGAGACCATCACCACCGGCTGGGTGACGAAGCCGACAATCCGGGTCTTGGCCCGCTCAGCCAGGTGACGGGGGTTGGCCCGGTCCGCGAGAATGTCCACCGTCGACGCCAACTGCTCACGCGCCTGGTCGATGTCCTTCTTGATCCGCTCGGGATCGCGTTCCGCCACTGTCGTCCTCCCTGTCCACCCGATGCTGCCCCTGCCGAACTACCCTAGAGCAGCCGGGCTTGGTCTCACGCTCCGGCGAGCAGAAAGGGGTAGTTGTTGACCGACACCGCACGCCTGGCGCCCGGCGATGAAGCGCCCGCGTTCAGCCTTCCCGACGCCGATGGCAACACCGTGTCATTGGCCGACTACCGGGGCCGACGCGTCGTCGTCTACTTCTACCCGGCGGCCTCGACCCCCGGCTGCACCAAGCAGGCCTGCGACTTCCGGGACAACCTGCGTGACTTCAACGACGCCGGGCTCGACGTCATCGGCATCTCCCCCGACAAGCCGGCCAAGCTGGCCAAGTTCCGCGACGCCGAGGCACTGACGTTCCCGCTGCTGTCCGACCCCGACCGCAGCGTGTTGACGGCCTGGGGTGCCTACGGCGAAAAGAAGATGTACGGCAAGGCCGTGCAGGGCGTCATCCGCTCGACGTTCGTCGTCGACGAGAAGGGCAAGATCGCCGAGGCCCAGTACAACGTGCGGGCCACCGGGCACGTGGCCAAACTGCGGCGGGATTTGTCGATTTAGCGCTTCGCGATGAGTTTTCGTCTCGGGACCGGTCGATATATCCGAGAGCCAACCGGCTCACCGATGGCCCCGAGAGGAGCAGACGATGCCCACGACCCGTATCGGCTTGTGGTTTGACACCCAAGCACTGGAAGCCGCCGAATACTACGTGGCGATCTTCCCCAACTCCGAGATCAGCCATGTCTCCTATTGGGGTCCGGAGAACC
The DNA here is from genome assembly GCF_002086285.1 of Mycolicibacter kumamotonensis. Lineage (GTDB taxonomy): Bacteria > Actinomycetota > Actinomycetes > Mycobacteriales > Mycobacteriaceae > Mycobacterium > Mycobacterium kumamotonense. The sequence goes on along the minus strand of NZ_MVHU01000034.1, from coordinate 21,988 downwards.
CCGACCGCCAAGGCACCCCCCTGGTGGTGTTGTTCACTCTCGACGGCAGTGAGTTCTCGGCCGTCAACGGCGGCCCGGACTTCCCGTTCACCGAGGCGATCTCGATCGAGATCGAGTGCGCTGATCAGGCCGAGCTCGACTACTACTGGGACGCCCTGTCACGCGGTGGCAGTGAGGTGCAGTGCGGGTGGCTCAAAGACCGCTACGGATTGTCGTGGCAGGTCACACCGCGGCGGCTGGGTGAACTGATGACCGATCCAGACCCGGCGCGGGTGCAACGCGTCAAGGAAGCCATGTTCGCGATGGTCAAACTCGATGTCGCCGCCTTGGAGGCAGCAGCCGAGGCAGGGTGAACCGGCCGCTCGGTGCTGGCCGCACGGCGTGCCGGCCGGTAGCGTGGGCGTATGCCGGGGTCGCAGACGGCCGCAGATTTCGACGTTGTCTCCCTTCTGGATCCGTTTCGCCGTGAGGTCCGTGCCCATTGCTATCGGATGACCGGCTGTCTGCACGAAGCCGAGGACTTGGTGCAGGAGACCTATCTGCGGGCGTGGCGCTCGTTCCAGGATTTCGAACATCGATCTTCGGTGCGCACCTGGCTGTACCGCATCGCCACCAACGTGTGCCTGAGCTATCTGGACCAACGGCGACGCCGTCCGCTACCGACCGGCCTGGGCGCTCCGGCCGCCGACGCTGCTCACCGGCCCGAAAAGGACGCGTCGACACTGTGGTTGGAACCCGTCCCCGACACGTGGTTGTGGACAAGCGAACCGCCCCACCCCGAAGAGCGTGCCATCAGCCGAGAGTCGGTGCGGATCGCGTTCATCGCCGCGCTGCAGCACCTGACCGCACAGCAACGCGCCGTGCTGCTCATGCGCGATGTGCTTGCCCTCCGCGCCGGGGAGGTGGCCGAGGCGCTGGGACTGTCGGTCGCCGCGGTGAACTCGACATTGCAACGGGCCCACGCGCGCATGGGCGAGGTCGCCGATCTCGCCACTCCCACCGAACCAGACACGCACCAGCACCGTCGGCTGCTCGCGGCATATCTGCGCGCTTTCGAGAACTACGACGTGCCGGCCATCGTCGAACTACTGGCAGCCGACGTGGTCTGGGAGATGCCCCCGTTCCCCGGCTGGTATCAGGGCGCCGTACAGGTGGGCACCTTGATCGGCACATGGTGTCCGGCCCAGGGAATCGGTGACATGCGAATGGTGCCGACAGCGGCGAACGGGCTGCCCGCCTTTGCGGTCTACCTGCGCGAAGAAGAGGGTGTGCACCAGGCCTTCCAGCTACAGCAGCTGCACATCGGGCCGAATGGAATCGAACGGGTCACCGCCTGGTTTACCCCCGAGTTGTTCGCAGCGTTCGGCTTACCGTCAACGATGTGATGCGGCGCCCAGCTTTTCCAGCAGCAGCGCCTCGGCCGTAGCGGCGCGCTCCAGCACTCCCAGGTGCAGGCTCTCGTTGATGCTGTGTGCTTGGGTGCCCGGGTCTTCGACGCCGGTGACCAGGATGGTGGCCTGCGGGTAGGCAGCGGCGAATTCCGCGATGAACGGGATCGAACCGCCCATGCCCATGTCCACCGGGTCGGCGCCCCACGCCTGGCGGAAAGCGTCCCTGGCCGCATCGTAGACCGGACCGGTGGCGTCGATAGCGTAGGGCTCGCCGACGTCCCCGGGGGTGACCGTCACCTGCGCTCCCCACGAAACATGCTGTTCCAGATGGGTTTTCAGGGCCTCCAGATGGACGGCAGCGTCGCCGCCGGGAGCCACCCGCAGGCTGACCTTGGCCCGCGCCCGCGGGATCAGCGTGTTCGAGGACGCCGCCACGCTGGTGGTGTCGATACCGATGACGGTGATCGCGGGTTTGGCCCACAACCGCTGCGGCACCGAACCGGAACCGATCTCGGTGACCCCATCCAGCAGGCCGGCGTCGGCGCGTACCCGATCGGGCGGGTAATCGACTGGCGCAGCGACGCTTTCGTGCAGGCCGGCAACGGCGACGTTGCCGTCGTCGTCGTGCAGGCTGGCCAACAACCGCACCAGCACGCTCAGCGCGTCGGGCACCACCCCGCCCCACAACCCGGAGTGCAGCCCGTGGTCGAGGGTGGCGACTTCGACGACACAGTCGACCAGCCCGCGCAGCGACACCGTAAGCGAGGGAATCTCGGTGCTCCAGTTGTCGGAGTCGGCGATGACGATCACGTCGGCTCTCAGCGCCTCGCGGTGCGCGGACAGCAGCGCGCTCAGCGACGGCGAGCCGGACTCCTCCTCGCCTTCGACGAAGACCGTCACCCCCACCGGAGGACGGCCGCCGTGTGCGCGGAACGCCGCCAGATGCGTTGCGATACCGGCCTTGTCGTCGGCGGTGCCGCGGCCGTAGAGCCGCCCGTCGCGTTCGGTGGCCTCGAACGGCGGCGACGCCCACTGGCCGGCGTCGCCTTCGGGCTGCACGTCGTGGTGGGCGTAGAGCAGCACGGTCGGCGCGCCTTCGGGTGCCGGGTAGCGGGCGATGACCGCGGGCGCCCCGCCCTCCGCAACGATCTGCACGTCGGGAAATCCCGCCTGGCCCAGCAGGCTTGCGCTCAGTTCCGCGCTGTGCTGCACCTCGGTGCGCCGTGCCGGGTCGGCCCACACCGACTCGATGCGCACCAGCTCCTCCAGGTCGGCCCGCACCGACGGCAGCACGTCACGCACCCGCTGGATCAGATCACTCACCGCGCCAGTATCCCTCCCCCGCGAGCAGACGCAGAATCGCATGCCTGAGGCGTCCGGAGTGCGATTCTGTGTCTGCTCGGGAAGTTAACCGACCTCCAGGATGGCGACGGCGGCGGCGGTGTCGGCCTCATGGGTGAGCGACACATGGATCGTCACGTCGGCCAGGTGCCGGGCGATCTCACCGGAGAGCCGCACCTTCGGGCGGCCCCACATATCGGTGACCACCTCGATGTCGCGGTGAATCGCCTCCGGCAGCACCGGTTTCTGGGCGAACCGCGACCCCGACCACGCCTTGATCACCGCTTCCTTGGCCGCCCACCGGGCCGCCAGGTGCCGTGCCGCCGACGAACTCTTGTCGGAGGCATCCCGGCGCTCACCGGGGGTGAACGTCTCGGCGAAAACCGTTCCGGGCTGGTCGACCTGCTCAGCGAAGTCGGGAATCGAGACAAGGTCGATCCCGACACCAACGATTGCCACGGGAGTTAACGCTAACCGATGTAGACGTCGCCGTCGCCGAGCCGGGCCGCGGGGTTGAGCAGCATCGCCGACTCCTGCCGCTTCTCCGATGTGTCGTGGTCGAACCGCCGGTCGGCGGGCCGCTCATACATCGGCTTACCACCGGCGATCGCCGAGGCCAGCCGGCGCTGCCCGGCGAGCACCCGGCTGGATGCCTGCTCCAGGTAGGCCTCGCGCTGACCCGGGTTCAGTGCGGCCAGGAACGCCTGCGGGTGTACCAACGCCACCAGACCGGAGACGTGGCCGAACCCGAGGCTGGTGACCAGCCCGGCCTTGAGCGGGAACTTGTCCCCGAGATGCAGGGGCTCTCGCACCCACACGAAGTGCCCGGCGGTGGCCAGCTCGTCGTCGACGCAGTCCAGGCTGCGGTTGGGCGGGATGACCCCGTCGCGCAGCACCTGGCACAGCCCCATCAGCTGGAAGACCGCCGCACCGCCCTTGGCATGGCCGGTCAGGCTCTTCTGGCTGACCACGAACAGCGGAGCGCCATCGGAGCGGCCCAGCGAGTCGGCCAGCCGCTCGTGCAGCTCGGTCTCGTTGGGGTCGTTGGCCAGCGTCGAGGTGTCGTGCTTGGAGATCACCGCGATGTCGTCGGCGCCGACACCCAGCTTCGCCAGCGAGCGGGCCAGCATCGAGTCCTTGCCGCCCCGGCCGGCACCCAATGCACCCAGGCCCGGGGCCGGGATGGAGGTGTGCACACCGTCGGCGAAGCTCTGCGCGTAGGCCACCACCGCCAGCACCGGCAGACCCATCTTGGCCGCCAGGTCGCCGCGAGCCAGCAGGATGGTGCCACCACCCTGAGCCTCGACGAAACCCAGCCGGCGCCGGTCGTTGGCGCGGGAGAACTTCGAGTCGCTGATTCCCTTGGCGCGCATCATCTCGGTGTCGGCAGTGGCCGCCATGTCACCGAAGCCGATGATGGCCTCCAGGGTCAGGTCGTCGTAGCCGCCGGTGACCACCAGCTCGGCCTTGCCCAGCCGGATCTTGTCGACACCCTCCTCGACCGATACCGCCGCCGTGGCACAGGCGGCCACCGGGTGGATCATCGCGCCGTAGGACCCGACGTAGCTCTGAACCACGTGCGCGGCAACGACGTTGGGCAGGACCTCCTGCAGGATGTCGTTCGGCTTGGCCCGGCCCAGCAGGTTGCCGTGGTACATGGTCTGCATCGAGGTCATGCCGCCCATACCGGTGCCCTGGGTGCTGGCCACCAGTGACGGGTGCACCCAGCGCATCAGCTCAGTCGGGGTGAAGCCGGCCGACAGGAACGCGTCCACGGTCGCGACGATGTTCCACAGCGCCACCCGGTCGATGGAGGTGGCCATGTCCTGGCTGATCCCCCACACCGTCGGGTCGAACCCGGTCGGGATCTGGGCGCCCACGGTGCGCGACAGCTTGCTCTTGCGCGGCACTCGGATCTCGGTGCCCGCCTTGCGGATCACCTGCCAGTCCGACGAGTCCGGCACCGGCCGCACCACGGTGTGCTCGGGGTCGAACTCGACGAACGCCCGCGCGTCGGCCTCGCTGGAGACCACGAACGAGAAGTCCTTGTCCAAGAACACACTGACCAGCAGCGGCGAGGCGTGGTCGGGGTCGATCGCGCCGTCGTCGACGAATTCGCGGATCCCGACCCGCTCCACAACGGTGTCGTGGTAGCGCTCGACCAGTTCGGACTCGTCGACGAGTTCACCGGATTCGGTGTCGTACCAGCCCGGGGTCGGGTCGTCTTCCCACTTGATCAGTCCGGTGGTCCAGGCCAGCTCCAGCACCCCGGCGGCCGACAGCTCGCCGGAGACCTCCATCTCGAACCGGGTGCGCGACGAGCCCAGCGGGCCGAGCTCCGCACCGCCGACGATGACCACCAGGTCGGCCGGGTCGACGTCGAGGTCGGCCCAGGCCGGCGGGGGCGCCGGGGTGTAGCCGCGCGGCGGGCTGGGCAGTGCCGCAATGGTGTTGGCGGATTCTGCGGCGTCGTCGTCGGCTGCCGCGTCGGCGGTCATCTCCTCGCGGGCCTTGGCGGCCAGCTCGGCCATGTCCAGGTCCGCCTCGGCCAGACCACCGGTCAGGTCGGCCTCGATGGGCGCGTTGGCCGCTGCCACCTTGGACTCGACGTCGCACAAGCCCAGCAGCATGGCCGCCATCTGCTCCGTGGAGTAGGTGGTGACTCCGGCCTCCTCGACGGCGTCGACGATGACGTCGTTGTGGCCCATCAGGCCGGTGCCGCGCGTCCAGCCGATCAGGGCGTGCGCGAGGCTGACCCGAGACGCCCAGGACGACTCGGCCTTCCAGCGCGCCACCACCGCGTCCAGCGACGCCTTGGCCTCGCCGTAGGCGCCGTCACCGCCGAACATGCCGCGGTTGGGCGAGCCGGGCAGCACCACGTGCAGCCGGGAGGCGATGTCGCGTTCGGCGCCGATCTTCGACAGGCCGCCGATGAGGCGCTGCACCGCCCACAGCAGCACCTTCATCTCCATCTCGGCACGCGAGCCGGCCTCCGACAGGTCGCCGATCACCCGCGGTGCCGCGAACGGGAACAGCAACGTCGGGGTCTGCGCGTCCTTGAGGTGAATCGACTGCGGCCCAAGGTTTTCGGACTGCTCGCTGCCCACCCATTCGACGAGCGCATCGATGTCGGAGTAGGAGGCCATGTTGGCCGGAACCACCCACAGCGCCGCGCCGAAGCGGGCGTGGTCGCGGTAGAGGGTGCGGTAGAAGCCCAGGCGCTCGTCGTCGAGCCGGGACGTGGTCGCGATGACGGTCGCCCCACCGTCGAGCAACTGGCCGACCACCGACGCGGCGATCGAGCCCTTCGACGCACCGGTCACCACCGCGACCTCGTCGCAGTAGCGGCCCCGGCCCGGGTTCTCCGCGCCGGCGGCGATCCGGGCGAACAGCGACGCATGAATCTGGCGTCCCTCCGCCAGGGCCCGGCCCTGCCACCAGGTGGCCTGGGTGGCCACGACGTGCCCGGCGCCCTCGAATCGTTCGGAGAGCTGCAGCCAGTCGGCGTCGATGTCGCCCTCATCGGTCAGCCACAGCTTCACCAGATCTTCGCGGGCGCTGGCCCAGCGGTCATCGAACAGCACCGCCTTGCGCGCGTCGAACGCGGGCGCAACCAGGCGGGGCCAATCCGACCCCAGTTCGGCGGTCACCAGGTCGATCAGCTCGGCGTCGGTGGCGGCCTCCGGTGCACTCGCCACGTCGTCGAGGCCGAGTTGCCCCAGCACCAGCCGGGCCGCCGAAGCCAGCACACCGTCGCGGCCGGTGATCTGGGCGGTGAATTCGCCCAGCGCGGCGGCATCCACCGTGGCACCGCCGCCCCCGCCTGCCGACGGCAGGCTCACCGCGACACCGCGCCGTGCGGCGACGGCCTGCACGGCCGCATCGATGACCTTGTCGACGGCCGCGGCGTCAGCCAACGCACCCTCGTGCAGCCCGCCCAGGGCGCCGCCCCGGACGCTGGTGCCTTCGCGGGTGCCCAGCGCGACCTCCACGGTGACGTGCTTGGCCCAGCCGTCGCCGAGCTCCCAGGTCTTCTTGACCCGTTCGGCGATGGCACCGGGCCTCTTACCGGAGGGCCCGAGGACGGTGCGCAGCTGGTCGTTGATCGCGTCGGTCAACACCGGCCCGTACGGCTTGTAGGTGCGCGCCAGCTTGGTCACCTGTGACTTCAGCCCGGACAGGTCGGCCTCGGCGGCCCCGTCGATGGCACCCAGGTTCAGCTCTGAACCCAGGTCCACCAGCAACTGGTTGCGCCGCGACGACGCGCCGTCGGTGATGGACTCGATCGAGTCCAGTGCCTCGATCTGGTCGATGCGCATCTTGGCGCTCAACGCGATCAGCGCGCAGGTGGCGTCGGCGGCGTCGAACGCGATGTCGTCGGGGCGCGGAGCACCCGCCGGAGCCGCGGCGGGAGCCGGAGCGGCGGCGACGGCGACCTCAGCCGCCGGGCCGTCCGACGGCGCGGCAGCCTCAACCGGTGCTTCCTCTTCGGGTTCCGGCTCCGGGTCGGTGTCGCTGGCGAACAGCACCGCGGCGTCGCGCTCGGCGTTGAGCACTTCCACTGTGCTGTGGGCGTACTCGGGCAACTTGAGCGTGTTGGTGGCCAGTCCGGCGACGGTCGGGGCGGACTTCACCCCGATCTCGACGAACCGCTCCACGCCCAGGCCGCCGGCGGCCTGTTCGATGAACAGCAGATCCTGGGTCTCGATCCAGCGCACCGGGCTGGCGAACTGCCAGGCCAGCAGCTCGATGACGATCTTGCGGCACAATTCGCGCGGCTTCTCGTTACGCCAGGTGTCATAGTCGGCCAGGACCTCATCGAGCGGCTCGGCCGGCACCAGATCGCGAATCTCCTGGATGAACTCGCGGTCCAGCGAGAACGGCTTGGGCACCAGGTTGGGGATGTAGCGGCCGATGATCAGGTCGGGATCCTTGTCCCGCGGCATCACCCGCTCCAGGGAGCGCCGGAAGTCGTCCACACCGATACGCAGCACCTCGGAGTGGAACGGCACGTCGATGCCGGGCACCAGGATGAACGAGCGCTTACCGCCGGAGATCTCGCGGCGCCGCTCGACCTCCTCCTCGAGGGCTTCCAGACCGGCCACCGTGCCGGCGATCGCGTACTGCGAACCACGCAGGTTGAAGTTCACGATCTGCAGGAATTCCCCGGTGCGCTCGGCGATCTCGGCGACGAAGTCCTTGACGTCGGCGTCGTCGAGATCGATCTGCGACGGCCGGATGGCGGCCAGCCGGTAGTTGGAGCGCCCCATGGCGTCACGCGGCACGATGTCGTGCATCTTCGAGCCGCGGTGGAACACCACCTCCAGCAGCGCCTCCAGTTCGTAGACACCGCTGACGCACGCCAGGGCGGTGTACTCGCCCACGGAGTGACCACAGGCGATCGCGCCTTCGACGAACGCGCCCTGCTCACGCATCTCGGCGACCTGCGCGGCCGCCACCGTGGCCATTGCCACCTGGGTGAACTGGGTCAGGTACAGCACGCCTTCGGGGTGCTGGTAGTGCACGCCGGAAGCGATAAGGCTGGTCGGGTTGTCCCGCACCACGTGCAGCACCGAGAAGCCCAGGGTTTCGCGGGTGAACTTGTCCGCGGAGTCCCAGACCTTGCGGGCGGCCTTGGAGCGGGCCCGGACCTCCATGCCCATGCCCTTGTGCTGGATACCCTGCCCGGGGAAGGCGTAGACGGTCTTGGGGGCGGTCAGTCGGGCGGTCGCCGACATCACCAGGTTCGAGCCGATCCGCGCCGAAACCTCCAAAACCTCTGCGCCGAGGTCGATTCCAACCCGGTCGACTCGGAAGTCGACCTCGTCGCCGGGCTTGACCATGCCTAGGAAGCGGGCGGTCCAGCCGACCAGCCGCGCCGGCGGGCGGGCCTGCCCGTCGGTAGCGGTTACCACGTGCTGGGCCGCGGCCGACAGCCACATGCCGTGCACGATGGGCGATTCCAAGCCGGCCAGCAGCGCGGCGGCCCGGTCGGTGTGGATGGGGTTGTGGTCCCCGGACACCACCGCGAACGGCCGCATGTCGACCGGCGCCGTCACGGTGACGTCGCGCCGGCGGCGGCGCGGGGTGTCGGTGGCGTTGTCGGAGACCGCGCCACCCGCCCGGACCGGGTCGGCCAGTTCCGCGGCACCGGTGCGCCCACGGATTGCGAAGCGTTCCTCGAGGGTGGCCAGCACCGTTCCATCGGTGGCGTCGACCGTGACCGAGACCGGGACGACGCGGCCGACCTCGGTGTCGGTGGCCGCTGAAGCCGTTGCGGTGACGGTCAATTCGGCGGGCACGTCCGGCAGTGCTGCCAGCAGGTGTGCGGCGTGGTCCAGGTGCACCAGTGACAGCAGGCCCTCCACGACCGGGAACCCGGCGTCGGTGGTGGCCGAGCCGATCGCGGCGAACACCGCGGGCCAGCACCGTCCGACCAGCGCATCTGGCACGGTGGACAGGCCGGGCGCCAGCGGGGCGCCGAACGTGGCGGTCACCCCGGTGTGGTCGGCGACCTGCTCGGGGTTCCAGTCCACCGTCACGGTGGCCGAGCCGTCGACCACCGGCGGCAGTGCGGCGGGTCCGTCGACCCCGGCGGCGATGGCCAGCACCGCGCGCATGGCGGCGGCGGCGTCCTCGGTGGAGACCAGCGGGGCAGCGCCGTCGGCGGCGGCTGCCGGAACGGTGAAGCGGATGTCGATCCAGACGCCGGACAGCGGAACACTCAGCACGACAGTGGATTCCGACACGACCTCGAGACGTGCCCCGGTCGTCGGGTGAGTGGCCGCGCGGTTCTCCTGCACCTGCCACTCGGTGGAGGCACCGATCCGGTGCACCGGGTTGGTGGCGGTACGCCCCGCCCACAGCACGTCGGGGGCGTCGAGCAGCACGGCCAGCGGGCCGGTCACGTCGGTGCGGCCCTGACGGCGCGCCGAGACCGGGGTGGGCTGTGCACCGGAGGCCAGCACCTGGTCGATCGCCGCCTGCTCGAAGCGGTCCAGCAACTCGCCGACCGGCTCGTCGACCCGGGTGATACCGGCGACGGCGGTGATACCGGGAATTATGCAGACCTGGTCGGCGGTGTAGCGGGCATCGTGCGCCTGCCACAGCGAGTCGCTGCGCCACCAGCGCCGCACGTCCTTGTCGATCACAGGCACGAAGTTGACCGGCTTGCCCGGGGTCTTGCACAGCTGGGTGAAGAACGGCGCGTCGGCGGGGTGCAGCAGGACCGTCTCGGCATCGGGGTAACGGGCCACCAGCGCGGCGATGGCATCTGCCGGGCTCTCCAGAATCGCCTGCCCCTCTTCGGAATCGGCGAACAGCGTCTCGATCGGGCCGGACTCGACCTCGTTGAGTCGGGCTTCGGCGCGCTGCAGCATCGAGCCGAACCGCTCCCGCCAGGTGTCGGCCAGCCAGGGGCTGTCCGGTGAGGCGGTGTCGGCGGTCGAGTCGCCGTCACCGATCGCCAGCTCCACGTAGCGGCGCAGCCACTGCGCATAGGTCATCTCAGTGACGTCGCCGAAGTACGGCTTGGCGGTGGCGGCCAGTGCGGCGATGATCTCGTCGCGGCGGGCTTCGACCGCATCGCCGTCGCCGGCGACCTCGTCGAGCAGCCGGCCGCAGCGGGAGGCGGTGTTGTCGATCTCGTGGATGTCGGCACCGAGCTGGCTGCGCGATGAGGCCATGCCGCCCTGGGCTTTTCCTGCGCCGATCCAGTGGTCGGTGCCCTTGGTCTCGACCAGCATCTGCTTGACCGCCGGCGAGGTGGTGGCCTCTTTGGTGGCCATCGCCGCGGTGCCGACGAGGATGCCGTCGACGGGCATCAACGGGAATCCGTATTCCTGCGACCACTGCCCGGACAGGTATTCGGCGGCCCGCTCGGGGGTGCCGATGCCACCGCCGACGCAGAGCGTGATGTTGGGCTGCGAACGCAGCTCGGAGTAGGTCGCCAGCAGCAGGTCGTCAAGGTCTTCCCAGGAGTGGTGCCCACCGGCGCGGCCGCCTTCGACGTGCGCGATCACCGGCGTGGTCGGTACCTCGGCGGCGATGCGGATCACCGAACGGATCTGCTCGACGGTGCCCGGTTTGAAGACCACATGGCTGATACCGGCCTCGTGGAGCTCGGAGATCAGCTCGACGGCTTCCTCGAGCTCCGGGATGCCGGCGCTGATCACCAGTCCGTCGAACGGGGCGCCCGACTGACGGGCCTTCTGCACCAGCCGCTTTCCGCCGACCTGCAACTTCCACAGGTAGGGGTCTAAGAACAGCGAGTTGAACTGGACGGTGCGACCCGGTTCCAGCAGGGTGGTCAGCTCGGCGACCCGGTCGTTGAAGATCTCCTCGGTGACCTGCCCGCCGCCGGCCAGCTCGGACCAGTGCCCGGCGTTGGCGGCCGCGGCGACGATCTTGGCGTCGACGGTGGTCGGCGTCATGCCGGCCAGCAGGATCGGCGACCGGCCGGTCAGGCGAGTGAACTTGGTGTCGAGCTTGACCCTGCCGTCGGGCAGCTGCACCACCGACGGGGCGTAGCTCGTCCAGGGCCGGGCCACCTCCGGTACGGCCCCGATGGTGAACAGGTTGCGCTGCCCGCCCCGGGTGGCCACCGGAACGATCCCGATGCCCAGGCCGCGAATCACCGGTGCGGTCAGCCGGGTCAGGATGTCGCCGGGGCCCAGGTCCAGGATCCAGCGGGCCCCTGCTTCGTGCAGAGCGGTGATCTCGTCCACCCAGTCGACCTGGCCCACCAGGATCGACTCGGCCATCGAACGGGCCAAGGCGACACCGTCGGCGTCGAAGCCCACCTGCGCGGCCCATTGGCCGACGAGCTCGATGCCGTCGGACAGCCGCGGCGAGTGGAATCCGACCTCGACCTGCACCGGCTCGAAGACCGGCGCGAAGACCGCGCCGCCGCGCAGCTTGTTCTTGCGCTCGGCGGCCTCTTTGTCGGCGATCTGTTCGCAGTACAGCTCGAAGCGCGACAGCTGCTCGGGGGTGCCGGTGATGACGACGGCACGACGACCGTTGCGGATGGACAGCACCGGCGGCAGCACGGTGCGCACATCGGTGGCGAACTCCTCCAACAGCTGGTGGATGCGCTCCGGGTCAGCATTGGTGACCGAGACCATGGGCGGGCGGTCGCCCAGGATCGAGATGCCGCGGCGGCGGGCGACCAGAGTCCCGGCGGCGCCCACCAGCTGCGCGATCGCCAGCAGCTGCACGTCGGTGGCGCCGTCGGCCTTCAGCGACTCCACGGCCAGGACGCCCTGCGAATGCCCGGCGACGGCCACCGGCGGGTGCGCCGACAGGTCCAGACCCTGGCGTTCCAGCGCCCGTACCGCGGCGATCTGGGTCAGCAGGACCCCCGGCACCGACACCGCGGCCGAGGTCAGCTGCTTGGCCGAGGGGATCGGGTCCTCGGCTGCCAGCGCCCGCACCCACTGCAGCGGCTCGAAGCCGATCGGCCGGACCACGACGAGTTCCTTGGCGACCGGCTCCAGCAGCAGGTCGGCCTCACCGGCCAGCGTGGCCAGTTCGGTCTCGATACCGGCCGAGGACACCAGCTCCTCGAGCGATTCCAGCCAGGCGCTGCCCTGGCCGCCGAAGGCGACCGCGTACGGCTCACCGGCCGTCAGACGATCCACCAGGGCGGACGAGGCGTTGGCGAACGGCCCCGAGCCAGCGCCGTCGGCGGACACCCGGTCATGTTCGTGGATCGTCACGTTAAATATCTCCCCTGCTCTGGCACGTCGCGTCTTGTGTCGTCGCCTGCCGGCATGACCGGCTGGGCCCCTCGTCGGGCAGCGGGCTCTCGCGTCGTCGCGGCCGCGCTACAGCAGTAAGAGTGTCATAAGAACCTGTGCCGTTTCTGCAGCTAATTGGTTACTCATGAGTTCTACGGCCGGGTAACCCACCTGCGGATATCACGGGCTCCCAGGGCGTCGCGATCATCGGAGATCAAAGTTCCTGCGTGCGCGGGGTTACGGTCGAGTAGCCACAACTGCGCTGATCAAGGCTGCATTGTTATCTAATCGTTATGTTTGAATCCGCTCGGCCACAGCCGTTGTTGACACCTGAAGTCGCAGTGTCAACCGGGCACCGTGATTCTCGCCACCCGCCACACCCTGCGTGCCGCGCCGTCGCGGCCCGCGCGGGTCAGGCCCACTGGCCGAACTGGGGGGTGAGGATCTCGTTGATATCGACCCCGACATCGCCGACCTTGCGTTTGTCGACCTCGACCTGATGCAGGTTGGCTGCCGGGTGGGCGACCCCACCGGGTGATCCCCAGTTGTGCTGCCAGAAGTAGGAACCCAGGCCGTCTTGCACGGCCCACTCGATGGTCTTGGAATTGGCGTACACACCCGTGCGCTGATGACCGATCACCGACTCCCAGCCGCGCAAGTAGGGCGCCACCTGCGCCTGGTACTGCTCGTAGGAGGGGTCGTCGTCGATCGAGGCGTAGATCGGGGCGGTGTCCGGGCCACCCGCCGCGGAGTGCAGTTGTGCGCCACGTCCGGCGTGCTCGACGCCGGCGTCCTGGCCGCCGAGCCAGTCCGCGGTCGCCTGCTTGCCGTACTGGTAGCAGGAGACGATGTGGAGCCCGTTCTGGTGCAGATCGTGCGCCTCGGCGGGTTGTATCGGCTTGCCCAACATCCAATCGGCGCCGGGCCTGCGGTCCGACACGTAGCGGATGGCACCGAGCGCTCCGGCCGACCGGACTTCGTCGGCGGACAGCACCCCCGCCGCGTAGTCCAGCAAGATGCCCAGCGGAGCCGCCTGCGCGGTTGCGGTGATCAGCGCCGACGCCGCGGCTCCCAGGCCGGCCGCCGCCGGAGCCGTCGCTGCGAGTTTGAGCACGTCACGTCGGGAAAGCACCACGCGCCAAACCATACGCCCACCACCCCGCCGCCAACGGGGCCTCAACCACCGCAGGGCAGGATGAGCGGGTGGCACAGCCGTGGCAAGCAGGTCGATCCTTGCGTCCCTGGATCGTGTGGGGCACCGGGCTGCTGTCCTATGTGGTGGCGGTGCTCGACCGCACCACCTTCGGGGTATCGGGCCTGGACGCCGCCGAACGGTTCAGCGCCGGCCCGAGCATGCTGTCGTCGTTCGTGATCCTGCAGCTCATCGTCTACGCGTCGATGCAGATCCCGGCCGGGGTGCTGCTGGACCGCTTCGGCCCCAAGACGATGATCGCCGTCGGCGTCTCGGTGCTCTCGGCCGCCCAATTGACGCTGGCGCTGACCCATTCGCTGCCGGTGGCGGTCGGCGCCTACGGCGTCGTCGGTCTGGGTGACGCGTTCGTGTTCATCTCGGTCATCCGGTTGCTGCCCAATTGGTTTGCCCCAGAACGTGTTCCATTACTGACTCAGCTGACCGGGATCTGCGGACAGTTCGGCCAGCTGCTCTCGGCGGTGCCGTTTCTAGCGATCCTGCTGCACGGCGGATGGGCGGCGGCTTACCTTTCGGCGGCCGCCCTGGGGGTGCTGGCCGTGATGCTGACGCTGGCCCTGTGCCGGGATACCCCGGCGGCGACGCCGGTTGCGGTGCAGCCACGGACGTTTCGAGCGGTATTCGGTGACGTCAAGACGGTCTGGTCACGGCCGGGCACCAAACTGGGCTTCTTCACCCACATGGGCACACCGTTCTCGGCGAACGTCTTCGCTTTGATGTGGGGCGTGCCGTACCTGACCACCGCACAGGGCTTTTCACGTGGCGTGGCCGGCGCCTTGCTGACGATATCGGTGGCGACCTTCGTCGTGGTCGGGCTGTTGACCGGAACACTTTCCGCGCGCCGGCCCCAGCACCGGGCTGGCCTGGTACTGGCGATGATCGCGCTGACCGCCGCGGTGTGGGCGGTGCTGCTGGCATTGCCGGCCCCCGCCCCGCACTGGCTGCTGGTGGTCGTGATCGTGGTCATCTCGGCGGGCCAACCGGTGTCCATCCTGGCCTTCGACTTCGCCCGCACCTACAACCCGCCGGCGGCCCTGGGCACCGCGCAGGGCATGGTCAACACCGGCGGCTTCATCGCCACCCTGCTGATCATGCAGGCGATGGGAGTCGTCATCGCGCTGGCCGGCGGCTATTCGTTTTCGGCGTTCCGGCTGGCCTGGACCGTCCAATACGTCATCTGGGCGGTGGCCGCCGTCGGGGTGGTGATCAACGCGCGCCGGGCTCAGCGCTGCGGGGCGCTCGGCGAGGCACCCACCTCGGTGGTCGCCGCCGAGCGCTGACGGTTCAGGAGGTCGATGTGTACGGGTCCGGCAACTGCGGGCAATAGGCCCGCCGCGCCGCATTGATGACGGCGTGCGCCTCCTCAGGCGACACTTCCAGATTGGCGACCACCGAGATCGGCACCAAACGCGGGGCCTTGCTCAGTGCCGAACAGACCGCGTGACCTTCCTGCACCAGAAGCTCCCGTAGCGGTTCGCACTTGAGGGTGCCGCAGATCATCTGGTCGTAGTCGGGGTGTAAGCCCTCGTCCTCGAGGGCGGTGAAGAACGCCTGGTCGTCACCGCTGGGGTCGTCGGCGAATGCCGCGGGAGCGGCCCCCGCCGCCAATCCGGCCAGCACCACACCGAGCGCAGTTGCGATGAGTTGCTTCTGCATCAGGCCGCACACCAATCGACGGGGCTAATGCATCCATTCTTGCACCGCTGGGCCCCGGCGACACGGTGCGACCGATGACCCGACTCATCACAATGTGCGGGCGGAGGGACTCGAACCCTCACGCTCTTTCGAGCACGGGCACCTAAAACCCGCGCGGCTGCCGATTACGCCACGCCCGCAAGGCCACTCAGTCTAGCCATCCGCTACCGCGACGAAAGCGCCCCGCCGGTAGGGCCTCGTCGCTTCGGGAACGAACGACTGCGCGACCCGCATCGCTGCAAGACCCGGTGGCACCCTGATGGCGGCGCGGTACCGTCAAGGGGTGTCCACTACACGGCGTCGGAGACCGGCACTGATCGTGCTGGTGATCGTCGCCGCCTGCGCGTGCCTGGCTCTGGGTTGGTGGCAGTGGACCCGTTTCCAGGAGGTCAACGGCACCTTCCAGAACCTCGGCTATGCCCTGCAGTGGCCCTTGTTCGCCTGGTTCTGCGTCTACGCCTACCGCAAATTCGTCCGCTATGAAGAATCACCGCCCGAGCCACACCGGCCCGATACGGTGACCGAGATACCGGCTGGACTCCTGCCGGAGCGGCCCGCACCGGCCGCCACACCCGCCGACGATCCCGCCCTGCGGGAGTACAACGCCTACTTGGCCGAACTCACCGAGAACGACCGGAAGAACAGGAACACCGCATGACCGAGACACCCGCCCAGGCCGCTCCCGCCGAGAAGATTCGCAGCGCGCTCCTGCCCTATCGGGTGATGGCGTGGGCGACCGGTGTCTGGCTGATCGCGCTCTGCTACGAACTGGTGCTGCACTACGTGGTCCAGGTGGACAATCCGCCGACATGGATCGGCGTGGTGCACGGCTGGGTGTACTTCGCCTACCTGCTGGCCACTTTCAACCTGGCGGTCAAGGTACGCTGGCCGCTCGGCAAGACGATCGGGGTGCTGTTGGCCGGCACCATTCCCCTGCTGGGCATCATCGTGGAGCACTTCCAGAGCCGAAACATCAAGACGCAGTTCAACCTCTGACGGTCGGGCTCACTGCGCGGGCGGGTTCACCCAACGCCGCACGCCGCCGTGGTTGGAGCAGGCGCCGCTGCGGTGCCTGCTGAATGAGTAGCTGCCGTCTCGGCAGACTGCGCTGGCCCCGGCCGGGGGCGCGGCGGACTCGATCGACGTCACCGGTGGCGGTGCGAACGTCTGGGACGGTGCGGGCACCGGCGGGGACATCAGCGGCGCCGGCAACGTGGCCGACTCCGTCACGGTGACGGTCACCCGCTGCGTCGGATGCACGGTGGTGGCCGGTGTGGGTGTGACGACGCCGTTGTGCTCACCGCCGCGATCGGCCACGCCGAGCACGCCGGCCACCCCTGCCAGCACCGCGGCGCCGCCCACCAGCCACGGCCAGCGGCGCCGGCCGCTAGCGGTCGGGGCCATCACCGGTTCCTCGGCAGCAGCCTCGGCCAGCGCCCGGGCGAGGTCGCGGCAGCTAGCGAACCGTGCGGCGGGATCCTTGGCCAGGCCGGCGGCCAGCACCGTGTCCAGGTGGACCAAGTCCGGTCGGCGTTCGCTCAGCCGCGGCGGTGCGGCGGTCAGCTGCCGGCTGATGACCGTCACCGGGTTGTCGCCGCGGAACGGCGGTGCCCCGGTGAGCAGATGGAATGCGGTGGCCGCCAACGCGTATTGATCGGCTCGGCTATCCAGGTCGTCACCCCTGAGCTGTTCGGGTGCGGCGTAGGCCAGGGTGCCGACGGTGAAGTTGGTGGCGGTCAGTCCGTTGGTGGCGCCCAGTGGCCGAACGATCCCGAAGTCGGCCAACAGGATCCGCTGGGACTCGCCTTCGGGTTGGGCGAGAAGGATATTCGCCGGTTTGACGTCGCGGTGCAGCAGCCCCCGCTGATGCGCATGGTCCAGCGCGTCGGCGATCGCGGCGACGATCGCCAGCGCCTCGCCTTCGGCCAGCCCGTCCGGATGCCGCTGGGCGACGAAACGCGCCGCGTCGGTGCCCTCCACGTAGTCCATCGCGATCCAGAGCTGCCCCTCGAACTCGCCGCGGTCATGGACCCCGACGATGTTGGGGTGGAACAGCGTCGCCGCCAGATCGGCCTCCAGCTGGAATCGACGGCGGAACTCGCTGTCGGTGGTCAGGTCGGCGGGCAGGACTTTGAGCGCGTCACGCCGCGGCAGCCTCGGGTGCCGGGCCAGGTACACCTCGCCCATCGCGCCCGAGCCGAGCAGGCGTTCGATGCGGTAACCGGCGAACTCTGCGCCGAGCGCCAGCGGCATGGCTCAGCCCGCGAGCCGCCGCAGCGCCGGCAGCAGCAGCGCCAGAGCCCGGCCGCGGTGCGATGCGGCGTCTTTCTCCGCCGGGCTCAGCTGCGCCGCGGTGCGCACGGCGCCGGCCGGTACGAACACCGGGTCGTAGCCGAAGCCGCCGTCGCCGCGGGGTTCGCGGGCGATGCTTCCCGGCCATTCGCCGCGCACCACCGCCTGGTGATCGGGCCCGGCACCCCAGACCAGCGCGCAGGCCGACACGAACGCCGCGCCACGGCGCTCGTCGGGAACGTCACGCAACTGGGCCAGCAGCAGGGCGGTATTGGCGCCGTCATCGCCGTGCTCACCCGCCCAGCGCGCCGACAACACCCCCGGCATACCGTTGAGTGCATCAACCGTAAGCCCGGAATCATCTGCGACACAAGGTAATCCCGTCGCCACATAACCGTCACGCGCCTTGGTTAGGGCGTTGTCCTCAAAGGTCGCCCCGGTCTCCGGCGCTTCGGGGAACGGCGCCACCTCATCCAGTGAGACCGGGCGCAGACCCGAGATACCGGCGTGCTCGAGCACCCGGCTGAGTTCGGCCAGCTTCTTGCGGTTGCGGCTGGCTACCAGCAGATCGATCAGCTGCCGAACGCCTTCTTCGGTGGCGGACCGTCGGGCAGCACCCCGGGATAGGGCAGCTCCAGGGCTTCGCGCTGCACCACGAACAGCTTCTCGCAGGCGGCCAATGCCGCGTCGAGCATCTTGTCGAGGGTCGAACGCGGGAACGTCGCCCCCTCGCCGGTGCCCTGGACCTCCACCAGGGTTCCGGTATCGGTGGCGACGACGTTCATGTCGACCTCGGCGCGGGAGTCCTCCTCATAGGGCAGATCGACGCGGACCCGGCCGTCGACGACCCCGACGCTGACAGCCGAGATGGCGCACGACAGCGGGCGTGGGTCAGACAGTTTGCCGGCGGCCGACAGGTAGGTGACCGCGTCGGCCAGTGCCACATAGGCGCCGGTGATCGCCGCGGTGCGGGTGCCGCCGTCGGCCTGCAGTACGTCGCAGTCGATCGCGATGGTGTTCTCCCCCAACGCCGCCAGGTCGATGCAGGCCCGCAGCGAGCGGCCGACCAGCCGGCTGATCTCCTGCGTGCGCCCACCGACTCGGCCCTTGACCGATTCGCGGTCGGAGCGAGTGTGGGTGGCGGCGGGCAGCATGGCGTACTCGGCGGTCAGCCAACCGCGCCCGGAGCCTTTCCGCCAGCGCGGCACCCCCTCGGTGACACTGGCCGTGCACATGACCCGGGTGTTGCCGAATTCGACCAGCACCGACCCGGCCGGGTTCGAGGTGAACCCGCGGGTGATGACGACCGGGCGCAGCTCGTCGTCGAGGCGACCGTCTTCTCGTTTGGACACGCCGTCAACCCTAGTGGAGTGGTGTGTCAGAACCGGTGGTGCGTCAGGACCGCTGGATGTTGAAGCTTTCGTCGCACACCACCGCGTGCACCGGTCCGTCGAACTCGGCCTTGGCTTCGCCGATCACGTCCTCGCGCGAGGTCCAGGGCGGGATGTGGGTGAGCAGCAGCTGGCCGACACCGGCGGCGGCGGCGATGCGCCCCGCCTCGGTGCCGGACAGATGCAGGTTCGGTGGGCGATTGGCCTCGTGAGTCCAGGACGCCTCGCACAAGAACACATCGGCGCCGCGGGCCAGGTCGATCACCCCGTCGCAGTAGCCGGTGTCGCCGCTGTAGACCAGGGTCGCGCCCGCAGCGTTGGTGATCCGCATGCCGAACGACTCGGTCGGGTGACACACCAGCCGGGGCTGCACGGTGAGCGTCCCGAACTCGACCGGCTCGCCGTCCACCCAGGTGTGAACATCGAAGATATCGGTGATGTCGTCGATCTCCCCGCCGTAGGGAGAGGACGCGGCGCCCATCCGCGACCAGGTGTCGCTGGGTCCGTAGATGAAACCCTTGGCGAACGGCTGGGTCGCCACCGACGGGTGGTAGCGCCGCCAGACGAACAATCCCGGCAGGTCCAGGCAGTGGTCGGCATGCAGGTGTGACAACAGCACGCACACCGCACCCGGATCGACGTGCCGTTGCAGGGCGCCGAGTACACCGCCCCCGAAGTCGATGACCAGCGGCGGGGTGTCCGGAGCCTGCAGCAGATAACCCGATGCCGGCGAGTCCGGACCCACCACACTGCCGGAGCAGCCGAGCACGGTGAGTCGCACGTTCCCTACTGTGCCATGTTCGCCGCAAAGATGACCAAGACACGGGCGCTTTGCCCGCTATTCGTCACCGAAATCACGGTCATGGCTAACTCGACGGGGCGTGACGACGGACGCCGACGCCGGTGATCGCCGGGCCCAGAAATCGGGTCGCCAATGCGGCGAACGCCTCCGGGTCGCCGGTCGCCTCGAACACCCGGGTCGCCGGGGCTGCGCCGTGCGGGCGCAGCAGGTCGCGCTCGGTGAGCACCCGCAACAGTTCCTTGGCGGTCTCCTCGGCGCTGGACACCAACGTCACCTGCTCTCCCATCGCCAGCTGGATCAACCCCGACAACAGCGGATAGTGGGTGCAGCCCAGCACCAGCGTGTCGACCCCGGCACGTTGCAGCGGCTCCAGATATCCCTCGGCCAGCCCCAGGACCTGCCGCCCGCTGGTGATACCGCGCTCGACGAAGTCCACGAAGCGCGGGCAGGCCACCGCGGTGATCTCGGTGTCGCGGGCGGCGGCGAACGCGTCCTGGTAGGCGTGGCTGGTGATGGTCGCCGTCGTACCGATCACCCCGATGCGGCCGTTGCGGGTGGTGGCCACCGCCCGGCGCACCGCCGGCAGGATCACCTCCACGACCGGCACGTCGTAGCGTTCCCGGGCATCGCGCAGGCATGCCGCCGACGCGGTGTTGCAGGCGATCACCAAGGCCTTCACGCCGCGCTCGACCAGGTCGTCGCCGATGGCCAACGCGTGCGCGCGTACTTCCGGGATGGCCAGCGGGCCGTAGGGCCCGTTGCCGGTGTCGCCGACGTAGAGGATGTCCTCGTCG
Source organism: Mycolicibacter kumamotonensis (assembly GCF_002086285.1). Taxonomy (GTDB): domain Bacteria; phylum Actinomycetota; class Actinomycetes; order Mycobacteriales; family Mycobacteriaceae; genus Mycobacterium; species Mycobacterium kumamotonense. The sequence goes on along the minus strand of NZ_MVHU01000034.1, from coordinate 1,332 downwards.
GGCAGCTGGTCGATGATCGAGCGTGCGACGGTCAGCCCGCCGACCCCGGAGTCGAAGATCCCGATCACGCCGCAACCGCCCGCCGCCGGGCCCGGGCTTTGCGTTCGGGACCCGAGAGCAGGTAGGCGGCCAGCACCCCGGCGAGCGCCCCGCACAGATGGCCCTGCCAGGACACCCCGCCGCAGACATTCAGTACCGGCACCGCCCCCCAGAGAATCCCGCCGTAGAGCACCAGCACCACCAGCCCGACCAGAATCTGCCAGATGCTGCGGGTGAACCACCCGAACACCACCAGAAACGCCAGCCAGCCGAAGATCAGGCCGGAGGCGCCGATGTGGTCGGTGGGCCCGCACGCCGACCCGACATTGCCGATCAGCCAGGTGCCCAGACCACCGACCAGCCACACGATCGCGGTGGCGAGGAGGAATCGGGACTGTCCGGCCAATGTCACCAGGAAGCCCAGCACCAGCGCCGGACCGGTGTTGGCCAGCAGGTGCGCCCAGTTGGCGTGCAGCAGCGGTGCGTACAGCACCCCCCACAGGCCGTCGGACTCCAGGGGCCGGATGCCGTTGCGGTCCAGCCGGTGGCCGCCGACCTGATCGACGGCCTCGACGAGGTAGAGCAGCGCGACGAATCCCACGACGGTCGCCCCGCCGGTGCGCCAGCCGGATTTGTCGTCGGGTCGCGGCGCAGGCGAGGCGCCGGTCCGGGAGGTCATGCCCACGATCTTCCGGTGAGCTTGTCGGCGAATGCCCCCGGCAACGTGCCGCGGTAGGTCGGTATGCCGGCCACCGGGTCGGCGGCCAGCAACCCGACCAGCACCGCCCGCGCCAGGCAGTCCGCGGCGGCCGCGCCGACCGCCGTGATCAGCCCGGACTCCTGCGACAGCGCGGCCGGGGTTCCCGGGAGGGCCGGAACCTCGACGGCCCCGGTCGCCAACGCGAAGACCGTGTCGCCGTCCACCGGGGTGTGCGAGGGCCGGATCGTGCGGGCCAGGCCGTCCTGGGCGGCGATCGCCACCCGCCGGCAGCCGGCCGGGCTGAGCGCGGCGTCGGTGGCCACCACCGCGATGGTGGTGTTGAGCGCGAGGGATTTGGGTTCCAGCCCGGCCAGCACCGCCAATTGTTCCGACGGCGGGGAGGTCAAACCGAATTCCTCGACGAGCTGGGCGGACCAGGGCAGCCCCGTGGTGGCGTCGATGACCTCACCGGTGGGGTTCACCACCACCAGCGCCCCCACCGTGACGGTGTGTTCCCCGAGCTCCAGGGTGGCCGACACGGTGCCCTCGGGGTAGCTCTTGGTGATGTGGAGGAGTTCGATCTCTGCCATCGG
>NZ_MVHU01000033.1 GCF_002086285.1 Mycolicibacter kumamotonensis | reverse complement strand
GGTATGGGCCACCCCCGCCCGGTTACGGTCCACCACCCGGCTACGGGCCCCCGCCTCCGGGTTACGGGCCCCCACCCGGTTACGGGCCGGCGCCCGGTTACGGGCCGTTTCCGGGTTACGGCCCGCCGCCGGGATACCCGCAGCCTGAGCTCAAACCCGGCGTGATCCCGCTGCGTCCGCTCAGCCTGACCGACATCTACAACGGTGCGGTCGGCTACGTCCGCGCCAACCCGGCGGTCGTGCTCGGGCTGACCGCCATCGTCGTGGTGGCCACCCAGATCATCAGCGGAGTCGCGCTGGTCGGCCTACTGACCGCGGTCGGGCCGGCGCATTCCGGGCGGTCGGCCACCGAGATCTCCGGGGGTGACGTCGCGGCGTGGATGATCGCGTTCGCCGGCGCCGGCATCGCGACAGCCCTGGGCACCATCGTGCTGACCGGGATGCTGACCGCCGTCGTCGGGCGCTCGGTGTTCGGCTCGCCGATCACCGTCGGCGAAGCCTGGGCGATCGTCCGTACCCGTTTCGCGGCGTTGATCGGCCTGACCGCACTGGTGGGGCTGGCGGCAGCGGTGCTGTGCGGCTTCGCCGCGTTCGTCATCGCGGTCGCCGCCGGAGCCGGGGGTATGGGAGCCGCCGTGCTGGTCGGGCTGCCGCTGGCACTGGCCTTGATCGCGGTGTTGGGTTACGGCTACGCGGTATTGGTGTTCGCACCGACGGTGATCGTGCTGGAACGGCAACCGGTGTTCGAGGCGATGCGCCGATCGTTCGCCCTGGTACGCAACAGTTTCTGGCGAGTGCTGGGCATCATGGTGCTGACCGCGCTGATCGCCTCCCTGGTCAGCAGCGCGGTGGCGTTCCCGTTCAACATCATCGGGATGGCCGTCACCCACGGCGCGGACGCCCTGACCGGCACGGCACAGCTGGGCCTGTTCGCCCGGATAGGTGCGACGATCGGCCAGATCATCGTGCTGCCCTTCAGCGCCGGTGTGGCGGTGCTGCTGTACACCGACCGCCGCATCCGCGCCGAGGCATTCGACCTGGTGCTGCGGACTGGCGTCACGAGCGGGCCCTACGGCGGCGGCTCGACCGATCACCTGTGGCTGACCCGGCCGCCGGGGTGAGGACACCGGGTGCCCACCGTCGACATCGACCGCGAAGCCGCCCGCGAGGCCGCCGAACGTGAGCTGAGCAAACCGATCTACCCGCGGCCGTCGCCCAAACAGCAGTTCATCGATTTCATCGAGACACTGATCCGGCGGCTGATACTCAAGGGCGCGGAGCTGCCGGGCGGGTGGTTCACCATCAGTGTGCTGCTGATCGTGCTCGTCGCTGCGGCCGTGGCCGCCGTCCACGTCGGCCGGCGGATGCTGCGCGACGGCGAGGGCGGCCGGCCGTTGTTCGGCACGACGCAGCTCAGCGCCGCCGAACACCGCGCGACCGCGGAGCGCTGCGCCGCGTCGGGGGAATGGGTCGAGGCGATCCGGCACCGGCTGCGGGCGGTGGCCCGCGAACTCGAGGAGACCGGGATGCTGCACCCCGCCCCGGGGCGCACCGCCACCGAACTGGCCCGCGACGCCGGCGCGGTGCTGCCCGACCTGGCGGGCGGATTGCTGCGGGCCGCCGAGACGTTCAACGACGTCAGCTACGGCGAGGTGCCGGCCACCCCGCAGCGGTACCGGATCGTGGCCGAACTGGATGAGCAGATGCGCTCCTCGACGCAGCGGCGGCAGTACCGGTGACGGCCACCCGACGCACGTGGCTGTGGGGGGCGCTGGCTGTTGCTGTGATCGTGGTGATTTCGGCGGTCGGCGTCTACCTGACCGGTACCCGGCCGGGTGGCCGGATGGATCCGAAAGCCACCGGACCGGCAGGCGCACACGCGGTGGTGACGCTGTTGCGCGACCGTGGCGTCGAGGTGGTGGTCGCCGACACCGTTGATGACGCCGCCCGCGCGGCGCGACCCGACGCCCTGGTGCTGGTGGCCGAGACCCACCGGATCGTCGGCGCAGATCTGTTGAACCGGCTGGCCGATCTTCCCGGCGACCTGCTGCTGGTAGCGCCGGACGCCCGGGCGCGCACCGCCCTGGCCCCCGGCATTCGGTCCGGCCCGGCTCGTACGTTCACCCGCCGACCCGATTGCAGCCTGCGCGAGGCCGACCGAGCCGGAACTGTCGACCTGGGCACCACGGCGACTTACCGTGCGGTTCACGACAACTCGATCCTCAGCTGCTATGACGGTGCGCTGGTCCGCTATCGCAAGGACGCTCGGACCATCACGGTGGTCGGCAGCGCGTCCTTCATGACGAACGGCGATCTGGCCCGCGAAGGCAACGCCGCGCTGGCGATGAACCTGGCCGGTTCGCGGGCGCGCCTGATCTGGTATGCGCCGCAACACATCGAGGGCGGAAGGCCGGGCAGCGCAACACTTCTCGAGCTGGTCCCGAAGAATGTGACGTGGCTGTTCTGGCAGCTGTGTGTGGCGCTGGCGCTGACCGCGCTGTGGAAAGGGCGCCGGCTGGGCCCATTGGTCGCCGAGCGCATGCCGGTGGTGGTGCGCGCATCGGAGACCGTCGAGGGCCTCGGCCGGCTCTACCGGTCCCACCGGGCCCGCGACCGGGCCGCCGCCGCATTGCGCACCGCAACCCTGCGGCGCCTCACCCCGCGGCTGGGGTTGGGGCCTGCTCCGGATCCGGCGATGCTGGTCGCGGCGGCGGCCCAGCGCATCGGAACGCACCCGGACTGGTTGTGGCACACGCTGTTCGGACCGCCACCGGAATCCGACGACACCCTGGTTGCTTTGGCCCACGCACTCGAAGACATCGAAAGGCAGGTCACCCGCTCGTGACTCAGACTCCCCCGCACAATCCGGCGGCGGCACGCGAGGCGCTGCTGACGTTGCACACCGAGGTCGCCAAGGTGGTGGTCGGCCAGGACGCCGTGGTCAGCGGCCTGGTGATCGCCCTGCTGTGCCGCGGCCACGTGCTGCTCGAAGGCGTTCCGGGCGTGGCGAAGACGCTGCTGGTCCGCACGCTCAGCGCCGCGTTGCGGCTGGACTTCAAACGGGTCCAGTTCACCCCGGACCTGATGCCCGGAGATATCACCGGCTCGCTGGTCTACGACACCCACACCGCACAGTTCGTGTTCCGGCCCGGCCCGGTCTTCACCAACCTGCTGCTGGCCGACGAGATCAACCGCACCCCACCGAAAACCCAAGCGGCACTGCTGGAAGCGATGGAAGAGGGGCAGGTCAGTGTCGACGGCGTAGCCAAGCCGCTGCCTGACCCGTTCATCGTCGCCGCCACGGCCAACCCGATCGAATACGAGGGCACCTACCGGCTGCCCGAGGCCCAACTCGACCGGTTCCTGCTCAAACTGACCGTCCCGCTGCCGGGACGCGACGCCGAGATCGACATCCTGTCCCGGCACGCGCACGGATTCGACCCGCACGATCTGTCCGCGGTCGCGCAGGTGGCCGGCGCCGAGGATCTGGCGGCGGGACGCGCCGCGGTGCGACAGGTGCTGGTGGCCGACCAGGTACTGGGCTACATCGTCGACGTGGTGACGCCGACCCGGCACTCGCCGGCCTTGCAGCTGGGTGTCTCCCCGCGCGGCGCAGCCGCACTACTGGCCACGTCGCGGTCGTGGGCGTGGCTGTCCGGGCGCAACTACGTGACGCCCGACGACGTCAAGGCGATGGCCCGGTCGACGCTGCGGCACCGGGTGATGTTGCGTCCGGAGGCCGAACTCGAAGGCGCCAGCGCCGACGGCGTCCTCGAAGGCATCCTGGCCTCGGTCCCGGTGCCACGCTGGTGATTCTGACCGGCCGCACCGCGCTGGCAGCACTGCTGTGCGCCCTGCCCGTCGCGCTGGCCCCCTGGCCCGCGACGGCATTCACCGTCCTGCTGGCAGGCCTGGGCGTCGCGGTGGTGCTCGACGTCGCGTTGGCCGGCGATCCGGCCGCGTTGCGGATCACCCGATCCGGGGAGACCGCGGTGCGACTCGGCCAGTCGGTGGCGACCACCCTGTCGATCGTCAACGACGGCCGCCGGTTGCGCGGGCAGCTGCGCGACGCCTGGCCGCCCAGTGCCTGCGCCTCGCCGCGCGCCCACCGGCTGGACCTGCCCGCCGGCCAGGAACACCGGGTGCTCACCGAGCTGCGGCCGATCCGGCGCGGTGATCAGCACGCCTACCGGGTCACGGTGCGCTCGGTCGGTCCGCTGGGGCTCGCGGGGCGGCAGCGGTCACGGGCGGTGCCCGGGCAGGTGCGGGTACTGCCGCCGTTCCTGTCCCGCCGGCACCTGCCCGCGCGGCTGGCCCGGTTGCGGGAGATCGACGGGAACCTGCCGGCGCTGGTCCGTGGCCAGGGCAGTGAGTTCGACTCACTGCGGGAATACGTCGTCGGCGACGACGTGCGCTCGATCGACTGGCGGGCAACCGCCCGGCGCTCGGACGTCATGGTGCGGACCTGGCGGCCCGAGCGGGACCGGCGGGTCGTCATCGTCCTCGACACCGGACGGACGGCGGCCGGCCGGATCGGAGTCGACCCGACCGCGCGCGACCCGGCGGGCTGGCCCCGGCTGGACTGGTCGATGGACGCCGCACTGTTGTTGGCGGCGTTGGCGTTACGTGCCGGCGACCATGTCGATCTGCTCGCCCACGATCAGGTGACCCGGGCCGGGGTGTTCGGCGCGTCGCGCACCAGGCTGTTCGCCCAGCTGGTCGACGCGATGGCACCGCTGCAGCCGGCGCTGGTCGAATCCGACGCGGCGGCAATGCTGGCCACGTTGTCGCGGCGAGCGCGCCGCGGCAACCTGGTGGTGCTACTCACCGACCTGAATGCCTCCGCGCTGGAGGAAGGGCTGCTACCGGTTCTGCCGAAACTGACCGCCGAACATCAGGTGATCCTGGCCGCGGTCGCCGATCCCCGGGTGGAACGTCTGGCTCGCGGACGCGGCGATGCTGCCGCGGTGTATGACGCGGGTGCCGCCGAACGCTCCCGCAACGAGCGGCGGGCGGTGGCGGCGAAGTTGCGGCGCGGCGGTGTCCAGGTCATCGATGCCCCGCCCGATGAGCTGGCGCCGGCGCTGGCCGACGCCTACCTGGCGATGAAGGCCGCCGGACAGCTCTGATCACGGGCACGAGCGTGCGGAGAATGCCATGATTCGCGGCGTGTCACTGCGCAAACACGCCCGCTCGCGCCAGGGGGGTCGGGCTCAGCCGGTGGGGACGACGTCGGGTGCGTCGGCGATGTCGCCGGTCTCGTCGGCGGCAACCCCCCTGCGCCCGAAGTACACCACGTAGCCCAGAAACGCCGCCTCGGCGAGAACCCCGATGCCGATCCGCAGCCACGTCGGCAACGGTGACGGGGTCACCATCGCCTCCAGTAGCCCGGAGACGGCCAGCACCACCACCAGGCCGACGGCGACCGCGACGACGGCGCGGCCCTGCTCGGCGAGCACCTGTCCGCGCGGCCGGTCCCCCGGTGCGATCACCATCCAGCCCAGCCGCATGCCCACCGCGCCGGCCAAAAACACCGCGGTCAGCTCCAACAGACCATGGGGGGCGAGCAGGCCGAGCATGAAGCCGCCCCGACCGGCGTGGAACATCAACCCCAGTCCCACACCGAGGTTGGCGGCGTTGGCGAACAGCAGCGCCGGGATCGGCAGGCCCAGCAACACCGAGAACGCGATGGCCCGGGCGGCCACCCAGGAGTTGTTCACCCAGACCTGCAGGGCAAACGACCCGGCCGGATGATCGCTGTAGTACGCGGCGAATTCATGGTTGACCAACCGGTCGATCTCCGCGGGCGTGCCGATCACCGCCTGCACGTCGGGATCTCCGGCCACCCAGCAGGCGATGATCACCGCGACGGCCAGGAAGGCGACCGCGGTACCCAACCACCACCGCCAGGCCCGGTAGGCCACCACCGGAAACGACACCATCCAGAACCGCGCGAACTCCGAGGCCAGCGGTGCGTGCGCGCCGGTGACCGCGGCACGCGAGCGCGCCACCAGACCGGAGAGCCGGCCGATCAGCGCCGAATCGGCCGAGGACGAGCGCACCACCGACAGGTGGGTGGACACCCGCTGGTAGAGCTCCACGAGTTCGTCGACTTCCGCGCCGCTGAGCCGGCGCCGGTTTTTGACCAGCGACTCCAGCCGATCCCAGGTGGGGCGATGGGTCAGCACGAAGGCGTCGACATCCACGGCGTCGAGCCTAACCGCGCCATCGCCGACCGGGCCGGATCGGCGGGTAGCGTCGGCTCTATGCCGAATCGCAGCCAGGAGCTGGTGACCGGCGACGCCGTCGTCCTCGACATCGCGATCGCGCAACTGCCGGTGCGAGCGGTCAGCGCGCTGATCGACATCACCGTCGTCATGGTGGCCTACCTGTGTTCGATAGTGCTCTGGGCGATGACCCTGGGCCGGTTCGACGACGCCTTGACCGGGGCGATCATGATCATCTTCGCGGTGCTGTTGCTGGTCGGCTATCCGGTCACCATCGAGACCCTCACCCGGGGCAGGTCGCTGGGCAAGATGGCGATGGGTCTGCGGGTGGTCTCCGATGACGGTGGCCCGGAACGCTTCCGGCAGGCCCTGTTTCGGGCACTCGCCGGGGTGGTGGAGATCTGGGCGCTGACCGGCAGCCCGGCGGTGATCTGCAGCCTGCTGTCGGCCCGCGGGAAACGGCTGGGTGACATCTTCGCCGGCACGGTGGTGATCAGTGAGCGGGCCCCGGCGTCGGCGCCGCCCCCGCTGATGCCACCCGGGCTGGCCTGGTGGGCATCGACGCTGCAACTATCCGGACTGAGACCTGAATCCGCTGAGCTGGCACGGCAATTCCTAGGCCGCGCCACCCAACTCGACCCGCACACCCGGCAGATGATGGCGTATCGGATCTCCGGTGAAGTGCTCGCCCACATCTCACCGCCGCCACCCCCGGACGCCCCGCCGGAGTTGGTGCTGGCCGCGGTGCTCGCCGAGCGCCATCAACGCGAGCTGGCGCGGTTGCAGGCCGGACCGCCGCTGCCCTATTTCCAGCCGGCGCCCGGCCCCTGGCCGCCGCCGCGCGCGGGCGGGTTCATTCCCCCGGGCTGAGCCGCCGGCACGGCCAATCGTTGCACATCGATAGTTCTCGATATATCGTCAACGTATCGGAAGCGGCTGGCGTTTCCGTTCGAGAGCACGAGGTGACCCATGAACATCCCCTTCGGTCCGCCCGGCGGACCCTGCACTGACGACGCTGAGCAACCCGGTGGTTTCGGCTTCGGACCCCCGATCGCGCATCAGCGCCGCGCCGCGCACGCCGCGCGCCGGGCCGCTCGCCGAGAGTTCCGCAGGCAGCTGCGCGACCATGCCGCCGAGCACTGCGGACCGTTCGGCTTCAGCCCCGGCCCCGAGGCCGTCGGCCCCGGCTTCAGACCGGGGTTCGGGCCCGACTTCCGGCACGGCTTCGGTCCGGGCTTCGGCCCGGGGTTCGGCCCGGGCGGTCCCGGGTTCGGTTTCGGGTTCGGTCCGGGCGGGCACCGTGGGCACCGGCGCGGGCACCGCAGCCGGCGCGGTGACGTGCGAGTCGCCATCCTGGCGCTGCTGGCCGAGCGCCCGATGCACGGCTACGAGATCATCCAGCAGATCGCCGACCGCAGCCAGCAACTCTGGCGCCCCAGCCCCGGATCGGTCTACCCGACCCTGCAGATGCTGGTGGATGAGGGATTGCTCAGCGGTAGCGAAACCGACGGCAAGAAGCGCCTTTTCGAATTGACCGAGGAGGGCCGCTCGGCCGCCGAAAAAATCGAAACCCCGCCCTGGGAGGAGATCACCGACGGGATCGACCCGGGGCAGGCCAGCCTGCGCACCGCGATCGGCCAGCTCTTCGGTGCGGTTGCCCAGGCGGCTCAAGCCGCCACACCCGAACAACAGCAGCGCATCGTCGACATCGTCAATGCCGCCCGCAAGGAGGTCTACGGCATCCTCGGGGAGACCGACTAGGGTTCAGCAGCGGCGCAGGACCCGATGCATCGCGTTCTTCTCGTTCGCCGAAACCCATAGCCCGTATTCGGTTTTGACCGTGACTTGACGGGCCACGAACTCGCATTCGAACGCGGCGTTCGCCGGCAGCCAGCCGGCGGCGTCGCGGAATGCTTTGTCGAAGTTGGCTTGTGCGCTGACCGCCAGCAGGTTGCGCGGGTCGTTGGCGAAGTCGCGGCGGCGTGCGTCGTCCCAGGACCGCGCGCCCTTGTACCAGGCGTCGGCCAGGGAGACCAGGTGATCGATCTGCACGGACTCGGATGTCGCCGGTCCCCGCACGAATTCGATGGTGTTCCCGGAATACGGGTCGTGCAGGATGCCGCGCTGCACCAGGCAGGTGCCGCGGCGCAGTTCGATCCGGGTCAGGTCGCGGCGCAGGATGTCGTCACGGGTATTGCAGCCGTTGTGGCCGAATTCGACATCGACATCATCGCTCCAGCGTTCGCCGAAGCGGTAGCGCTTGAAGTCCTGCACCCGGTCCCAGCCCTTGACCGGCAGCGCATCGAGCATCCGGCGGGCGGCATCGTAGCCCGGATTCAGCGGCGCGGTGCTCGGCGTCGGCGGCGGCGCCCAGGTCGGTGAGGGGCCCGAGGACCGCGGGAACCCGTTGTGCCACCAGGCCCAGCCGACCGCCGCGGCGACAATCAGCAGGACCACTCCGGCGCCCCGCAGGGCCCGGCGATGAAACCCGCGGGTTCGGGCGCTTCGGCCCATTCAGGACAGCTCGACCCAGTCCAGGGTGCGCTGCACGGCTTTTCGCCATCCGGCGTAGCCTTCGGCGCGCTGATCCTCCGACCAGTTGGGTGTCCAGCGTTTGTGCTCCTGCCAGTTGGCCCGCAGATCCTCGGGGCTCTTCCAGAACCCGACGCCCAGCCCGGCGGCGTAGGCCGCACCCAGCGCGGTGGTTTCGGCGACAACCGGCTTGACCACGTCGACGCCGAGCACGTCGGCCTGGATCTGCATGCACAGGTCGTTGGCGGTGATACCGCCGTCGACCTTCAAAACCCCCAGGTGCACACCGGAATCGGCTTCCATCGCCTCGGCGACGTCCCGGCTCTGATAACAGATCGCCTCCAGCGTCGCCCGGGCCAGGTGCGCGTTGGTGTTGAATCGGGACAACCCGACGATCGCGCCCCGCGCATCCGAACGCCAGTACGGCGCGAACAGTCCGGAGAAGGCGGGCACGAAGTACATCCCCCCGTTGTCGGCGACCTGACGGGCCAGCGACTCCACCTGTGTGGCGCCGCTGATGATGCCGAGTTGGTCGCGCAGCCACTGCACCGCCGATCCGGTGACCGCGATCGAACCCTCCAGGGCATAGACGGGTTTGGCGTCGCCGAACTGGTAGCAGACCGTGGTCAGCAGCCCGTTGTCGGAACGGACGATCTGCTCACCGGTGTTGAGTAACAGGAAGTTTCCCGTGCCGTAGGTGTTCTTGGCCTCCCCGGCCGCCAGGCACACCTGGCCGACCATGGCGCTCTGCTGATCCCCCAGGATGCCGGCGATCGGGACTTCGCCGCGCACCGGCCCGGTGCTGACGGTGACCGCGTGCCGCCGTCGCGACGACGACGCGGTGATGCGCGGCAGCATCTCCCGCGGGATCGAGAACAGCGCCAGCAGTTCGTCGTCCCAGTCCAGGGTCTCCAGGTTCATCAACATGGTGCGGCTGGCGTTGGTGACGTCGGTCAGGTGCATCCCGCCGCGCGGGCCGCCGGTCAGGTTCCACAGCACCCAGGTGTCGCAGGTGCCGAACAGGGCGTCCCCGCGTTCGGCGTCGGCGCGCACGCCGTCGACGTTGTCCAGAATCCACTGCAACTTGCCGGCGGAGAAATACGTCGCCGGCGGCAGGCCCGCCTTGCGCCGGATCACCTCGCCGTGCCCGTCACGCTCGAGGGCGGCCGCGATGTAGTCGGTCCGGGTGTCCTGCCAGACGATCGCGTTGTGGTACGGCTGACCGGTCTTCTTATTCCACACCACGGTTGTCTCACGCTGGTTGGCGATGCCCATCGCGGCCAGATCGGAGGCTTCGAGTTTGGTGGTGTTCAGTGCCGACACCAGCACCGCCGCAGTGTGATTCCACAGTTCGAAGGGGTCGTGTTCCACCCAGCCCGCCCGCGGCAGGATCTGTTCGTGTTCCAGCTGGTGACGGCCCACTTCGGCACCGTCATGGTCGAAGATGATGCAACGGGTGCTGGTGGTGCCCTGGTCGATCGACGCGACGAAATCGCCCAAGTCTGACTCCTGTCCACAGTGCCTGCCGTGCCGGTCCGTCCGGGTCCATCATGGCCCAAACCGGCCCGGATCGGGCGACGCTACACGGTCGCGGCGACGCCGGTGTGAGCCACCGGCGGCAACAAAATTAGCCAGTCTTCACGAACCCATCAGTCAGTATTTATTCGCGGGATCGCATATTTCGATGTGTCACCGGTAGATGTCGTAATGGTGAACGAACGGTGTCGGTCAGGTGGCCGACATCGCCCGAAGACCCTCGTCGCCTCGCCCGGCACGTGCAGCTCACAACTCAATCGGAGAAGCAATGGACGTCGTTCTCGGTGTGACACTTGCATCAACCGCGCCCACCACCACCATCCACACCGTGCTGGTGGGCGGTGAGAACGGGGACGGCGTCATCCTGGAGGCGCACCGCTTCGAGGTGCCGACCGATACCGACACCGACTTCGCCGCGGTGGACGCGGTGATCGCCGCGATCCTGCAGGCCCGCGAGACCGCCGGCTACGCCGGGTACCGCCTGGTTTCAACCGGGTTGACGGTGACCGAACCGCTCGACGCCACCGCGGTGAGCTCGCGGTTGGCCGCCAACGGCCTCGCGGATGTCGCTGTGATCTCCCCTGGCCTGGCCGCCGCGAGCCTCGCCCGGAACCTGGGCCAGACGGTCGGTTGCAACCGGATGGGCTTGCTGTCGATCGAGTCGACCGACGCGACCCTCGCCGTCATCGACTGCGCCGACGGCTCCATCACCCGGCTCTTCCGCCAGCCCCTGCACGACGGGGATGCCACCGGCGCGGTCGACACCGTCGCCGGGCGGCTGAACACTCCGGAAACCCGCCCCGACGGTCTGCTTCTGGTGTGCCCCCCGGCCGACTCGCCCGCAATCAGGCCGCGGCTGGAGGCGGCGTTCGACTATGAGGTGTGTGAGCCCGCGGAGCCGCAGGCGGCACTGGCTCGCGGCGCCGCGTTGGCCTCCACCCGGGTGACGCGAGCGGCCGAGGAGTCGACCTCGGCGCTGGCCTACACGCAGGAAGCCGACTCCGGCGCGATCTCTCCCGGGTACTACGACATCCCCGCCTTCGACTCCGACGACCTGGCCTACAGTGCCATTCCCGACGACGAGGCCGACACCGCAACCGAACTCCTCGAGCCGGTGAACCCGCCGGCCAGACGTCCGCTGCTGGTCGCCGGCACGATACTGGCCTCCACCATGTTCGCGGCCGCCTCGGCGCTGATGGTGTCCATGGCGCTGGACATCACGCCCAACCTGGTCGCGTTGCGGCCGGAAATCGGTCGGGTGCTGAGCTTCCCGCTCGAACCACCGAAGGCCCAGGGACCCTCGTTGCAGCCGTACGTCGAACCGCCCGTGGCGATGAGTCAGCCGGACGCGCTGCCGCTGCCTCCGCTGGCCACCCCGCTGGCAGCGCCGGTGTCGGTTCCGATTCCACCGGCGCCCGAGGTGTCCGCTCCCCCGATGTTCGGGCCCCCGTTGCACGTGCCGACTCCGGCGGCGGCCGCGACCCCGTTCATCTTGCCGCCGGCTCCGCTGCCGGCGCCTCACCCGTCGCCGGCGATCAGGCCGGTCGCGGCGGCTCTGCCCGATCTGTCCTTCCTGCTCGGGCTGCCCGCGAGGCTGCCCGCCGTGCCCCACGTCGCGCCGACGCCGCCGCTGGAGATTCCGACCCCGCCGGTGGTCAAGCCGGATCCACCGGTGGTCAAACCGGTCCCGCCGGTGGAGATTCCGCTCCCGCCGGTGGAGATTCCGACCCCGCCCGTGGTCAAGCCCCAACCGCCGGTCGTCAAGCCGATCCCCCCGGTCGTCAAGCCGATCCCCCCGGTGATCAAGCCCAACCCGCCGGTAGAGATTCCGACCCCGCCGGTGGTCAAGCCGAATCCACCCGTCGTCAAACCACAGCCACCGGTGATCAAGCCGATCCCGCCGGTGGTCAAGCCCAATCCGCCGGTGGTCAAACCCAACCCACCGATCCAGCTGCCCGACCCACCGGTGATCAAGCCCAACCCACCGATCCAGCTGCCCGACCCACCGGTGGTTAAGCCCAACCCACCGATCCAGCTGCCCGACCCACCGGTGAAGTTGCCGGATCCACCGGCCGGTCTTCCGCAGTCACCGGCACTTCCCGCGCTGCCCGCGCCCCAGGCGCCGACGATCCCGGTGTTCAACCCACCCGGCCTGCCGGCACCCCAGGCGCCTGCGCTGCCGTCACTCCCCGCGCCCCAGGCGCCGACGATCCCGGTGTTCAACCCACCCGGCCTGCCGGCACCCCAGGCGCCTGCACTGCCGTCACTCCCGGCGCCCAAGGCACCGGCGCTGCCCAACCTCGGGGGCGGCGGCGGGGGCATCTTCGGCGGCAAGCCCGGCGGGGGCATCTTCGGCGGCAATCCGGGCGGGGGCATCTTCGGGGGCAAGCCCGGCGGCGGCCTGTTCGGCGGCGGTAGCGGCGGTGGTCTGTTCGGCGGCGGCGGTAACTTGTTCGGCGGCGGCCACGGCGGGGGCCTGTTCGGCGGGGGCGGCGGCCTGTTCGGTCGCTAGCGCCGGCAACCCGCCGGTGCGGCCTGACGGTTAGGGCTGCCACCAGGGCCGTAGCGGCAGCCCACCGTCGTCACCTCGCTCACCGAGCTTGGCGGCCAGCACGTGGTGCAGCTGAAACAGGTTGCGCTCGAAGCCGAGTACCGACGCCGCCATGTACAGACCCCACACCTTGGCGCGGCCCACACCGACTTCGGCGACGGCCTCGTCCCAGTGGTCGACCAGGTTCTGGCCCCAGGCACGCAGCGTCTTGGCGTAGTGATGCCGGAAGTCCTCCTCATGCAGCACCTCTAAACCGGTCTGCTGGACCTCGCTGATCACCCGCCCCGAACCGGTGATCTCCCCGTCGGGGAAGACGTACCGGTCCGTGAAGGCGTCACCCCGGTAGATCGAGTTGTCCGCCAGGGTGATGCATTGATTGAGCAGCAGGCCGCCGGTGCGCAATTTCGCCTTGAGGGTGCCGAAGTACTCCGGGTAGTGCTTCACCCCGATGTGCTCGGACACCCCGATCGAGGAGATGGCATCGAACTCACCTTCCCGGACGTCGCGGTAGTCGCAGTGCCGCACCTCGGCAAGTTCCGAAAGCCCCTCTGCGGCGATCGCTTTCGTCGCCCAGTCGGCCTGCTCGGTCGATAGCGTCACACCGATCCCGGCGACACCACGGCGGGCGGCGTAGCGCACCATGCCACCCCAGCCGCAGCCCACGTCGAGCAGCCGGTCGCCGGGTTGCAGACGCAGCTTCTCGAAGATCAGCCGGTATTTGTTCTCTTGGGCTTCCTCCAGCGTCGCCTCGTCGTTCGGGTAGATGGCGCAGCTGTAGGTCATCGCCGGACCCAGCACCATCTCGTAGAAGGTGTTGGAAACGTCGTAGTGATGACGGATGGCGTCGGCGTCGCGGGCCTTGGAGTGCCGCAGGCCCACCGCCGTGGGCCGCCACTTGGGCGGCGCCTCCTCGGGCGGCGGGGAGATCGGCCGGAGTCGCTTGAAGCCGATCGAGCGCACGATGTTCACCAGCGTCTGCGGCGAGGGCTGTTTGAATTCCAGATCCGCCAACGCATCGAGCACCGGGTAGGGGTTGCCCGGATGCACCCCGCGCAGTTCCAAGTCACCCGAGATATAGGACCGGGCGATGCCCAGTTGGCCGAGCGAGGTGGCCAGGTAGGTGGTGGCGCGCGGCGTGCACAGGTGCACACCCAGCTCGGCGTCGTCGGGCCCGACGCTGCTGCCGTCGTAGGCGGTGATCTTGATTGGCGGTTGCCCGCCGCCGGCGAGAATCAGCAGGATCTCGGCCAGCCCCAGCCGGCCTTTGGTAGCGCGAGCGCGTTCCGTCTTCACTGTGGTCATGGTGTGCCCCGTCCCAAGCTGATCCAGCCCGCTCCCGTCGGCGGGCGGTGCGTCGGTGCCTACCCACATCAACGGTCAATCAATCAATT
Organism: Mycolicibacter kumamotonensis; assembly: GCF_002086285.1. Classification (GTDB taxonomy): domain Bacteria; phylum Actinomycetota; class Actinomycetes; order Mycobacteriales; family Mycobacteriaceae; genus Mycobacterium; species Mycobacterium kumamotonense. The sequence goes on along the minus strand of NZ_MVHU01000033.1, from coordinate 31,090 downwards.
AACGTCAGCGAAAGGGCTGGGGTTCACCCGATGTCGGTCACGGCCACCAGAGCCCGCGCGAGAACCGCCAGATCCTCGGCGGTGGTATCGACGTGCGGGGAGATCCGCAGCACCGGCCCGGCCAGCTCCAGCGGTGCGCGTTCGACGCCGGCCGCGGTGGTCACGATCCCATGCTCGGCGATCAGGCTGGAACGTATCGCCACCGGATCGGCACCGTCGGTCGGCGCCAGGGTGGTGATCGCGCTCGGCTCGTCGACCGGCTCGACCACCCGCCAGCCCGGCAGCACCTCGCCCAGCACCCGCCGACTCAGCGAACCCAGCTCCGCCAGCCGCACCCGCACAGCCGCCGGCCCGGCCGCCAGATACTCGCCCAGCGCCGCTGAAAACCCGACCTGCGCGGCAACATTCACATCACCGGCTTCCGGCCCGGGCCGCATCCGGTCGCTGAGATCGGGCCGCACCCCCAGCGCCCCCACCCCCCGCGGACCGGCCAGCCACTTGCGTGAGGATGAGTAGACGGCACAGACAGCGGGGCCGCCGACGGCGCAGTCGATCTGGCCCAGCGCCTGAGCGGCATCGACCACCAGCGGCACCCCCGCTTGGGCGCACACCCGCGCCATGTCGGCCAACGGCTGCACCAGTCCCCGATGACTGCCGACCGGGGTCAGGTGCACCAGATCCGGTGGGTCGTCGGCGAGCGCGGCCGCCGCCTCCTCGACCAGCAACCGCCCGGCGCCGTCGACCGGCAGCATCCGCCGGGCGAAGCCGTGCGCCGCCATCACCGCCAGGTTCGGTCCGTACTCACCGGGCAGGCAGGCCAGGGTGCGGCCGCCCGGCCACCGGGACAACAGCAGATCCAGCGCATGCCGCGAGCCGGTGGTGAACACCACGTCGGCGCCGGCCATGCCGGTCAGTGCCGCGAAGGCGGCCCGGCCGGCGTCGAGCACCGGTGCGGCGGCCTCGGCGGCGACATAGCCGCCGACCTCGGCTTCGTGGCGGGCATGCCGGGCGGCGGCCGCCATGGCGGGGTAGCTCTGCCGTGAGCACGCGGCGCTGTCCAGGTGCAGCCCGGCCACCGGCGGGCGTGCCGCGCGCCAGGTGTCGGCAAGGCTCATTTGACGGCGAGCGACAAACCGAAATCACCCGCCGGGTCGGTCCACCACCGCCGGCGCCGCAGGCCCGCGTCGGCCAATTCGGCGGCGACCTGCTCCGGGCGGAACTTGGACGACACCTCGGTCAGCATCTCCTCCCCGGCTGCGAAGTCGACGCGCAGGTCCAGCGCCGCGATCACCACGTGCTGATCGCGGCGGGACCGCAGCCACATCTCGATACGCTGCTCGGCCGAATTCCACCGCGCCACATGGGCGAAGGAGTCCAGGTCGAAGTCCGCGTCGAGTTCCCGGTTGACCACCGCGAGCACGTTTCGGTTGAACGCAGCGGTGACGCCCGCGGCGTCGTCGTAGGCCCGCACCAGCCGTGCGGTGTCCTTGACCAGGTCGGTGCCCAACAGCAGGCCGTCGCCGTCGTGCATCACCTCGGCGAGAGCCGCCAGGAAGGCGGCGCGCGGCGCGGGAGTCAGGTTGCCGATGGTGGAGCCGAGGAACACGAACAGCCGCCTACCGCCGTCGGGGATTTTCCCCAAATGGTGCTCGAAGTCGCCGCAGACCGCTTCTACCCGCACACCCGGGTAGTCCCGGGCGATGGCCTCGCCGGCCGTCTCCAGCACGCCCGCGTCGACGTCGAACGGGACGAACCGGCGCAGTGAACCGGTGGCCTGCAACGCATCGAGCAGCATGCGGGTCTTCGCCGAGGTTCCGCTGCCCAACTCGACCAACGTGTCGGCCTCGGACAACGAGGCCACCTCCGCGGAGTGCCGCCGCAGGATCTCCGCCTCGGCGCGGGTCGGGTAGTACTCGGGCAACCGGGTGATCTGATCGAACAGATCGCTGCCGGTCTCGTCGTAGAACCATTTGGGCGGCAGCGTTTTCGGAATCTGCCGCAGACCGTACCGGACGTCGTCGCACAGCGCGGTGCGGGCCGCGTCGTCCGCCAGGTGGTTGGACAGCGAGACCGCGCCGACCGACACACCTGACGCATCGAAACCTGTCATCGACTTCCTTCCAACGCCGTGACACTGACCTCGCCGCCACGGGCGTCGATCAGGTGCCGATCGGGAATATCTATCCAGCGCGGGTCATCGTCGTATGGTTCACTGGCCAGCACCACGCCGTCGGAACCGTGCAGCATCGACAAGGTGTCCCCCCACGTGGTGGCCAGCAGACGGGAACCGTTGGCGGCCACTATATTCAGCCGGGCCCGGGGATCGGCGGCGCCGACCTCGATGATCAACTCGCCGAGCGATTCCAATCCGCGGGAGAAGATCGAGGCCGCCAGAATGGCGCTGTCGCAGACAGATTCCGCGCCTGCGCAGGTGGGCAGCACGGAGGTGTCCACCACCCCGTTGTGCGACAGCAGCCACGTTCCGTCGGTGAACGGGGCCGTGGCACTGGCCTCGATCGGCATGCCGACGGTGGCCGAACGCACCGCGGCCACCACACAGTGACTCGACAACGCCGGGGCCACCGACGCGAACGAGGTGTCCCCCCACAGCGGCATCGCGCTGCGCCAGCGCCGCGGCTCGTCGCTGCCCGCGATGTCGTAAAACCCTGCGCCCCAGCCGTCGGCGTTGAGTAACCCATGCCGCTGCCGGCGCGGGGCGTAGGACTGCACCAGCAGGCCGTGCGGTGGCTCCAGCATCAGCTCGGCCAGCGAACGCGGCTTGCCCAGCCAGCCCAGGTGTCGGCACATCAGACGTCCCAGGCCAGACGGACACCGGCGAAGATCTGCCGCCGGTACGGGTGATCCCAGTTACGGAAGCTCGGCCGCAGGATCTCGGGCGCCACCGCCCAAGATCCGCCCCGCAGCACGCGGTAGTCGCCGCCGAAGAACGGTTCCGAATAGCGTTGGTAGATCATCGGTGTGAAGCCCGGCCACGGTTGCAGCGGTGAACTGGTCCACTCCCACACATCGCCGAGCATCTGTTCGGCCCCGTAGGCCGACGCACCGCCGGGGTAGGCCCCGACCGGGGCCGGGCGCAGTGCCGCCCCGCCCAGGTTGGCCAGCTCTGCCGTCGCGGCGCCCTCGCCCCACGGGCGGCGACGGCGGGTGGCCGCACCCGGGTCCCAGGCGCAGGCCTTCTCCCATTCGATCTCGGTGGGCAGCCGAGCACCGACCCACTTCGCGTAGGCCTGCGCCTCGAAGTAGCTGACATGCTGCACCGGCTCGTCGTCGGGAAGGTCCTCGACACGACCGAACCGGGTCCGCGAGGCGTGGTCGGGGCTCCAGAATTGCGGTGCGGTCAGGTCGGCCTGAACCCGGTGGTTCCATCCGCGCTCGGTCCACCACCGGGGCTGCCGGTAGCCGCCGTCGTCGATGAACGCCCGCCATTCGCGGTTGGTCACCGGTACCCGGCCGATCCGGAATGCCGCCACCTCGACCCGGTGCGCGGGCCGCTCATTGTCGAGCGCGAACGGCTCATCGGAGGCATCGACGCCGAGCACGAACTCGCCGGCGGGCACCAGCACCGAGGTCCCGGCCAGCCCGGGCCGCCCGGCCGGCAGCGGGGCGGCCGCATCGAGCAGCGGTGCGCCGGTGCGCAGGTTCAGTGCCTGCAGCATGGTCTCGTCGTGCTGGTGTTCATGGCTGAGCACCAGACCGAACACGAAGCCGTCCCGGAAGTCAGCGGCCAGCGCGTCCAGTTTGTCGAAGACCTTGGAACGCACGGTGGCGCAATATTTCCGGGCTTGCTCCGGGTCCAGCAGCGGCAGGTCGACGCGGCTGGCCCGCGGGTGGATGAACGCGTCGTAGAGGCCCTCGACGTCGGCCGGCAGGATCCCGGGCCGGTCCGGATCCCCGCCGCGCAGCAGAAACAGTTCTTCCTGCTGACCAATATGGGCCAGATCCCACACCAGCGGGCTCATCAACGGGTCGTACTGGCGGCGCAGTTCGGCGTCGTCGAAGTCGACGAGCGCCAGCGTGCGCTCGCGTGCCCGGGTCAAATCGCGGGCCAGCGTCTCCGGTGTGCTCACTATTGCCTTCGCGCCAGCCGGGCCACCGTCGCGGGAACGCCGGTGCGGTCCGCCTCGTCGGCGATGTCGTCGGCCGGACAGCGGGCCCGTTCGACCATCGCCACCAGGTGGTCCATCCCGTCGCGCAGGGACGCCGGCGCCTGATCGGCCACCAGCCCCACGCACCGCAGCGCGGCGTTGTGCAGGCGCGGGTCGGCCAGGCCGATCCGGGCGGCGACGTCCCACGCGGTCGCGACCGGCCCGACGGCCTCGGCGGCGGCGTCGGCGGCCACCGGATCGTCGAGCAGGGTCGCCAAGGTGAAGACGACCGCCGGCCACAGCGCGTCACCGAGGCTGTCCAGGTAGCGGATCTCCAGCCACCCGCGGGGCCGCACCGGCGGGAACAATGTGGTCAGGTGGTAGTCCAGGTCGGCGATGCCGGCGCGGCGATCGCCCAACATCACCCGCCCGTCGGCCCAGTGCGCGAACGGCACGAAGCGGCTGACCGGGATGGCCTCCGGGGCGTGCACCAGCATCACCGGCGCCGTCAGCGCATACCGCGCCCAGTCCGCGGCGGGATCGGTGCCGTCAAGGCCCAGGACCGGGCCGCAGCGCGCCGAGTCCAGCCGGCTCCACACTCGTTGCCGAGTGGACCGCCAACCGGAGAACTCCCCGCCCAAGAGCGGGGAGTTGGCGGCGATCGCGACCATCGTCGGACCGAGCGCGTGGGCCAGCCGCACCCGGTCGGCCCAGCCGGCCCGCGGCCCGGCATCGAGGTTGAGCTGCACCGAGGCCGTCGACGTCATCATCGCCGCCCCCGCCGAGCCGGTGTGGCTGGCGGCGAAGAACTGCTCCATCGCGGCGTAGCGCGCGCCGGGGTTGACCCGACCCACCGGTCGCAGCGGGTCGGCACCGAGGGACACCAACCCCAGCCCGGCCTCGGCGAACGCCGAGCGCAGCACCGTTTGGTCGGTGGCCATCGCCTCGATCGCGGCGACCGCCCCCATCAGTGGCGGGCTGGAAAGCTCCACCGCGCCGCCGGGTTCCACCGTGACGCGGCTGGCGCCGGGCAACACCGGCACGGAATCCAGCACCTCTCCGATCTCGGACCAGCCGGGGCGGCGGAGCGGATCGGCGGGGTCGAAACAGTGCGCCTCGATCTCCAGACCCACCCGGCCCAGCGGCGCGTCGCTGAGGCAGCGAGCGGCGATGTAGTCGGCGGCATCGGCGGCACCGGACAGGTCGGCCTCACCGGGGCGCGACTCATCGGCGCGGGACAGTGGTGTCGCCGCGGCGAGCGCCATATATCAACCCCTCCGCCTGTCGATCTCCCCGACGCTACCGGAGCCGCCCGACAAGTCGCCTCCCGTTTACTGGCCCAGGGTGTTCTGCATCGCCCCTGCCAGCACGTTTACCGCTGGACCCGCGTTGCCGGACTGGCAGACCTTGGCCTGTAACAGCACGTTCGCCCGCAGGCGGGTCTGGTTGAAGCAGCGACGGTCGGTGTCGGCCTCCTGCTTGGTCCAGGCGGCGTCGGCGACGCCGGGCGGGCCGCCGTCGAACGCCCAGACCTGCGTGGCGCCGGTGTCGAGGTGCATCGCGGTGGTGCGCCCCGAGCACCCGGCGGTGCGGTCGGTGATGCGGTGGAAGGCCCGCTCGGCGGCGGCCTCGGTGGCGAACACCCCGACCGCCTGTTTGACGTAGTGTCCCTGGTCGCCGGCCGAGGTCTGGGTGATCGCGCTGTTGTAGGAGGCCAGGTCGGGATCGTTGTAGACCTCGGGCAGGCCGATGTCGGCCCAGTTGTTGCAGGCGGGGTCGTCGACCCAGAACGCCTGGAAAGGCTGCCCGGACACCGCTTCCCACCCCATCGGGGCGCCGACGATGTTGCCGACGGATCCTTTCGGCAGCACGGCGTAGGACACCACGCCCGGATCGGAGGGCCGGGCCGCGACGGCCGGGGCGCCCGCGAGCGCCAGACCCAGGCCCGCCACCACCACCGTCGCGGCGCCCCGCACGCTAGACCTTCGCCGAAACGGTGAAGTCGGCGTTGCCGCGGGTGGCCCGCGAGTATGGGCACACCTCGTGGGCCTGCGCCATCAGGTCGTCGGCGACGGCCTGCGACAACCCCGGCAGACTCCCGATGATGGTGCCGGTCAGGCCGAATTCCTCGGTGGCGGTGTCCTTGCCCAGGGCGACCTGGACGGTGACGTTGGTGGCGTCGTCCAGCGCGACCGCCGACCGGCGCGCCACCAGCCGCAACGCTCCCAGGAAACACGCCGCGTAACCCGCGGAGAACAGTTCCTCGGGATTGGTGCCCTCACCGTTGCCGCCCAGCTCGCGCGGCGGACGGGTGTCCAGGTCGATGCGGCCGGTCGCGGAGTGGACGTGGCCGTCTCGACCACCGCCGGTCGCGGTCGACTCGGTGGCGAAAACCACTGTGATGCTCATGGCTCGATCATGCCAGGCCGGCGGCCCGCCCGTCAGGAGAGATTCGCCTTGACCCCGGCTTCCACGGTGCGGCCCAGATCCTCGTCGACGTTGCGCCAGTACTCGAACACCCGCGACAGCACCGGCTCGCGCACGCCGGCGGAAACATGCCCAATGATGTTGGCGGCCAGCCGCTCTCGCTGCTCCTCGTCGAAGACGTGACGAACCAGCGTGCCGGCTTGGCCGAAGTCGTCGTCGTATTCGCGCAGTGTGTACGCCGCGCGCACCATGTCGCCGTCGGCGTGCCAGCGCACCTCGGCGGCCCGGGCCGGGTCGGCCACCGGCCCACCGACCGAGTTCGGCGCGTACACCGGATCACTCGCGTAGCGGAACCGCATGGCGCCGTCTTTGGAGTAGGCGTGCACGTCCGTCTTCGGGGCGTTGACCGGCAGCTGGTTGTAGTTGGTGCCGATCCTGGCGCGGTGGGCGTCGGCGTAGGAGAAGCCGCGGGCCAGCAGCATCTTGTCGGGACTCAGCCCGGTGCCTGGCACGGTGTTGCTGGGTTCGAACGCCGCCTGCTCGATCTCCGCGTGGTAGTCGGTGACGTTGCGGTCCAGCGTGAAACGTCCGACGTCGATCAGCGGGTAGTCGGCGTGCGGCCACACCTTGGTCAGATCGAACGGGTTGAGCCGGTAGGTCTTGGCCTCCTCGAAGGGCATGATCTGCACCTTCACCGCCCAGCTGGGATGTTCGCCGCGTTCGATGGCGTCGTACAGATCGCGCTGGTGGAAGTCGGCGTCGGCTCCCGCAAGCCGATCTCCCTCCTGTTGGGTGAGGTTCTCCACACCCTGGTCACTGATGAAGTGGTATTTGACCCACGAGATCTCGCCGGCGGCATTGATCCAGCTGTAGGTGTGGCTGCCGTAGCCGTTCATGTGCCGCCAGGATTTCGGCAGGCCCCGATCCCCCATCAAATAGGTCACCTGGTGCGCCGATTCCGGGCTGAGGGTCCAGAAGTCCCACTGCATGTGGTGATCGCGCAGATTGCTTGCCACCAGGCGCTTTTGGGACCGGATGAAGTGCTGGAACTTCATCGGGTCGCGGAAGAAGAAGATCGGGGTGTTGTTGCCGACGATGTCGAAGTTGCCCTCGGAGGTGTAGAACTTGAGCGCAAAGCCGCGCACGTCGCGCCAGGTGTCGGGGCTGCCGCGTTCCCCGGCGACGGTGGAGAACCGGGCCAGCATCTCGGTCTCGGCGCCTTGCGCAAACACCGCCGCCCGGGTGTAGGCGCTGACATCGGCCGTCACCTCGAGACGCCCGAATGCCCCGCCGCCCTTGGCGTGCGGCTGGCGTTCCGGGGTGCGTTCCCGGTTGAACATCGCCATCTGTTCGAGCAGGTAATGGTCCTGCAGCAGGATCGGGCCGTCCGGGCCGACCGTCAGCGCATCGCTGTCACTCGGTGCCGGTGCGCCGGCCTCGGTGGTGGTGTAGTGCTCGGTCATCGGTGTCTCCGTTTCAGGTGGGCGCAACCGGGAGTGTCCTCCGAACCCCTTGGGATCCGGGGGCATTCGCGTTTCCAGAGCCGATTAACGGTGCGGCGGGACCGGCGGGGGCGGCGGACCGCCCGGGCCGCCCGGGCCGTTGCCGGGGCCGGCCGGACGGAAGCCGGGCCAACCCGGCTCGTTGCCCGGGCCGGCGGGCCCGAAGCCGGGACCCATCGGCGGACCGTGATGATGCATCATGCAGGGTCCGTGACGGTCCCCTTGCCACCCGTTATCGCTGAGGTAGACGCCTGTGCAGAAGACCACCGCGGCGACGAAGACGGTTCCGGCGATGATCACCACCCAGGCTGCGACCTGGAACAGCCGGTTCGGCTTGGCCACCGGCGGCGGGGGTGGCGGCGGCGGGGTTTCTGGTGTCTCGGTCATATCGCCCCATCATGCCTGAGGACGACGCCAGCCGCCGCCCTTCGGGAGGGGCGGCGGCTGGTTGATCGTGGCCGGGCCGGTTACCGGCCGCGGGTGGGCGCCGGCGAGTGGGTGACCGACGGGGGGACCTCGCTCGGGCCCGGGCCTTCCGGGCCGGCAGGGGCCATGGGGCCGGGACCGCGATGGGGACCGTGGTGAAAGCCCCGGTGGAACCCGTCGTGATGCATGGCCCCGTGGTGGTGGCCGTGGTGGCAGTGGTGCCCGCGCGGCCCGCCATGACTGGCCCAGACACCGGCGAAGAAGATCGACGAGACGATGAAGACGACCCCGGCGACGATGGCGACCCAGGCGGCGAGTCGGTAGACCCAGTACGGCTTCTGCTCTCCCGGGCCCGGCGGCCCGGCCGGGGGGTTCGTGGTTTCAGGTGTTTCGCTCATGGTTGACATCGTGCGAGGGCAACACCCGGCACCGCTAGGTGCTGGCTATGCGTCGGCTATGAGCCGTGGGGGCCATCGGGTCGGGGGCTACCCCGACCCGACCCTGTACAGCACTTCAGAAAGTCCAGGGAAAACCCTGTATCGCAGCCGTGCGTTGCGCTTCTAGCGTCAGGACTACACCAGCCAGGTCGGCTGGAAAGTAGGGGAAGGCACGAACATGGGGAATGTGAAGCGAGTCAGCGGTCTCGGCATGCTGGCGCTGGGACTGGGGGTCGGGGCCGCCTTGGCAGCCACACCGATGGCCGGGGCGGGAACACTCTCGGCTGACGGCGGCGCCGGTGCGTTGGGTGTCGCCGGCGCGCTGGCCGCCGCGGACCTCGGCGACGCCGTCGCCACGGTGGGTACGGCGGCCGCGACAGCACCGACCCTCCCCGATGACTTCGGCAACATTGCACTGTCGATCAGCGGGTTCGACTTGTTGTCTCTCGGCAACGCGAGCGCGAGCTCGAGCTTCTGCAACGTCGCCTTCGCCTACGGGGAGTTCGCCAACGCCAACGCCATGAGCGGTTTCTTCAACTACGCCTCGGCGCAGGGCGACCACAGCAACGCCGTGGTCGGAGACACCGGGTCGTTCAACTATGCGTCCGCGCTAGGCGATCACGCCAGCGCTTCGGCGGCGTGGGGCAACGGCAACGTAGCGACCGCTACCGGCGACTATGCCGTCGCACACGCGGGCGCTTCTGTCGTGCCGGGCGTCTACGACAGCCACTTCAACACCGCCACCGCCGAGGGCCTGCACGCCATCGCCTATGCCGGCTGGGACGGGAGCAGCAGCAATGTCGCGAGCGCCCTCGGCGACAACATCCAGGACTACGCGCCGGACGGCACCCCGTTCGGATCGGCCGACGCGGGCCTCGATCTCCTCGGCGACTCCGGGTCGGGCGGCGACTTCTGGACGGACCTGTGGGGCCTGTTCAACTGACCGACCACGGTTTGAACGGATTGACCGCGAACTGGATCACCCGGTAGGGAGCCCGATGTCGGGGCTCGGTGTTCCACTGGCTGATGAACACCCGCAGCTCGTCCAGGGTCGACCCGGGCGAGATGTAGCCGCCGTAGGGCTGGGCCAGCCGGTTGTCGAACGGTGAGGGCAGGGTCTCCACGGACACCGGCGGATCCGGCCACTCGGTGTGCTGCACCACGGTGGTCACCGGGGCGGTTCCCAGGCCGGTCGGCTCGTAGGCCACCCGGACTTCCATGTTGCCGGTGGTGCCGTTGAAGTAGGACAGCACCGGCCTGCCGTCGATCTGGCGCAGGCTCAGCTCGCCGATCTGGTCGTTCCACAGCGGTGTGGGCTTGTGACCCCAGCCCTTGTCGCTCGCCCAGCCCTGCCAGGCCGACCGGTCGGTGAACTTGTCCGGGCTGACCCGGTACAGCGTCACCGCGGCGCTGCGATCGAAGTTGTTGGCGACCACATACACCCAACCGGTAACCGAATCCGGCGTCGGAATCGGGTCGTAGTAACCGCTGATCTGGGACTGGCCGAAATCCTGGTAGGAGGCCGGTCGCACTGAACCCGGCACCGTCTGCCAGCCCGGTTGCGCCGGATCGGCTTTCACCAGACGTGACGTCTGAGGCACCAGCATCTTGGCGGTGGTCACCATCAGGTAGTTGCTCCGGTTGATCGAGACGATCCCCGCCGGCAGCTGCGTGCAGCCGGCCGGCGTCGGGTCTGCCAGCAGTGGCTTGTCCACCCCGATCACCCCGGTGTAGCGCACCCCGGCGGAGTCGTCGACCGAGTCCGGATCCAGGCGCAGGGCTATCGGCGAATACCAACCGCCGAACCCGACGCCCTGGCCGGCGAAGCTGTCCCCGCAGATCTGCAGCACCGCAGTGGGGAACTCCATGAATTCGCAGAGATCGGTGGCGCCGATGCCGTAATCACCGGTGGGCGTGCCGGTTCCGGCGCTCGGCCCGATCCGGACCACCTGCCCTTCGGCCAGCGGCCAGAGCACCGGGAGTGGGATCGGAGCCGGCGGTTCGGCGTGTGCGGGCGGGCAGACCAGCAGAGCGACAGCCCCCACCGAGCGTGCAGCCACTGCGAAATTCCGCGCGGTCTTTCGCAGCCGGTGCACGTTCGGCGCCTCGGGGGGGTCAGGATCCGGAAGACCCGGCCAGCAGTTCTGCGATCTGGATCGTGTTGAGCGCCGCACCTTTACGCAGGTTGTCCCCGGAGACGAACAACGCTAGACCGCGCCCCTCGGGTGCGCCGGGGTCGACCCGGATCCGGCCCACCAGGGAGTCGTCGGCGCCGGCGGCGGCCAACGGGGTCGGCACGTCGGTCAGCGTCACGCCCGGGGCGTCGGCGAGCAATTCGGCGGCCCGCTCCGGGGAGAGCGGCCGGGCGAATTCGGCGTTGATCGACAGCGAGTGCCCGGTGAACACCGGCACCCGAACACAGGTGCCGCTCACCAAAAGGTCTGGGACGCCGAGGATCTTGCGACTCTCGAAGCGCAGCTTCTGGTCCTCGTCGGTCTCACCGGAACCGTCGTCGACATAACTGCCCGCCAGCGCCACCACGTTGAATGCGATCGGCGCGATGTACTTGTTCGGCGGCGGAAAGTCGACCGCCCCGCCGTCGTGCACCAACTGTTCCGCGCCGTCGGCGACCGCGCGGATCTGCTCGGCGAGCTCCTGCACGCCGGCCAGCCCGCTGCCCGAGACCGCCTGGTAGGTCGAGACGATCAGCCGGGTCAGGCCCGCCTCGTCGTGCAGCGGCTTGAGCACCGGCATCGCGGCCATCGTGGTGCAGTTCGGGTTGGCGATGATGCCCTTGGCCAGGCGCTTGCCCCGCACATCACGCTCGAAGTTCACCTCCGAGACCACCAGCGGCACGTCGGGGTCCTTGCGCCAGGCCGACGAGTTGTCGATCACCGTCACCCCGGCGGCGGCGAAGCGCGGCGCCTGCACCTTCGACATCGCCCCACCGGCGGAGAACAAGGCGATGTCCAGCCCGGTCGGGTCGGCCGTCTCGGCGTCCTCGACCTCGATCTCGGCGCCGCGGAACGCCAGCTTGCGCCCCGCCGAGCGCGCCGAGGCGAAGAACCGCACCTCATCGGCGGGAAAGTCGCGCTCCTCCAACAGGGTGCGCATCACCTGGCCGACCTGGCCGGTGGCGCCGACCACTCCGATGGAAACCATTTAGCGCCCCGTCCCGCCGTAGACCGTGGCCTGCTCGTCGCTGCCCAGCCCGAACGCCTCGTGCAGTGAGCGGACGGCTTTGTCCAGGTCGGCCTCGGCGACCAGCACCGAGATCCGGATCTCGGAGGTGGAGATCAGGTCGATGTTGACGCCGTTGTCGGCCAACGTCTCACAGAACGTGGCCGTCACGCCCGGGTGGCTGCGCATCCCGGCGCCGATCAGCGACACCTTGCCGACGTGATCGTCGTAGAGCACCTCGGTGAAGCCGATCTCGGCCTTGAGCGATTCCAGCTTGGCCACCGCGGCCGGGCCGTTGTCGCGCGGGCAGGTGAAGGTGATGTCGGTCTTGCCGCCCTCCACCTTGGAGACGTTCTGCAACACCATGTCGATGTTGATGTCGGCGTCGGCGACGCCGCGGAAGATCTTGGCGGCGTAGCCGGGCAGGTCGGGAATGCCGACCACCGTCACCTTGGCTTCGCTGCGGTCGTGTGCGACTCCGGTCAGGAGGGCGTCTTCCATGGGGATGTCCTTGATCGATCCGGAAACGATGGTGCCGGGCTTGTCCGAGTAGGAGGACCGGACGTGAATGGGCAGGTGGTAGCGCCGGGCGTACTCCACGCAACGCAACATCAGCACCTTGGCGCCGCACGCTGCGAGTTCGAGCATCTCCTCGAAGGAGACGGTGTCCAGGCGGCGGGCATTGGGCACGATGCGCGGGTCGGCGCTGAAGATGCCATCGACGTCGGTGTAGATCTCACAGACGTCGGCGTTCAGCGCCGCGGCCAGCGCCACCGCGGTGGTGTCCGAGCCGCCGCGGCCCAGGGTGGTGACGTCCTTGGTGTCCTGGCTGACGCCTTGGAAGCCGGCGACCAGCACCACCTGGTCTTCGCCCAGGGCGGCCTGCAGCCGACCGGGGGTGACGTCGATGATCTTGGCCTTGCCGTGCACACCGGTGGTGATCACCCCGGCCTGCGACCCGGTGAAGGACCGGGCGTTGCAGCCCAGCTCCTCGATTGCCATCGCCACCAGGGCGTTGGAGATCCGCTCCCCGGCGGTGAGCAGCATGTCGAGCTCACGGGCCGGCGGGGCGGAGGAGACCTGCTGAGCGAGATCCAGGAGGTCGTCGGTGGTGTCGCCCATCGCCGAGCAGACCACGACGACGTGGTCGCCGGCTTTCTTGGTCTCGACGATGCGCTCGGCGACGCGGCGGACCCGTTCGGCGTCAGCCACCGATGATCCGCCGTATTTCTGCACGACGAGCGCCACTTTTCGTCCCTTCCTCACTGGGCTTGTCCCAGGATAGGGGAAGCCGGTTGCGGCGTTGACGCTGCGCCCGGGGCCGTTTTCTGTCAACGCCGTCTGAGCGCGTAAACTGCACGATGTGCAGCGGGTGCTCCTTCTCGGACGCCGCGGCGGGGTCTGATCCAGACCGGCTTCCCGTCGCGGGTGTTCGCGATGCGCCGGTCTGAATCCATCTGAGAACCCCGGAGCAATCACCGTGACCAGTTTTTCCCAGCCGTCTCCCGACGCATTCACCTCGGGTCGAGGCATCACCAAACCTGCCGGTCCGCCCAATCCCGGCCAACCCTCCTGGAACACCCAGCGCGGCTCGGCGATGCCGGTCCGCCGCTACCGCAGCTTCGCCGAGGAGGTGCCGGGCGGCAGCCCGGCGCTGGGCGCAGCGGCGGTTCCCTTCGACCGCACCTGGCCCGACCGCGTCATCGAGCGCGCCCCGCTGTGGTGCGCGGTGGATCTGCGTGACGGCAACCAGGCGCTGATCGACCCGATGAGCCCGGCCCGCAAGCGGCGGATGTTCGACCTGCTGGTGACCATGGGCTACAAGGAGATCGAGGTCGGGTTCCCGTCGGCCAGCCAGACCGACTTCGACTTCGTCCGCGAGATCATCACCGACGGCGCCGTCCCCGACGACGTCACCCTGCAGGTGCTGACGCAATGCCGCGACGAGCTCATCGAGCGCACCTTCGAGGCGTGCGCGGGCGCCAAGAACGTGATCGTGCACTTCTACAACTCGACGTCGGTCCTGCAGCGCCGGGTGGTGTTCCGCGCCGACCGGGCGGCGGTACAAGAGATCGCGGTGGCCGGGGCGCGCAAGTGCCTGCAGGAGGCGGCCAAGTACCCGGACACCCGGTGGCGCTACGAGTACTCACCGGAGTCCTACACCGGGACCGAGCTGGAGTACGCCAAGCAGGTCTGCGACGCCGTCGGCGACGTCATCGAGCCGACGCCGGACAACCCGATCATCTTCAACCTGCCGGCCACCGTGGAGATGGCCACCCCGAACGTCTACGCCGACTCGATCGAGTGGATGCACCGCAACCTGAAGCGGCGTGACTCGGTGATCCTGAGCCTGCACCCGCACAACGACCGCGGTACCGCCGTCGCCGCAGCCGAACTGGGGTATCAGGCCGGCGCGGACCGGATCGAGGGCTGCCTGTTCGGCAACGGCGAACGCACCGGCAACGTCTGCCTGGTGACGCTGGGTCTGAACCTGTTCTCCCGCGGCGTGGACCCGCAGATCGACTTTTCCAACATCGACGAGATCCGCCGCACCGTCGAGTACTGCAACCAGCTCAACGTGCCCGAGCGTCACCCCTACGGCGGCGACCTGGTCTACACCGCGTTCTCCGGCAGCCACCAGGACGCCATCAACAAGGGCTTGGACCAGATGAAGATCGACGCCGATGCCGCCGACGCCGACGTCGACGACATCTTGTGGCAGGTGCCTTACCTGCCGATCGACCCCCGCGACGTGGGCCGCACCTACGAGGCGGTGATCCGGGTCAACTCGCAATCCGGCAAGGGCGGCGTGGCCTATGTGATGAAGACCGATCACGGGCTGGTGCTGCCGCGCCGGCTACAGATCGAGTTCTCCAAGGTGATCCAGCAGCTGACCGACGGCGAAGGCGGTGAGGTCACGCCCAAGGAGATGTGGGACGCCTTCGCCGACGAATACCTCAACCCGATCCGGCCGCTGGAACGGATGCGGCAGCGGGTGATCGCCGCCGAGACCGACGACGGCACCGACCGTATCGAGGCCACCGTCTTGATCGACGGCGTGGAGACCGAGATCGCCGGGGCGGGCAACGGTCCGCTGGCCGCGTTCGTCGATGCACTGGCCCAGGTGGACGTGCACGTGCACGTGCTTGACTACTCCGAGCACGCGATGAGCGCCGGCGAGGAAGCCCAAGCAGCGGCCTATGTGGAGGCGAAGATCGGCGAGAGCGTGGTCTGGGGGGTCGGGATCGCGTCGTCGATCACCACGGCGTCGCTGCGGGCGGTGGTCTCGGCGGTGAACCGGGCGGCCCGGCTCGGCTGAGCTGCGAGGCGGCTCAGAAGCCCACTCGAGCAGACACCTGCAGTAGCGAGCACTCGGGACACGGGACCCCGGCAGCCATGCGAAACGGCTTAGACTGCCGTATCGTCAACCGACCGGGGCCCGTCCACCACTCGGGCTGAGGGGGATCAGAGCCCCCATCCCTCCATTGACTTCTTAAAGGGAACGGGCTTGCAGTCCCTAAAGGCGTTGATGTCATAGTCAGGGTCTGCCATGACACCCCAGATCTTGCGGCGCTGCATCCCAATCGTTCCCGCGTCATATATCGGGAGAACGACGGCCTCGCGCAGGTACCGCTCCAGTGGGTATTCCCGGTTCAGCGAGTTTGTGCCAGTGACCTGCATACACTTGAAGACAGTGTCGAACAACAGTTCGCAGGCAAATACTTTGGCCATGGCACCGAATGCCTGACCTTCCTCCTGATACATATCAAGGTAGTGTGCCGCCTTCCAGCACAGGTAGCGACTCGCTTCAATCCGCATTTGTATATCGGCCAACATGTAGCCGACGGCCTGATAATTGATGATCGCCTTATCGCCGGCGGCGGTATAGGTTTTCGACCAATCCATAGTCCATTCCAACGCGGAGCGCGCCACCCCCACGGCGGCGATACCCGCAACGGGGCCCGACCAGGTGAAGGCCTTGGAAATAACCAGGTCGCCGTTTCCGATCGCAAACGCATTTTCCTCGGGGACCCGGCAGTTGTCGAACTCGATCCAGTTGTTCTGGTTGGTCCGATGGCCCACCTTGTCAATTGGTGGCTTGAATTCCATGCCAGGCGTTCCGCGCGGAACCAGAATGCAACTCAGGCCCTCTTTACCACCCTTGTTGCGGTCCGACCGCACGATGAACATGTTGACATTGGCGCCCTTGAGGTCCCATCCACCTGAGCTGCTCGGCCAGAACTTCGAGCCATTGAGCACATACTCACCCGTGCTTTTATCAAATTCCGCTGTCATCTGCAGACCTGCGGAATGGGTACCAGGGTGATCAAAATTGGCCGTGCCGTTGGCCTCACTCACATTGTAGCCGGCAATGTATTCGCCGGTCGGATCACTGGTGGCCTCGGTAAACCACTTCTTCTTCTGCTCCTCCGAGCCGAACCACAGCAACGGCATGAGCGCGAGGCCATTCACGAGAAGAATGCACCCGAAGCCGGGGTCCACTGCGCAAATTTCTTCGGAAATGATCTGGACATCGAGATTGGTTGCTCCCGATCCGCCATACTCTTCCGGCAGAAATCCGAAGGCGAAGCCGAGTTTGTACGCTTCGGCGTACACGGGCTTCATCATCGCGAATGCCCGCTGTGGGTCAGACTCCGCATCCGCCTTCAGCGCAACAGGAGCGAGAAGATCTCGAGAAAATTCTCGTGCAGTCTTCTGGAGCTCCTTCTGCTCCCTAGTCAGCGTAAAGTCGATGGCCATAGTGCTCCCTTCGCTGATTGGCCTTATTTCTGGTCGCTTATCAGCCTAGGGTCGTCGTTTCGTTGATCGATGTCCCACGATGGGACATTTCGGTACACGAGTCGGGCGCGTTCCCAAGGGATTTGAGAGCGCAGACGGCTTCGGCGGTACCGAACATCAGTGGATCCAGCCGTCGAGGATGAGCGCGCGGCTCGTTCCTCGTGGCGCGTCGTCAGTGGCCGCGCGCTACCCAGTCGTCGTAGTTCACCAGTTCATCCCCGATGCGGGTGGTGTCGCCGTGGCCGGTGTAGACGACGGTTTCGGCCGGTAGTGTGCCGAGCTGCTCGGAGATCGAGGCCAGGATCGTGGGAAAGTCCGAGAACGAGCGTCCGGTGGCGCCCGGGCCACCGCAGAACAGTGTGTCGCCACTGAACACCGCCCCCAGATCCGGGGCATACCAGCACACCGAGCCCGGCGAATGGCCCGGGGTGTGCAGGGCTTGCAGCTCGGTGCCGGCCACCCGCAGCGTCTGGTTGTCCGAGATCGGCTCGAAGTTGTTGTCCGGATGCGTCATCTGCCACAGCATCTCGTCGGCCGGGTGCAGCCACACCGGGGCGTCGAGGGTTTCGCCGAGCTGCGGCGCCACCGTGATGTGGTCGTTGTGGCCGTGCGTACACACCACCGCCACCACCTTGCGGCCCCCGACCGCGTCGAGGATCGGTGCCGCGTCGTGGGCGGCGTCGAAGACCACCACCTGCGAATCGTCACCGACGATCCAGATGTTGTTGTCGACGTCCCAACTGCCGCCGTCAAGCTCGAAGGTGCCGCTGGTGACGACCCGCTCGATGCCGCTCACAGCACCATCACCGAACGCAGCACCGTACCGTCGTGCATCTTTGCGAACGCCTCCTCGACCTCGCCCAGGCCGATGCGTTCGGAGACGAATTTCTCCAACGGCAGTCGCCCCTGCAGATACAGACTGATCAAGGTCGGGAAGTCACGCTCGGGCAGGCAATCGCCATACCACGACGACTTCAGTGACCCGCCGCGGGAGAAGAAGTCCACCAGCGGCATCTCCAAGCGCATATCCGGCGTCGGGACTCCCACCAGCACAACCGTTCCGGCCAGATCACGCGCGTAGAACGCCTGCTTCCAGGTCTCCGGTCGACCCACCGCATCGATCACCACATCAGCACCGAAACCGTCGGTGAGCTCCTGGATCGCCTCGACCGGGTCCTGGGTGCCGGCGTTGACGGTGTCGGTGGCACCGAAGTCTCGGGCCCAGGCCAGCTTGGTCTCGTCGGTGTCCACGGCGATGATGCGCCGCGCACCCACCAGGGCCGCGCCCGCGATCGCCGCGTCGCCCACACCGCCGCAGCCGATCACCGCGACGGTGTCGTCACGGCTGACGCCGCCGGTGTTGATCGCCGCACCCAGACCGGCCATCACCCCGCAGCCCAACAGCCCGGCCACCGCCGGATCAGCGCCCGGATCGACCTTGGTGCACTGCCCCTCATGCACCAAGGTCTTGTCGGCGAACGCCCCGATACCCAGTGCCGGGGTGAGTTCGGTGCCGTCGGTCAGCGTCATCGGCACCGAGGCGTTGAAGGTGTCAAAGCACAGGTGCGGCCGGCCGCGCTTGCAGGCCCGGCACTGCCCGCACACCGCACGCCAATTCAAGATCACGAAGTCGCCGGGCTCGACCGCGCTCACCGCCGAACCCACCGCCTCCACAGTCCCGGCGGCCTCATGGCCCAACAAGAACGGATACGAATCATTGATGCCACCGTCGCGGTAGGTCAGATCGGTGTGACACACCCCGCACGCGGTCACCGCGACCACCACATCGTTAGGACCCGGATCCGGGATCACGATGTCGGTCACCTCGACCGGCATGCCCTGCTTTTGCGAGACCACTCCGCGCACCGTCTGACTCTTCATGTCCGACCTACCAGCCGTTCCGATCGCTGCGACAACATCAGCACAACCTTGGCCTCCTCGATGCCTGAGAGATTGACCCGCCGCCCGGCGCCGTACGCGGATGGCGTGACTGATGTCTACCGTGGCGCCCGCAGCAATCGCAATGCATTGGCAAATCCCAAATTGGGACACACCCCAGCGGTACCGGCGGCGGTAAGGTCGATTGATTGCGATCAGTTGGTTTTGACTGAGAAGTCAAGTGCACCAACCATGGTCGTTATGATCCCGGCCGTCGACGCCGCTGTCGCAAATGGGTCGAGCAGACATCGATCCCATTGGAGTACACGCCGTTGAGGGAGCCCGCTTGCCCGCTCGGCGCAGCACCGACCATTACGGCATGGCCGTGACCACTGCCGTCCCGCGGCAGCCCAAACGCGCAAACGTGATCCACGTCTAAAATTAGCGAAAATATGATTTATGTAATATAAATGAGTATGTGTGTTTTAAGTGAGGAACGGTGACGGCCGACGCCTGCGACCCCTTGCCGAATGGGCCCGCCACCGGTGCTGATGTTCTGCTGCGCGCCAGGTCAGTAGGGGTTTCCGACCTGATTGCGGCGTCCTGGGAGCGCAGCAGGGCCGCGGGCGTAGATGCCGCGCAACCGCAAAGTTCGTTCACCAATGAGATCGACACCGGATCTCTGCTGGTGCGCTGTGCCCGGCCCGTGCTCCAACAGATGGAGATCGACACCGCCGACCTGCCACTGGTCATCGCCTTGTCAGATAAGAAGGCCCGCATCGTCCAGCGGATCGACTGCTCGTCGGTGGTCGGCCAACTCCTTGACGAGGTCCGGTTCGCTCCGGGCTTCGACTGCTCCGAGGCGGCCCTAGGCACCAACGGCATCGGAACCGTCCTCGAGGCGGGCCAGCCACTCAGCGTGATCGGATCAGAACACTTCACCGAGAACCTGCGAAGGTTCGCATGCACAGGCGCTCCCATCATCGACCCTGTCACCAGGCGAATCGAGGGGGTCTTGGACATCACGTCACTGGCCCAGGCGTGGAGTCCGCTGATACCCACCTTGATCAAGAACGCCGCCAACGACATCAGCCGCAACCTGCTGCTCGACCGTAACCAGTCCCAACGCGCGATATTCGAGACCTACCTACGTGTTGCCGCCCGATCGGCTCGGCACGCGGTCTTCGCGTTCGGCGACACGCTGTTCATCGCCAGCCCCTGCGCCCAACAGATGTTCGACGCCGGCGAGCAGCAGGTGCTCCGAGAGCACGCAACCTTCCTGATGACGCACAAGGAACACGCGAGCGACACATTCGCCCTGTCGGGCCGAGACCGTCTCGTGCACCTCTGGGGAACCCGCATCTTTGCCGGCTCGGAGGTCGCCGGCATCGTGGTGACGGCCGAACTGGTCAACTCTGGCCGCGCCGGATCACACGACCATTTCGCCGCGCAAGCGTCGCCGCGAATCGGTGTGGCGACCCACCAGCCCGCACAGATCGCGGATGCACCCTTCTGCTCACGTGGCGCTCTGGCCGGCGGCCGCTCGCCGGCGTGGGTTCGAGCTTGCTGCGAACTACGCACGGCGCTGGAGAACAAGCAGCCGGCACTGCTGGTCGGCGAGACCGGTGTAGGCAAGTCCACCTTGGCCATTGAGCTCTTCCACTCGATCTATCCCAACGCACGCAGCATTGCGCTCGACGCGGCACAGGTCGGGATAGAAGTCACTCCATCGGATATCGGCTCGCTAGTGAGCAACCTGAGTGAACCCGCACTGCACATCGTGCGTGACATCGATCAGGCGAGCCCGGACGAGGTTGAAAGGCTCGAGGCATATTTCTCGGCGGTCGAATCGTTGGATGGGCCGGCATGGATCGTAGCGACCGTGTCGCAATCCCCGTCTAACTCAGACATGCCATGCTGTGAACTGCTGGGTCATTTCGACACCACGATCACTGTGCCCCCGCTGCGGTGCCGCACCGATGATCTACCGGCCATCACCGCGACACTTCTGCACACGATCGCGCCCAAACACAAGATCCGCATCAGCCCGTCGGCGCAACGGCTCATCTCCCGATATTCGTGGCCCCGCAACATCTCTCAGCTGCGCGAAGCGCTGGCGCACGCAGTTCGCCAGCGTCCGGTCGGTGAAATTCAGGATGGCGATCTGCCTGGCTACTGCCATACCAGCTCGCGGCGCGCCCTGACCCCGCTAGAAATCATCGAACGCGATGCGATCGTCGCGGCCTTGCAGAATGTGGGCCACAACCGGGTAGCTGCCGCGACAGAACTGGGAATGTCGCGTTCCAGCCTGTACCGGAAATTGAAGACCTACGGCATCACCGCGTAGTCCAGCGGCGCGCCAACCCCTCAGAACAGTGAGATCTGCTCGCCGGCCGCCCCGGCGTCGACGAACTGCTCGATGCCGGTGCCTTGGACGACCCCGCCCACCCTTCCGATGCAGGCCATGAACTGCTCGTCGGAGACCGTCGGCACACCCAATTCCTGCGCCTGGTAGCCCTTGCCCTGCTCCGGACGTTCGTCGTTGCAGATCACCAGCGAGGTGGTGGTGTCGACGACGTCGCTGTAGGCCAGGCCGGCGTACAGGATGCGCTCGACGAGTTCCTCGTGGGTGCGGGTGCATTCGGCGGACAGCGCGACCCGCATACCCTGCACCAGCGGACGCCCCCGCACGTATCGGCCAGGGTTCAGATACGCACACGGCATCCGCGATGCCAGCGCCTTCAGCGGCCGCAGTTCCTCGTGGGTGATCCGGCCGTTGGGCCACCGGCGGCGGGTGACCGGCCGCACCGGCAGCCACACGTCGCGTTCCCGGGCCCGCTGCAGGGCAGGCTGCAGCACCCCGGCCAGCACCCGAGCGTCATCGAGCGCGTCGTGCGCCCGGGTCTGGACGATGCCCCAGTGCGCGGCGAGGGTCTGCAGCCGCAGGTTGGCCAGGCCCAGGTCCAGCCGCCGGGCCAATTCCAGCGTGCACATCACCGAGTCGATGGGCAGTTCGGCGCCGGCCATCTCGGCTTCGACGGCCAGGAAGGTGTAATCGAACGCCACGTTGTGCGCCACCAGGGTGCGACCGGCCAGCAGCTCGGCGACCTCGTCGACGACGTCGGCGAACCGCGGCTGACCCGCCAGCATCTCGGCGGTGAGCCCGTGCACGTGGGTGGGGCCGGGGTCGGTGCCCGGGTTGACCAGGTGCGACACCGACCGCTCGATGCGCCCGTCGGCGTCGAGCGCCAGCGCGGCGACGCTGAGCACGCGAGCCTGCCCGGGCCGAAACCCCGACGTCTCGACGTCGACGACGGCCCAGCCGTCGCCGGGATCGCGAGCCGGGCGGCCCCACAGCGCACTCATGCGATGAGGATGGCACGCCGGGGTGACCGTTCCACGTCTGCTGCACCTCGTGTCGGCGACTTAAACCGTTGAGCGCGGTCCGCGACGCCCGGCGCGGACGGCGCGCCGGCGATCGCCATAAACTGCCGAGCGTGATCACCGCACGTGGACGCCTAGCGCTGGCCGCTGGAGCCGGCGCGCGCTGGGCGTCGCGGGTCACCGGCCGCGGCGCCGGGGCGATGATCGGCGGCCTGGTCGCGATGACCCTGGACCGCTCGATCCTGCGCCAGCTGGGCACCGGACGGCGCAGCGTTGTCGTCACCGGCACCAACGGCAAGTCGACCACCACCCGCATGGTCGCCGCGGCGCTGCGTGACCTGGGCGCGGTGGCCACCAACGCCGAGGGCGCCAACATGGACGCCGGGCTGATCGCGGCCCTAGCCGCCGACCGCACCGCGCCGCTGGCCGCCCTCGAGGTCGACGAGATGCACGTGCCCCACGTGGCCGATGCGGTCTCGCCGGCCGTGGTCGTCTTGCTCAACCTGTCCCGCGACCAACTGGACCGGGTCGGTGAGATCAACGCCGTGGAACGCGCGCTGCGCGCCGGGCTGGCCCGGCATCCGCAGACGGTGGTCGTCGCCAACTGCGACGACGTGCTGATGACCTCGGCCGCCTACGACTCCCCCAACGTGGTGTGGGTGGCCGCCGGCGGCGGCTGGGCCGGTGACTCGGTCAGCTGCCCGCGCAGCGGTGAGGTGATCGAACGCCGCGATGGGCACTGGCGCTCCACCGGATGCGACTTTCACCGCCCCACCCCGCAGTGGTGGTTCGACGACGACTCGCTGTACGGGCCCGACGGTCTGATGCTGCCGATGCGGCTCGCGCTGCCCGGAAAGGTCAATCGCGGCAACGCCGCCCAGGCCGTCGCCGCCGCCGTGGCGGTGGGCGCCGATCCCGGCACAGCGGTGGCCGCCGTGGGCGCCGTCGACGAGGTCGCGGGGCGCTACCGCAGCGTGCAGGTCGGCCAGCACACGGTGCGGATGCTGCTGGCCAAGAACCCGGCCGGCTGGCAGGAGGCGCTGTCGATGGTCGACCACCAGGCCGCCGGGGTGGTGATCGCCGTCAACGGCCAGGTCCCCGACGGCGAAGACCTGTCCTGGCTGTGGGATGTGCGCTTCGAGCATTTCGAAGGGGTCCACGTGGTGGCCGCCGGTGAGCGCGGCACCGACCTGGCGGTGCGGCTCGGGTACGCCGGTGTGCAGCACAGCCTGGTGCACGACACCTGCGCGGCGATCGCGTCCTGCCCGCCCGGGCCGGTCGAGGTCGTCGCCAACTACACGGCGTTCCTACAGCTGCAGCGGCGGTTGGCATGACGGTGCGGATCGGGCTGGTGCTGCCCGACGTGATGGGCACCTACGGCGACAGCGGCAACGCGGTGGTGCTGCGACAGCGACTGCTGCTGCGCGACATCCCCGCCGAGATCGTCGAGATCACGCTCGCCGACCCGGTACCGGAATCACTCGACCTCTACACCCTGGGCGGCGCCGAGGACTACGCGCAACGACTGGCCACCCGGCACCTGATCCGGTATCCGGGACTGCAGCGCGCGGCCGAACGCGGGGCGCCGGTCCTGGCGATCTGCGCAGCTATCCAGGTGCTCGGACACTGGTATGAGACTTCGGCCGGAGAACGCGTCGACGGGGTCGGACTGCTCGACGTCACCACCTCACCGCAGGAGACGCGCACCATCGGCGAGGTGGTCGGCACCCCGCTGCTGGCGGGGCTGACGCAGCCGCTGACCGGATTCGAGAACCACCGCGGCGGAACCGTGTTGGGCCCGTCGGCGACACCGCTATCGGCGGTGACCAAGGGCGCCGGAAACCGGGCCGGCGACGGGCACGACGGCGTGGTGCAGGGCAGCGTCGTCGCCACCTATCTGCACGGGCCGTGCCTGGCTCGCAACCCCGAACTGGCCGATCTGCTGTTGTCGAACGTGGTCGGCACCCTGGCGCCGCTGGAACTGCCCGAAGTCGAGACGCTGCGCCGCGAGCGGCTGGTCGCGCCGCGGCGCGTCTAGGAGTCTGCTGAATTAGTGGTCTTCGGGGGCGGGGTGCCTCGCGGCGCTCTCGTTGGCGCTGGTTTGAAGTCAGACCCTGAGGTCGACAGAAGAGGTCACCCCGCCGTGGCGATCGTGGCACGGGGTTGGTTTGAAGGCAATGCCCGGGCGCTGGGTCAGGCGATGGTCCAGGCGGTGCCGGTGTGGGTCAGGCCCATGGTGATCAGGCGGCGCAGGTTCAATGCGCCGGCGCGGTGGTGCAGCCAGCGATCGTTCTTGGCTATGCCGCGGTAACGCACTTTTCGGTTGCCTCGAGTGAGCCAGGCGATGGAGCGTTCCACCATGGGGCGGTGGCGTCGATATTCGGCTTGCCAGTCGGGATGGCGGGCTGCGGCGCGCGCAGCGCGCAGTAACTGCTCATGAATGTGGATGGTGAGTTTTCGTCCGCGAACCGCAGTGGTGCACTGGGACATCAACGGGCATGAGCGGCAGTGTCTTTCGAACGCGGCTCCGCCGCTGGGGCCGATTGGCGTTTGGTGGCCCGCCGGGCACGTCACGATACGGGCGTCAAAGTCGATGACGAAATCGTCGCTGGTGAATCCGGCGGGCACCGGCGCGCGCAGCGGCAGTGGTTTGATCACCACGACGTGGCCGGCGTCAGCCAGTGCGGCCCGAGCCGCCCCGGTGCCATACGCCGAATCAGCCAGTACCCGCACCGGGGTGTTTTCGTCGGCGAGCAGTCTGAGTCCGACGACGGCCTCGTGATTGTCGGAGCCGCTGGCCTTGGTCAACTCGCAATCGGTGATGATTCCGGTGTCAGGTTCGATGGCGATGTGGGCTTTGAACCCGTCCTGGCGCCGATGCACCGTCTTGTGCGCGTGCCGCGCCTCAGGGTCGACGGTGGAGATCACGCGATCCCCAGCGACTTTCTGCGCGATGCGCCATTGCCCGTCGGTGCCATCGGAGCCCTCGACCGGCTCGACGTCCTGGCCGGCGATCAGCGCCAACAACGCCACTGCCTCGGCCGCGCGTGGCGCTAGCTCCTGCTCGGGCAGATACCCCAGTACCCGGTGAGCGTCGCCGACCAGGGCATCGACGAGCCGGTCCCGGGCGGCACTGTCGTCCCAGGCGATCGCTGGTTTGCCCGGGTCGGTGTAATCATGAGCGCGGCAGTGCGCGGCGATGACCTCGCCGGCGCCGGGGACATCGCGGGCCACCCGGCGGATCGCGCCGATCAGCTGGGTCACGGTGTCCTGGGTGGCCACCGCATCGTCGAGGACTGTGGAATCCAGAGCCCGCCGGGTCTTGCCTGCCAGCACCCCGGTTTGGGCCACGACGGCCTTGACCGCCTCGAAGATCCGGTCCGGTCGATCCGAGGCCGCCAACCGGCGCCGCCAGTACGTCAACGTCGTGGAATGAAATGCCGGCGCTGTCACCGCCAGACCGCACGCGGCTTTCCATCGCAGGTCGAAAGCCACCGCATCGACGGTCTCGTTATCCGACATCCCGTGCAGAGCCTGCAAAGTGATTACCGAGGCCATCACCTCGGCCGGCACACTCGGCCGGCCCCGGCGCGACGGAAACAGATCGGCGAACATCTCCTCGGGAAATAACTCACCGCGATGGGCTGCCAGGAACGCAAACATGCTGTCCGCCTTCAACAGATGTCCGGCGACCGACTCCGCATCCAACAACTCACGCTGATCATCAGAGCGACCCTGCACCCAACAATCATCAGCGAAAACCCCACCACAACCACCCCGCCACGCGGGATTAATTCAGCAGACTCCTAGTCGCGGACTACCGTCGGGCTATGGCCGACCCGGGCGCGACCGACGACACCGCAATCGCCGCGGCCGCGATCGAAATCTCGCAGCGGCTCTTCGATCACCTCGACGAAACCACCCAGGTGATCGAGAATCTGGTCGCCAAGGAGTCGCCGGACCTGACCGGGGACTCGTCGCTGCTGCAGCTGTTGCACGAAACCGTGGCGGCCAATGTCGATGCATACTTCTCGGCGATCCGCCACAACATCCCGGTCGCCGATATCGCCGCGCCGGTCGTCGCCCTGGAGCACGCCCGCCGCCTGGCACAACGCGGGATCCCGGTGAATGCGCTGGTGCGCGCTTACCGGCTCGGCCACTCGGTGGCACTCCAGCTGGTGCTGCAGGAGATCCGTTCCGCCGACTTGGATCCCGACCTGCGACTGGATGTGCTCTCGGAGATGTCGACGCTGATGTTCGGTTACATCGACGAGATGTCCCAACAGGTGTCCTCCGTCTACCAGGCCGAACGCGAGCGGTGGTTGGAGAGCCGAAACGCGGTGCGCGCGTTGCGGGTCCGCGAGATCCTGTCCGGGGACGACTTGGACGTCGATGCGATGACGACCGCGATCCGCTACCCGCTGCGGCGGACCCACGTGGCGCTGGTCGTGTGGTATCCCGAGTCGGGCGGCGACAGACTCGCGGCCGCCGAAGGATTCATCAAGAAGCTCGCCGAGTCGCTAGTGGTCCAAGGGGCGCCGCTGTTCGTCCCGGCCGACAGCACCACCGGATGGGCCTGGATCCCTTTGGCGTCCACCGCCGGAGCCGAGGCGGTGACGCAGATCCGCGCCTGCGCGCAGAGCGCCTCCGGCGAGCCCTGGGTGGCGATCGGCAATCCGCTGCCCGGAGTTGAGGGCTTCCGCCGGTCGCACCAGCAGGCGCTGGCGGTACACACGCTGTCGGTCGCCTCCGCCACCGCCCGGGTCAGCGCGGCAGCGGATCCGGGACTGTCGGCCGCGGCACTGCTCGGCGGCGGCGACGTGGCCGCCGCCCGGGCCTGGGTCGGTGAGGTGCTCGGCCCGCTAGCCCGCGCGACCGAGGCCGACGAGCGCCTCCGTGACACGCTGCGGGTGTTCCTGCGGACCGGTTCCAGCTTCAAGGCGGCCGGCGAGCAGCTGCATCTGCACGTCAACACCATGAAGTACCGGGTGCAGCGGGCGATCGAGCGGCGCGGCCGCCCGATCGCCGAAGATCGCCTGGACGTCGAGATCGCGCTGCTGCTGTGCCAGTGGTACGGCGCGGCGGTGTTGTCACCGTTGTCCTCCGGAGACGAATAGCCGACGGAATTACAGCCTTGCGGGACGAGCAACCACCGGGCGCTGCTACCTAACGTCGTCATCACTAGCGGTGTGACCTCGACGAAAGGCTGAATGCAATGAGCACCCGAATGGCCAGCGAGCCGGCGATCTGGCAGGACAAGAAACGTCACCTGTGGCTGCTGGGCCTGATCGTGCCCACCATGCTGTTCCTCATGCTGCCGCTGGTCTGGGCGCTGAACCAGGCCGGCCTGCACACCGCGGCGCAACTGCCGCTCTACATCGGGCCGATCCTGCTCTACGTGATCCTGCCGACGCTGGACCTCATGATCGGGGCCGACGGCCAGAACCCGCCGGATGAGGTGATGGCGGCGCTGGAGAACGACAAGTACTACCGGTACGCCACCTACGCCTACATCCCGTTCCAGTACGCCAGCGCCATCTTCGGCGCCTACCTGTTCACCGCCTCGGACCTGGGCTGGCTCGGCTTCGAGGGGTCGCTGGGCTGGCTGGGCAAGATCGGGGTCGCGCTCACCACCGCGATCGTGGCCGGGGTCGGCATCAACACCGCCCACGAGCTGGGCCACAAGCGGGAGTCGCTGGAGCGCTGGCTGGCCAAGATCACCCTGGCCCAGGTCTGCTACGGCCACTTCTACGTCGAGCACAACCGCGGCCACCACGTCCGGGTGGCCACCCCCGAGGACCCGGCGTCGGCCCGCTTCGGTGAGACGTTCTGGGAGTTCCTGCCGCGCAGCACCTTCGGCGGCATCCGCTCGGCGTGGGGGCTGGAGGCAGCGCGGGTCCGCCGCACCGGCAAGAACCCCTGGGACCCGCGGACCTGGCCGGGCAACGACGTGATCAACGCGCTGGCGATGTCGGTGCTGTTCTGGGGCGTGATGATCGCGGTCTTCGGTGCCGCACTGATCCCCTACGTGCTGATCAACGCCGTCTACGGCTCGTCGCTGCTGGAGGCGGTGAACTACCTGGAGCACTACGGGCTGGTGCGCCAGAAGCAGGGCGGTGAGGGTTCGCAAGGCCGCTACGAGCGCTGCACCCCGCAGCACAGCTGGAACTCCGACCACATGGTGACCAACCTGTTCCTGTACCACCTGCAGCGGCACAGCGACCACCACGCCAACCCGACCCGGCGCTACCAGACGCTGCGCAGCTTCTCCGACTCGCCGAACCTTCCGGCCGGATACGGGGCGCTCATCGGGGTGACGTACTTCCCGATGGTGTGGCGCAAGCTGATGGACCACCGGGTGCTCGAGCACTACAACGGTGACATCACCCGGGCCAACATTCACCCACGGGTGCGCAGCAAGGTGCTGACTCGCTACGGTGCAGCCGTCTGATGGCCACCTTCAAGTGCCCGGGCTGCGGCTACGTCTACGACGAGGTACTCGGCGCACCGCGCGAGGGCTACCCCGCCGGGACTGCCTGGACACAGATCCCCGACGACTGGTGCTGCCCGGACTGTGCGGTCCGCGAGAAGCTGGATTTCGAAGCGATGGGAGTGAACTCATGAACGACTACGCTCTGTTCCGCTGCCTGCAGTGCGGCTTCGAGTACGACGAGGCGCTGGGCTGGCCGGAGGACGGCATCCCACCCGGCACCCGCTGGGCCGACATCCCCGAGGACTGGAGCTGCCCGGACTGCGGCGCGGCGAAGGCCGACTTCGAGATGGTGGAGGTGGCCCGGCCATGAGCGGGGTGGTCATCGTCGGGGCCGGATTGGCCGCGGTCCGCGTCGTCGAACAACTGCGCCGCAACGGGTTTGACGACCCGATCACCGTCGTCGGGGCCGAGGCCCATCTGCCGTATGACCGCCCGCCGCTGTCCAAACAGATGTTGCGCGGCGAGGTCGACGATGTGGCCCTCAAGCCGGCGAGTTTCTACGAACAGCACCACGTCGGGTTGCGGCTCGGCGTCGCCGCCCTCGGCTTTGACGCGGCGGCCCACACCGTGACGCTGGCCGACGGGAAGGTGCTCGGCTACGACCAGCTGGTGATCGCCACCGGCCTGGTGCCCAACCGGATCCCGGCGTTCGGCGACCTGGACGGCATCCACGTGCTGCGGTCGTTGGACGACTGTGTGGCGCTGCGGGAGCGGGCGGCCGGCGCGCGCCGCGCGGTGGTGATCGGTGCCGGTTTCATCGGGTGTGAGGTCTCGGCCAGCCTGCGCAGCTCGGGGGTGGACGTGGTGCTGGTGGAGCCGCAGCCCACGCCGCTGGCCTCGGTGCTGGGTGAGCAGGTCGGGGCGCTGATCGCCCGGCTGCACCAGGCCGAGGGCGTCGACGTGCGCACCGGCGCGAGGGTGGTTTCGGTCTCCGGGGCAGACGGTGTCGAGTCGGTGAGCTTGTCGGACGGTGCGGTGGTCCCGGCCGATCTGGTGGTCGTGGGCATCGGGTCGCGGCCCGCCTGCGACTGGTTGGCCGGCAGCGACATCGCGGTGGACGACGGGATCGTCTGCGACGGAGCCGGGCGTACCAGCGCCCCGGACGTCTGGGCCCTCGGCGACGTGGCGTCGTGGCGTGACGAGGCGGGTTCCCAAGCGCGGGTGGAGCATTGGAGCAACGTCGCCGAGCAGGCGAAGATCCTGGTGGCGGCGATGCTGGGCCTGGGTCCGGTGGCGGCGGGTGTGCCGTACTTCTGGAGCGACCAGTACGAGATCAAGATCCAGTGCCTCGGTCACCCGCGGGTGCTCGACACCGTGCACCTGGCCGAGGACGACGGGCGTAGGTTCCTCGCCTACTACGAGCGCGATGGTGTGCTCGTGGGCGTGGTGGGCGCGGGTATCCCGGAGAAGGTCCGCACGGCACGCGGCAAGATCGCGGTGGGGGCGCCGATCGCCGATGTGCTGCAGCCGGTCTAGCGTCTCCAGCCGCGGGTTCGCAAGGCCTCGGTGACGCGGCGGATGGTCTCGCGGGGATTGTCCTCGTTGATCACCCGGATGTTGATCCAGCCGAGGCGTTCCAGCCTGCGCTGTCGCTTGTGGTCTTTGACGTACTGCTGACGATCCTTTTGATGCTGATCGCCGTCGTATTCCGCGGATACCTTGTAGTCCTCCCATCCCATATCCAGCCAGGCGAACGGCCAGTAGCTGCGGTCGCACACCGGGATCTGGGTGGCCGGGGTGGGCAGGCCGGCGTCGATAAGTCGTAGCCGCAGCCAGGACTCCTGGGGTGAGGCGGCGCCGGGGTCGATGAGCGGTAGCACCGCGCGCAGCCGTCGTGAACCGCGGGCGCCGTTGTGGTGCTTGGCGGTCAACAGCACGTCCTCGGCGCTGAACGGGGTGGCCCTCGCGAGCGCGTCGAGCCGAGCCACCGCATGGCCCCGGGGCAGGTGGCGGCCCAGGTCGTAAGCGGTGCGGGCCGGCGTGGTGACCGGTATGCCGGCGACTGTGGTGTGTTCGTCATCGGCCAGGGTTTCGTCGCGGGCGATCAGGCCGGGCGGCGGCCGGGTATTCGACCAGACCAGCTCGATCGGGGTATCGGTGTCGATCCACCGGGCGCCGTGCAGCGCGGAAGCCGCGACACCCGCGATCACGCCGTGCCGTCCAGAGCGCAGCCACGCCCCCTCGATCCGGTCGCGCAGGGTCAGCTGGCGTGTCTTCGGCACGTAGACGTCGCGGAAGATCGCCCGGTGCCAGCGGCGCAGCTCGTATTCGGTGAGCCGGCTGTGCGCCAGCGCCTCGCTCCCGATGAAGACCTCTGCCATGGCCAGATGCTGCCGATCGGCACCGACATCTTTCGCGAGCCTGGGGGTACCTCCCGCTTGCGGGGGAGAGTTGGCGCGAAGAAGTGCGAGTAGCGAGCACGGTAACTACAGGCTCGCGGGGGGCCTGGGGTGGGGT
>NZ_MVHU01000032.1 GCF_002086285.1 Mycolicibacter kumamotonensis | reverse complement strand
GGGTCGACGCCGATGACGGTCTTCACCTTGGGCTCGGCGGTCAGCGAGATCTCCTTCACCGCCCCGGGGGTGATGCAGGGCTGCCTGGAGAGCACCAGCGGCTTGATCATGCACGCCGACAGCAAATCGGCGCTGGTCGCCGAGCGGACCACCGGCGCGGTGAAGGAGATCTCGCTGACCGCCGAGCCCAAGGTGAAGACCGTCATCGGCGTCGACCCGGCCGGCGACGGCGGGCTGAT
This sequence comes from Mycolicibacter kumamotonensis, assembly GCF_002086285.1. Taxonomy (GTDB): domain Bacteria; phylum Actinomycetota; class Actinomycetes; order Mycobacteriales; family Mycobacteriaceae; genus Mycobacterium; species Mycobacterium kumamotonense. Next base: position 54,491 of record NZ_MVHU01000032.1, on the reverse strand, counting down.
GGACATCGTGCTGTCGCCGACGTACATGCAGGACCGGTTGATGTACGCCTACATCAGCACCCCCGCCGACAATCGGGTCATCCGGATCGCCGACGGCGATGTGCCCAAGGACATCCTGACCGGGATCCCCAAGGGGGCGACCGGCAACACCGGCGCGCTGATCTTCACCAGCCCCACCACGCTGGTGGTGCAGACCGGCGACGCCGGGAATCCGGCCGCTGCCGCCGACCCCGGGTCGACGGCGGGCAAGCTGTTGCGCATCGAGCAACCGACGACGATCGGTCAGGCCCCGCCGACCACCGCGCTGAGCGGGCTGGGCGCGGGCGGAGGACTGTGCATCGACCACGTCGACGGCTCGCTCTACGTCACCGACCGCAGTCCGAGCGGCGACCGTCTGCAGCGCATCACCAAGGACTCCCGCGTGTCGACGGTGTGGACGTGGCCGGACAAGCCCGGAGTCGCCGGCTGCGCCGCGATGGACGGGATCGTGCTGGTCAATCTGATCAACACCAAGCAGACGGTGGCGGTGCGCCTGGCCGCGGGCACCGGTTCGGTCACCAGCGAACCCGAGGTCATGCGCCAGGACACCCACGGTCACGTCTGGGCGGTCAAAATGTCGCCGGACGGCAATGTCTGGGGCGCGACGGTGAACAAGACCGCCGGGGACGCGGAGAAACTCGACGACGTCGTGTTCCCGCTGTTCCCGTCCGGCGGCGGGTTCCCGCGCGCCAACGACGACAAGGACTGAGCCGATCGCCCCGGAGCTGTGCGCTCATTAAATCGATTTAGGCGAACCTTTGTTATTGCCGGTTCCCCGGCTCTCGCCCGCGGAGCTCGGGCAGAACACTACCGCTCCGTTACCCGTCGGACAGGAACGAATAATGGACCGAATACTGCTACCACCTGCAATTTTTAATCGATGAGTCCGTTATTGTGGAAAGAAGTCGAACGCAATACTGACGCCCGCGTAAAACCCGTCGACCTCATTTGGTCTCCTAAGCTACTTTCAAGTAACTTTTCGCCTACTGTGCGACCCGTCACAGCAGATGTAACTAGGAGCCACATGCACAACGTTGTTCGCTCACCGTGGATCGTCGCCGGAGCGGCGCTCGTCGGCGCCGGCGCCATCGCCGCCACCCCGGTCACCGTGCCGGTGGCCGGCCTGCCGGCCGGGCACTCACCCGCGGTAGCGCTGACCGCCGACTTCGATCCGTTCGCCGCCTGGCAGGACGTGTTCGACACCGCCAAGACCAACGCCACCACGCTGTGGGACTCCATGTCTGCCGCCCCGATGGTGGCCGCGCAGCAGCTGATCGCGGACCTGATCAACGGCACGGCGATCGACCCGCAGGCCGTCATCGACGCCGTCGTGCAGCCCAGCATGCAGACCGACCTGCCGATGTCACCGCTGCTGTTGAGCAACGACGCGCTGCAGGCACTGATCACCTTGGTGATGCCGCAGTACATGCCCGAGGACTTCCCCCTCAGCACCGATGAGCTCACGCCGGTTCTCTCGTTCCTGGCGTCACCGCTCAGCGGGGTGCTGATCGGCGCCCTCGGCCCGTCCCTCAGCCCGCTGGTGGCGCTGAGCAACAGCATCGGCGAGATCAGCACCGCGTTGTCCGGCGACAACCCGGATTGGACGGCGGCGCTGCAGGATATGGCCAACATCCCTGCCAACATGGTCGGCGGGCTCCTCAACGGGGCCACCCTCAACCTGGACGCGCTGCTCCCGAGCCTGACCGAGGCCGGCCTGCTGCCCGCAGATCTGAACGTCACCTCGCTGAGCTACACCTTCGGCGGTCTGTTGTCGCCCGGCCTCACTGGCACCGACGTCGCGGGCTACGTCAACGAGATCAGCGACGGCAGCTCGCCCGGCATCGGCGGCTCGATCATCAACGGCCTGGGGCTGACCACCGGCCTGATGGGTTTCCCGCTGGTGGTTGAGGGCCAGGGTGTCGGCCTGCTGGGCGCGTGGCAGAGCCTGCAGGAGATCATTGCCAACGCTCTCGGCTGGGATGGGGTGGGCAACCCGCTCGACGACCTGGCCGCCGGCGGCAGCTCCGCGGCGAGCGACCTGCTCGCCGACCTGGCTGGTTCCATCGGTCTGTAATCGTTTCTCCAGCTCACGGGTGGCCCCCTCCGATCGCGGAGGGGGCCACTTTCGTCGTCAGAGCCACCGGATCGGTTCTCACAGAAGCATTACCGACTCCGCCCGACTGCCTTAAAAAAGCGGCCTACCTTGGAACTCAGTTCAGGAGCCCGGTAGCTGTGACCGCGACCGTCTAGGGAAAAGGGATGACGACACCATGTTGATCGACGTTCGGTGGCTGCAGTTCATGTTCGAGCACTGGGGCCACCAGTCCGCTCGACGCCTCCCGCAGACTCAGGGCGCCACCACCGGCTGACCGAACGGCCTACCCGCAGGCCTCCAGCACCAGCTCGCGTACCCGGGCGGCATCCGCTTGGCCCTTGGTGGCCTTCATCACCGCGCCCACGATGGCACCCGCGGCAGCCACCTTGCCGCCCCGAATCTTCTCGGCCACATCGGGGTTGGCGGCCAGCGCCTCATCGATCGCCGCCTGGATCACCGAGTCGTCGCGCACCACGACCAGGCCACGATCGGTCATCACCTGCTCCGGCTCGCCCTCACCGGCGAGCACCCCTTCGACCACCTGGCGGGCCAGCTTGTTGGACAGCTTGCCCGAATCCACCAACGCCACCACCTCGGCGACCTGCTTCGGGGTGATCGCCAGGGCATCGAGTTCGACGCCGGCCTCGTTGGCCTTCTGCACCAGGAAGTTCCCCCACCAGGCCCGGGCCGCCTCGCTCGATGCCCCGGCCGCCACGGTGGCCGCCACCAACTCGACCGCGCCCGCGTTGACCAGATCACGCATCACCTCGTCGGAGACGCCCCACTCGTCTTGAATCTTCTTGCGGGTCAGCCACGGCAGCTCGCCGATGGTGCCGCGCAGCTCCTCCACCCACGCTGCGCTCGGAGCCACCGGTTCCAGGTCTGGTTCGGGGAAGTATCGGTAGTCCTCGGCGGTCTCCTTGGCCCGTCCCGGGCTGGTGTAGCCGGCTTCGTGGAAGTGCCGGGTCTCCTGGATGACGGTTCCACCCCCGGTCAGCACTGCGGCCTGGCGCCGCATCTCGTAGCTGACCGCCACCTCGACGCTCTTGAGTGAGTTGACATTCTTGGTCTCGGTGCGGGTGCCGAATTCCGTTGTGCCGATAGGCATCAGCGAGACGTTGGCGTCACAGCGCATGGACCCCTGATCCATCCGCACATCAGAGACGTCCAGGGAGCGGAGCAGATCCCGCAGGGCGGTCACATATGCCCGCGCGATCTGCGGGGCGCGCTCACCGGCACCGGTGATCGGCTTGGTGACGATCTCGATCAGGGGTACGCCGGCCCGGTTGTAGTCCACCAGAGATTCACTGGCGCCCTCGATGCGACCGGTGTCGCTGCCCACGTGGGTGAGCTTGCCGGTGTCCTCCTCCATGTGGGCACGTTCGATGTCGACCCGCCAGACCGACCCGTCGTCGAGCGGCACGTCCAGGTGACCGTTGAATGCGATCGGCTCGTCGTACTGGGAGATCTGATAGTTCTTCGGCTGGTCGGGATAGAAGTAGTTCTTCCGGGCGAACCGGCACCAGGAGGCGATCTCGCAGTTGAGCGCCAACCCGATCCGGATCGCCGACCGCACCGCGGCGTCGTTGAGCACCGGCAGCGAACCGGGCAGCCCGAGGCAGACCGGGCAGACCTGGGTGTTGGGTTCGGCGCCGAACGCGGTCGAGCATCCGCAGAACATCTTGGTGGCGGTGGACAGCTCGACGTGCACCTCCAGGCCCAATACCGGGTCGAAGCGGGCGACGACGTCGTCGTAGTCGAGCAGTTCGGCGACAGCAGCGGTCATAGCCGAAAGTCTAGGTGAACCGATCAGACCGGCCAGTCCTCCATCCGGTAGGCGGCTTCGAAGAACATCCACTCATAGCGTGCGGTGGTGTGGAAATGCCGGCGCATCAGGCCCCGCTCGGTCGGCGACGCGTGCTCACCGACTCGGTCGGCGACGGCGAGCACCGCCTCGACCACCGCCTGAAACTCCGGGCCCCCGTACATGTCGATCCAGCGTTGGAACAGCGGCTCCGGCGAGCCGCGCTGTTGCAGGTGTTCGCCGACCTTGGCGTAGATCCAGTAGCAGGGCAACACCGCCGCCACACCTTCGGCGTAGGAACCGGATCCGATAACCGCCAGCAGGTAGCTGGTATAGGCCTGAGTGGCCGGGGCGACCGGTGATGCCGCGGCCTCGCTGCCGTCGAGGCCCAAGTCGGTGAGCAGCCCGGCATGCAGTTCGGCTTCCGCGCCGATCGCCACCCCGGCATGCTCGACGAACATCCTCACCTCCGCCTCGACCGGCGCCTTGAACGCACAACCCGCCAGCGCCCGCGCATAAGCCCGCAGGTAGTGGGCGTCCTGCTCGATGTAGTAGCGGAATCGGTCGTGGCTCAAGGACCCGTCGGTGAGTCCGGTGATGAACGGGTGCGCGCAGATTCGCCGGTAGATCTCGGCGGCCTGGTCCCAGAGTGCGTCACGTGTGCGATTGACCATGACCCACCGTAGCCCGGCCACTAAACTGGCCGGGTGTCCGAGCGCAACGTATTGGGCGATCCGCTAGAACCGTGCGGCAGTGACCCGATCACCGGTTTCTACCGGGACGGCTGCTGTTCTTCGGGTCCGGAAGACATTGGGCTGCATACTATTTGCGCGGTGATTACCGCCGAGTTCCTCGAGCACCAGCGTTCGATCGGCAATGACCTGTCCACCCCGATGCCGGCCTATCGGTTTCCGGGCCTGACCCCCGGTGACCGCTGGTGTGTCACCGCGGTGAATTGGCTGCGGGCGCACCGCGACGGGCGCGCTGCTCCGGTGGTGCTGGCCGCCACCCATGAACGCACCCTCGACGTGGTGTCACTGGGTGTGTTGCGCACGTACGCCGTTGACGTGCCCGATGACCTGGGCAGTCTGTGAGCCGCTACGAGCCGAGCACGGCGCCGATACCGCCGTTCTGTTGCTGTTGGCGTTGATGCACGTACCGGATGAATTGCTGCACCAGCTCGCCGTATTCGGGGCAGTCAGCCATCACCGATCCGGCCAGCAACTGTCCTGTCTGATCCTGGGGCAGACCGCTGGTGGCCAGGATGTGGTTGACCGCGCGTTTGACTCCCGCCAGGTTCGGCTGGTCGGCCATGAACCCGCAGACTTCGCGGCCGTGATCGTCGACGTATCCGGAGATGGCATCACCGCTGCCGCGGGCCGGTCCGGCGAGGACAAGCCCGATCGGCAAGGCGCACAGCGCCGCGGTGACCCGCGAGACCGTTCCCATTGCCGCCCCCCAACCTTCATCCATCCCGGCCAGCGAACCGCAGTCCGGCGAACACAAGTCAACCATTGGGTGACCATTGCCCCAACGCGTCATGCACAAACGCGAACTACCCGAAGAAGGCCGCGGCGTCGTCATAGCGACTCTGGGGCACCACCTTGAGCTGGCGCACCGCGTCGGCCAACGCCACCCTGCCGATCTCCTGGCCGCGCAGCGACACCATCATGCCGTACTCGCCGGCGTGGGCAGCGTCGGCGGCGTTGACTCCGAACCGGGTGGCCAGCACCCGGTCGTAGGCGGTCGGAGTGCCGCCCCGCTGCACATGCCCCAGCACCGTGGTGCGCACGTCCTTCTTGACGCGCTTCTCGATCTCGACGGCCAACTGGGCCGCGACCCCGGTGAATCGCTCGTGGCCGAATTCGTCGATGCCCCCGGACCTCAGCTCCATCGACCCGGCCGCGGGTTTGGCGCCTTCGGCGACGACGCAGATGAAGTGCGAGGAGCCGTGCTGAAAGCGTTGCTTGACCAGCCGGCAGACCTCTTCGACGTCGAACGGCTGCTCGGGGATCAGTGTCATATGCGCACCGGAGGCCAGCCCGGCGTTCAGCGCGATCCATCCGGCGTGACGACCCATCACCTCGACCAGCATCACCCGCTGGTGGGACTCGGCGGTGGAATGCAACCGGTCGATGGCCTCGGTGGCGACCTGCAGGGCGGTGTCGTGGCCGAAAGTGAAGTCGGTGCAGTCGATGTCGTTGTCGATGGTCTTCGGAACCCCGACCACCGGGACGTTCTCCTGCGACAACCAGTGCGCCGCGGTCAGGGTGCCCTCCCCACCGATCGGAATGAGCACGTCGATGCCGTTGTCGTCGAGGGTCGCCTTGACCTGATCCAGGCCGGCACGCAGCTTGTCCGGATTCACCCGGGCCGTGCCCAGCATGGTGCCGCCCTTGGCCAGCAGCCGGTCGTTGCGGTCGTCGTTGGCCAGCTGGATCCGCCGGTTCTCCAGCAGTCCGCGCCAGCCGTCCTGAAATCCGACCACCGACGAGCCATAGCGCGAATCGCAGGTGCGCACCACGGCCCTGATCACCGCGTTCAGCCCGGGACAGTCACCGCCACCGGTGAGGACTCCAATCCGCATGAGACCCATCTTGCCGGGTCACTCACCGCGAGGCTGTAGTTAGCGCGAGCTCTACTCGAACTTTTCCACGCCAACTACAGCCTCGGCGCGGCTAAACCGGCGTCGGCAGCGCTCCGCGGGCGGCCTCATAGGCGGCCCCCACCCGGTACAGCCGGTCATCGGCCAGCGCCGGCGCCATGATCTGCAGGCCCACCGGAAGCCCGTCGTCGCCGGAGAGACCCGACGGCACCGACATGCCGCAGTGTCCGGCCAGGTTCAGCGGCAGGGTGCACAAGTCGAACAGGTACATGGCCAGCGGGTCGTCGACCTTCTCCCCCAACCGGAATGCCGTGGTGGGCGTCGTCGGCGAGACCAGCACGTCAACGGACTTGTACGCCTCGTCGAGGTCGCGGGCGATCAGCGTGCGCACCTTCTGCGCCTGGTTGTAGTAGGCGTCGTAGTAGCCCGCCGACAGCGCGTAGGTGCCGAGCATGATGCGGCGTTTGACCTCAGGACCGAAGCCGGCCGCGCGGGTCAGCGCCATCACCTCCTCGGCGCTGTGGGTGCCGTCATCACCGATCCGCAAACCGAAGCGCATCGCGTCGAAGCGGGCCAGGTTCGACGAGACCTCCGACGGCAGGATCAGGTAGTAGGCGCTCAACGAGTAGTCGAAGTGTGGGCAGTCCACCTCGGAGATCTGCGCGCCCAGCGCCTTCAACTGTTCGACGGCGGCATTGAACGACGCCAGCACACCCGGCTGGTAGCCCTCCCCGCTGTGCAGCTGGCGCACCACCCCGATCCGTACCCCGGACAGGTCACCGCCTGCCCCCGCCCGCGCGGCGCCGACGACGTCGGGCACCGGGACGTCCAGCGATGTGGAGTCACGCGGGTCATGCCCGGCGATCACCGAGTGCAGCAGCGCGGTGTCGGCCACGGTGCGCGCGCACGGCCCGCCCTGATCCAGCGACGACGCGCACGCCACCAGGCCGTAACGGCTCACCGTGCCGTAGGTGGGCTTGACGCCGACGGTGGCGGTCAGCGCGGCCGGCTGGCGGATCGAGCCGCCGGTGTCGGTTCCGATGGCCAGGGGCGCCTGGAACGCCGCCAACGCCGCGGCGCTACCGCCGCCGGAGCCGCCCGGCACCCGCTCGACATCCCACGGGTTGCGGGTCGGGCCGTAGGCGGAGTTCTCCGTGGACGAGCCCATCGCGAACTCGTCCATGTTGGTCTTGCCCAGGATCGGGATGCCGGCCGCGCGTAGCCGCGCGGTGACGGTGGCGTCATACGGGGCCCGCCAGCCTTCCAAGATCTTCGATCCGCAGGTGGTGGGCGCGTCGATGGTGGTGAACACGTCCTTGAGGGCCAGCGGCACCCCGGCCAGCGCCGACGGCGCCTCCCCGGCGGCGATGGCCTGGTCAGCGGCTTCCGCCGCGGCGAGCGCCTCATCGCCGCCGACATGCAGAAACGCCCCGTACTGCTCGTCGGTGGCCGCGATCTGGTCGAGGTGTGCCCGGGTGACTTCGACCGAGGACACCTCGCGGGCGGCGATCTTGGCCGCCAGGGTTGCCGCGTCGAGTCGGGTCAGCTCACTCACTGGCCCTCCCCCAAGATCTGCGGGACCGCGAAGCGGCCGTCTTCGGCGCGGGGGGCGGCCGCGAGCGCCTGCTGCTGAGTCAGGCACGGCACGATCTCATCGGGACGGGTGACGTTGACGGCCTTGAGCGGGTTGTCCGTCGCTTCGACGCCGGTGACGTCGACGGACTGGATGGTGCTGACATGGGCCAGGATCGCGTCGAGCTGGCCGGCGAAGCCGTCCAACTCGGCGTCGGTCAGCGCCAGCCGGGCCAGCCGGGCCAGGTGCGCTACATCGTCACGGGAGATCTGGGACACGGCCGCCAAGCCTAGTCGGGCCTGTGAAACAGTGTTCGCCGTGTCTTCCTATCTGCTGCGCGTCGAGCTCGACGACCGCCCGGGCAGCCTCGGCTCGCTGGCGGTTGCCTTGGGCTCGGTGGGTGCCGACATCTTGTCGCTGGACGTCGTCGAGCGTGGCAGCGGCTCGGCGATCGACGACCTGGTGGTCGAGCTACCGCCCGGGGCGATGCCCGACGTGTTGATCACCGCCGCCGAACGGCTCACCGGGATACGGGTGCACAGTGTGCGCCCGCACACGGGACTGCTGGATGCGCACCGCGAACTCGAGCTCATCGACCGCGTCGCGGCGGCCGGTGACCGCCAGGCCAAGCTGCAAAAGCTGGTCGACGACGCGCCCCGGGTGCTGCGGGCCAGCTGGTGCGTGGTGCTGCACGGCGAAGGGTCCGACGGGAAGTTTCGCCGGCTGGCCGGTAGCCCCGGTACACCCGAGACCGAAGTCGGTGCGGTGCCCTGGCTGCCGCTCGACCGCGCCACCGCACTGGACAACACCGCAGACTGGGTGCCCACGGTGTGGCGGGAGATCGACACCGCGCTGCTGGCCGCCCCGTTGGGTGACCCGGGCACCGCGGTCGTCTTGGGCCGCACGGGCGGCCCGGCATTTCTACCGGCCGAAGTGGCGCGGCTGGGCTATCTGGCCGGAATCGTTGCGACCCTGCTGCGCTAATCCGTGGTCGGGTCCGCCGGTCCCTCGGCCAGCAGCCTGACGAAGCCGTCCTCGTCGAGGATCGGGACCCCGAGTTCGACGGCCTTGTCGTACTTCGAGCCGGGCGCATCGCCTGCCACCACATAGGCGGTCTTCTTCGACACCGACCCGGCCGCACGGCCGCCGCGCGCGATGATCGCCTCCTTGGCCTCGTCGCGGGAGAAGCCGGTCAGCGACCCCGTCACGACGATGCTGCACCCCTCCAGCGTGCGTTCGATGCTCTCGTCGCGTTCGTCGGCCATCCGCACCCCGGCGGCCCGCCACTTGTCGACGATCGCGCGGTGCCAGTCGACGTCGAACCATTCGGTGACCGCGGCGGCGATGGTGGGCCCGACGCCCTCGACCGCCGCCAGCTGCTCGGTGGACGCCGCGGTGATCGCCTCCAGGCTGCCGAATTCGGTTGCCAGCGCCCGGGCCGCGGTCGGACCGACATGGCGGATCGACAACGCCACCAACACCCGCCACAGTGGTTGGGACTTGGCCTTGTCGAGGTTGGCCAGCAGTTGCCGGCCGTTCTTGGACAGCCCACCGCCTTTGGTGGTGAACAGCTCGGTGCGCAGCAGGTCGTCTTCGGTGAGGTTGAACAGATCACCCTCGTCGGTGATGACGCCGGCGCTCAGCAACGCGGTCGCCGCTTCGTAACCCAGGGCCTCGATGTCGAAGGCACCGCGGCCGGCGACGTGGAACACCCGCTCGCGCAGCTGGGCCGGGCAGGACCGGGCATTGGGACAGCGGATGTCGACGTCGGCTTCTTTGGCCGGCGCCAGCAGGGTTCCGCATTCCGGACAGTGGGTCGGCATGACGAACTCCCGCTCGGTGCCGTCGCGCAGATCCACCACGGGGCCCAGCACCTCGGGAATCACGTCGCCGGCCTTGCGGATCACCACGGTGTCGCCGATCAGCACGCCCTTGCGCTTGACCTCCGAGGCGTTGTGCAGGGTGGCCAGGCTCACCGTGGAGCCGGCCACCTTGACCGGGGTCATGTAGGCGAACGGGGTGACCCGGCCGGTGCGCCCGACACTGACCCGGATATCGACCAGCGTGGTCTGCGCCTCCTCGGGCGGGTACTTGTAGGCCACCGCCCAGCGCGGCACCCGCGAGGTGGCGCCGAGCCGGCGCTGCAGTGCCCGGTCATCGACTTTGACGACCACACCGTCGATTTCGTGGTCGACGTCGTGGCGGTGCTCGCCCCAGTAGGCGATGCGCTCGGCCACCGCGGCCATGCCTTCCACCCGGGCGGTGTGCGGTGAGACCGGCAGGCCCCAGGCGCTCATCGCGGTGTAGGCCTCGTGCAGGGTGGCCGGGCTGAATCCCTCGGTGTAGCCGAGACCGTGACAGACCATCCGCAGGTTGCGCCGGGCGGTGACGGCCGGGTTCTTCTGCCGCAGTGATCCGGCGGCACTGTTGCGGGGGTTGGCGAACGGCGCTTTGCCCTCGGCGACCAGGCCGGCGTTGAGGGTTTCGAAGTCCTCCAGCCGGAAGTACACCTCTCCGCGCACCTCCAGCACCGCCGGGATCGGGAATTCGCTGTCCGCGGTGAGGGATTCGGGGATATCGACGATGGTCCGCGCGTTCAGCGTCACATCCTCGCCGACCCGGCCGTCACCGCGGGTGGCACCGCTGACCAACCGGCCGTCGCGATAGACCAACCCGAGCGCCACCCCGTCGACCTTGAGCTCGCACAGGTAGGTGGTGTCACCGCCGATCTCGCTGGTGACCCGGCCCGCCCACGCGGCCAGCTCATCGGGCGAGAACACGTCCTCCAGCGACAGCATCCGCTCCAGGTGCTCGGCGGGCGTGAAGTCGGTGGTGAAGCCGGCCCCGCCCACCAGCTGGGTCGGCGAGTCGGGGACGCGCAGTTCGGGGTAGGCGTCCTCGAGGGCGAGCAGCCGGTTGAACAGCTCGTCGAACTCGCTGTCGGGGATGACCGGCGCGTCTTTGATGTAGTAGCGGAACTGGTGTTCGCGCACCTCTTCGGCCAGGTCGTACCATTGCCGCCGCAGATCCGGGGTCACGCTGTCGGCCTCTGGACTCACCCCCGCAGGTTAGCTGCTGGCTACCCTGACGGCATGCCGCACCCGATCATGTATCGCGACGACGACCCTGGCCTGGCCCGGCTGCGGCGCATTGCGCTGGGCTATCCCGAAACGTTCGAGAAGATCTCTCACGGCCGGCCGGTGTTCTGCGCCCCCAAGATGTTCGCGGTCTACGGCGGCAGCAGCAAGACCACCGGGGCGATCGTCCCCTACCCCCATGCGCTGCTGGTCAAGGTCGACGAATCCGAGCGGCGGGCGCTGGAACAAGACGCCCGGTTCTTTTATCCGATGTATCTGGGGCCGTCCGGCTGGCTGGGGCTGGATTTCGGTGCGGCCCCGGTGGATTGGGACGAAGTAGGCGAGCTGGTCGACGCGTCGTTTCGGCTGGTTGCACCGCAACGGTTGATCCGGCGCCTGGACGGGGATTAGTCCTCGACTTTCTCCACGAACGCCCGCAGCCGCTCGATCGCGGCGTCCCAGCGGCGCGACAAGACGCTGAGATAGTCGCCGGCTTCGGCCAGCTGGTGCGACCGCACCGCCCAGATGCGTTCGCGGCCGCGACGACTGCTGGTGACCAGTCCCACCGTCTCCAGCACTTGCAGGTGTTTGGTCGCCGCCTGACGCGTCACCGGAATCGCGTGGGTGAGCTGCGAAGTCGAACACGGCCCGCCGTCGCAGAGGAGCCCGATGATCCGCAGCCGGTTCGGGTCGCCGAGCGCATCGAAAACCGGTGCCTCGATGCTCGTCACGCCGCCTGCAACTCCAGGTACTTGCGCACCAGCGCGACCTGATGCGCCCAACCGCCGGCGTTGGCCTCGAACGCGGTCGATCGCCGCGACGGCGGCAGTGCGTCGAAGCCGCTCTCGACGATGGTGAGCAACACCCCGTCGGGCGTCTCGGCCAGGGTGAACTCCACCAATGTTGTCGGTTCGTCGTCGGCGTCGGCGTCGGCGTCGGCGTCGGCGTCGGCAGCGAACGGGTGCCAGCGGTAGGCGAACCGTCGCTGCGGTTCGACCGCGACGACGTGCCAGGTTCCCCGGTTCCCGGCATGGGGTTCCTGCAGTCGGGCGACCTCGGCGTCGACGCCGGTCGGCGTGATCGTCGCGGTCACGGACGCACCGGCGACGAACGGCCCGTCGAAGCGGACGCCGAACCACTGCCCGAACTCCCCCGAGTCGCTGATCGCGCGCCAGACCCGGTCCAGCGTCGCCCGCAGCACGACCTGCTTTTCGATTCGATCGGTACTCATATGCAACCTCCCGGTTGCCTATCAGTAGAGCAGGTCGACGGTCGATGTGCAACCTTTCGGTTGCCTTTAGATCGCCTCGGGGTCGGTCGCCAGCACCTCACCGGCCTTGCGTACCAACCCTGCCGCGGTGCGCGCCCAGGCGGCACTGGCGCCGGCCATCCCGCAGACCGGGCTGATCCCGACCCGCTCGGCCAGCACCGAACGGGCGAACCCGATCCGGTCGGTGATCGCCGCGACCGCCTTCGCCAACTCTTCGACAGCGGGCGTTCGTGCCGGGGCGAGCGCGGGAACCAGCCCCATCACCACGGTGCGGCCGGAGTCGACGAAGGCACCGATCTGGTCGTAGTCACCCGGGCCCAACGCGGTGCAGTCCAGCGCCAGCGCGGTGATGGTGCTGCGCTGCAACACATTCCACGGGAGCTCCGATGCGCAACTGTGCACCAGTACCTCGCCGCCGATCGTTTCGGCGCAGCCGTCGAGCAGCGCGGTGGCCACCGCCTCGTCGACAGCGGGCACCGGGCTCAACGCGGTGACCCCGGCCAGCCGGCCGGCGACCGCGGCGGCCAGTGACGGCTCGTCGAGCTGCACGATCACCGGGGTGTCGAGCCGCCGCGACAGGTCGGCCCGCTGCGTCTTCAGTCCCTCGGCAAGCGATGCGGCCAGGTCCCGAACCGCACCGGGGTCGGTGATGGCGCGGTGCCCGTTGGCCAATTCCAACTCGGCGGCCAAGGTCAGCGGCCCGGGCGCCTGCACCTTGACCGGCCGTCCACCGCCGCGCAGGCCGGCGATCTCCCAGGCCTCTTCGAGGGCGTCGGTGTCCTCGGCGAGCAAGCTGACCGCGCGCCGGCTCACCGCGCCCGGGCGTGCCGCCAGCCGGTACCCGCGGGGGGCGGTGTCGATGGCGATCTCGACCAGCAGCGCGCCGGCGCGGCCGATCAGGTCCGCGCCCACCCCGCGGCCCGGGAGCTCGACCAGGTGGGCCAGGCTGCCGCCCAGCTCACCGACCACCACCTCGGCGGCCGCGCGCGCCGACGTGCCCGGCCACGACCCCAGCCCGGTCCCGGTGGCGAAAGAAGTCACCGGGCAACCGTATTGAACTGACATAGCCCCGGCTACGGCGGGCTAGCCTTCATGAGTGAGGTTCTCGCGGCTGGTGCCCGTCTGGGCGGTGATGGCCGCGGTGGTGGGCTGCACCCGCGTGGTCGGCGGGGCGGCGCTGCCAGCCGCGGGACCGCTGACGCCGGACGACGGCGTGGACCTCGGCCGGGTCATCCTCGACACGCCCCGGATGCGGGCCATCGTCGGCGCCGACGAGCAGCTGACGATCATCCCCACCATGGACTCCAGTGCACCGGCCGACATCGACGAACTCGCCGCGACCATCCCGGCACCATGCCGTTTCATCTTCGTCGAGACCGCGGTGTTCGGGGCCGCGCCGACGCGATTCCACAAGACCACCTACCAGTACCCGCCCAAGGGCGCGCTGGTTTCCGAGGGCGCGGCCGTCTACCCCGACGCCGAGTCCGCCCGTCGCGCTCTCGACGCCCTGTCAGCCACCGTCGCCGAGTGCGCCGACACCCCCGCCGGACCCGGATTGATCAGCGACTGGGCATCCGACGAGGAGTCCCTGCGCACCCGCGCCGGAGACTGCGGCCGGGCCTACCAGGTCAAGTCAGTGGTGCTGCTGGAGGTCACCTACTGCGGATTCTCGGAGTCCGACGCCGATCTGGTGCTGGTCAACATGGCGGCCGGGATTCCGGGCTAGGGATCAGTCGGGCCGCTACGTCTCAGTCGTCGGGCCTGACCCAATGCGAACCGGAGGCGCCACCGACCTCGGGTTCGTTGACTCCGAACACGAAGGGCGCGAAAACAACCTCGCGACCGTCGGGGTCGCGATACGTCTCGGCCCCGGTCGCCGCCCAATACGGGTGGGACTCGACCGGCACGACACCTGCGGCCCGAAGACGCCTCGTCGCCGCGCCCCGTGCTGTCTCGTCGGGGAAATAGAGGCACAGCTGTTCATGCGTGTCCACCGCGATGCCGTGCGCGGCTTCGACGATTTCGAGGGTGAGAGCGGAGCCCGGCAAGCCGAATATCGCACCGTTGCTGCCATAGCTTCCGGTGAACGTCGAATACAGCGGCAGTCCGACTAAGTCGCGGTAAAACGCCACCGCCGCAGTGAAGTTGGATGAGTGTCGGGCAAATCGGATCGCGCCGATCGAGCTCAAATCTTCGGGCCAGTCCGCCATGCTCACTACCCCTGCGTGCTGGGTTACGGCCGATCCGAGGTGCCCGAGATCGTCGCGCTGGCGATCACCTCGTCGCCTCGGGCATCCGGGCGGTAACAGGCCAGGGTCTGGCCGCGGGCCACGCCGCGCAGCGGCGCCCGCAGCCGCACCTGCAGCTCCCCGCCGACGAGTTCGGCCACCGCGCCGACGGTCTCGCCGTGCGCGCGCACCTGCACTTCGCACTCGACGGGGCCCGACCACGGAGTCCCCGAGGTGAACACCGGAGCCCGCCCGGTCAGCTCCACCACGTCCAGGTCGCCGGCAGCCCCGACGGTGACGGTTCCGGTGGCCGCGTCGATGCCGGTCACGTAGCGCGGCCGGCCGTCCGGGCCGGGTCCGGCGATGCCCAGGCCCTTGCGCTGGCCGATGGTGAAGCCGTGTACCCCGTCGTGTTCGGCCAGCACGGTCCCGCCGGCGTCGACGACGGCCCCGGGCCGCACCCCGATGTGGTTGCCGAGGAAGGTACGGGTGTCACCGGTCGGGATGAAACAGATGTCGTGACTGTCGGGCTTGCTCGCCACCGCCAGGCCGCGGTCGGCTGCTTCGGCGCGGATCTGGGTTTTGGGGGTGTCCCCGACCGGGAACGCCGCGTGGCTCAACTGCTCGGCGGTCAGCACCGCCAGCACGTAGGACTGGTCCTTGTCGGCGTCCACCGCGCGGCGCAGTCGTCCGTCTTCGAGCCGGGCGTAGTGGCCGGTGGCCACCATGTCGAAGCCGAGTGCCAGGGCGCGGGCGGCCACCGCGGAGAACTTGATCTTCTCGTTGCACCGCACGCACGGGTTCGGCGTCTCGCCGCGGGCATAGGACTCGACGAAGTCGTCGATCACCTCTGTTTGGAACTGCTCGGAGAAGTCCCACACGTAGAACGGGATGCCCAGCACGTCGGCGACGCGGCGGGCGTCATCGGAGTCTTCCTTCGAGCAGCACCCGCGCGAGCCGGTGCGCAGGGTGCCTGAGTTGCGCGACAGTGCCAGGTGCACGCCGACCACGTCGTGACCGGCATCGACCATGCGGGCCGCCGCCACCGAGGAGTCCACTCCGCCGCTCATCGCGGCGACGACCTTCACCGAGCCACCTTCATCGCGCCCACTCCCGCGGCGGCCAGCATGGCGTGACGGGCCCGGTCCACCGCGCCGGGCAGCACCGCCAGCACCGCGTCGACGTCACTGTCGACGCTGGTGTGCCCCAAGGACAGTCGCAGCGATCCTCGGGCTGCGACCGGGTCGGCGCCCATCGCGGTCAGCACGTGCGAAGGCTGCGGCACACCCGCGGTGCATGCCGATCCGGTGGAGCATTCGATGCCGTTGGCGTCCAACAACATCAGCAGGGAGTCGCCCTCACAATCGGCGAAGGTGAAATGTGCGTTGCCGGGTAGCCGTTGGGTACGCGAACCGTTGACGCGGGCGCTGTCGATCCGGGTCAGTACTCCGTCGATGAGCCGGTCGCGCAGGCCCGCAACCCGGGCGGCGGTGGCCTCCAACGAGCCGACGGCGACCCGCAGCGCCGCGGCCATTCCCACTGCCCCAGCGACATCGGGTGTGCCGGAACGGATGTCACGCTCCTGTCCCCCGCCGTGCGTGAGCGGGACACAGCTCACGTCACGGCGAATCAGCAGCGCGCCGGCCCCGCACGGCCCACCGAACTTGTGGGCGGTCAGGCTCAGCGCGGACAACCCGCTGGCACCGAAATCGACCGGCAACTGCCCGACGGCCTGAACGGCATCGGAGTGCATCGGCACCCCGAACTCCGCGGCGATCGCGGCCAGTTCGGCGACCGGCAACACCGTTCCCACTTCGTTGTTGGCCCACATCACCGACACCAGCGCGACATCGTCGGCGCGGCCGCCCTCCAATTCCTCGCGCAGCGCTTCGGGTGACACCGACCCGTCGATGTCGGTGGGCAGCCAGGTGATCTCCGCGCCCTCGTGTTCGGCGAGCCAGCCCACCGAATCGAGCACCGCGTGATGCTCGATCTCGGTGGTGATGATCCGGCGCCGCCGCGCGTCGGCATCGCGGCGGGCCCAGTAGATGCCCTTGACGGCCAGGTTGTCGCCGTCGGTGCCGCCGCCGGTGAACACCACCTCCGACGGGCGTGCGCCCAGCTGGGTGGCGATGGACTCCCGGGACTCCTCCATCCGGCGGCGCGCGCTGCGGCCGGCGGCGTGCAGCGAGGAGGCATTGCCGACGGTGCCCATCACGGCCGTCATCGCCTCGATGGCCTCGGGGTACATCGGGGTGGTGGCTGCGTGATCCAAATAGACCATGACCCGGCAAGGATACCGGGCACTTCGAGTAGGGCCCGCGCTGCGGCGGGCGGGCCGGGCGGTCAACAGAAGATGCAGGCCTGGCTGGTCGGCCGCGCCCGGCACCCCACCGCCGCCTGACAGCGGGCGGCCAGGTCCCGCCGATCCGTCCCGGGCAGCTGCAGGGACGCGACGTGTACCCGTGCGACGGTGCGCCGTGCGGTGATCACCCGCCGCATCGATGCGACCAGGCTGTCATCACCGACGAAGGCCGGCAGGGTCGAGCGCGATCCGTCGTGGTGGTGATAGCTGAGTCGCAGGGGCTGCACCGGCCGCGCGGCGTCCACGGCGGCCTGGAACATCGCCGGATAAAACCGCCCGTGCGCTCGTCCGCACCAGGTGGTCCCCTCCGGGAACGCCACCACGGTGCGTCCCTCCCGCAGTCTGGCCGCCACGGCCTCGACCACCGCCGGCAGGCCGCGCAGGCTGTCCCGGTCGATCGGGATGATCCGCGTCAGGCGGGCCAGCGCTCCGATGCCGGGCCAGCGGATCAGGTCGGCGCGCGCCACGAAGGTCCCCGGCGACACCGCACCGATCACGAACACGTCCAGCCAGGACACGTGTGGGCTGACCACCAACATGCCGCGCAGGTTGCGGACCGGCCCGCCGCTCGCGGTCACCCGCACCCCGAAGCAGCCCAACACCGCCCGGCAGCAGCCGCGCCGCAGCCGGGAACCACCCGGGATCGGCACCGCCAGCAGCGGCAGCAGCGGCGCCAGCAGCACCGCCAGGGCCAGCCGCAGCGCCACCACCGCCGGGGCCAGCCGCTCGGCGCCGCCGTGCGCGCATGCCGGCGTGCAGAACGCCCGGGGCGCCCAGGCGTGTGCCACGGCCCGGGTCACGCGCCGGCGGGGCCGTCTGCGGTCGGCGAAGCCGCCGACACCGACCGCAGGCGGCGCAGGTAGCGGGCATCGGCGTCGCTTCGGCACAGCAGCGCCGGGAAGTCGCCCACCCCGAAGGCGGGGTCGTGGGCCGGTTCGCCGCAGATCCGCGCCCCCAGGCGCAGGTAGCCGCGCAGCAGCGGCGGCAGCGCCAGGCGGGCCGGCGGCGCGATCTCCTCGAGGCTCTTGCCGTCGATTACCACCGGCCGATACGGCATCACCCGGTGCGGTGAGGTGTGGCGGCGCCGCACGAAGTCGCGGATACCGCGGATCTGACTGCCGGGGGCGCCCTCGCCGCACACCGGCACCGATACGCAGCCGGTGATGAAGTCGTACTGGTAGCGGTCCAGGTAGGCCAGGATCCCGGCCCACATCAACAGCACGACGGCACCGTTGCGGTGGCCCGGGCGCACCACCGCCCGGCCCATTTCGACCAGCGACGGCCGCAGCGGATCCAGCGCGCCGACGTCGAATTCGCTTGCGCTGTAGAGGCCTCCGGCGGCGATGGCCCCGGCGGGAGGCAGCATCCGGTAGCAGCCGACCAGCTCACCGGAGTCATCGTCGCGCACCAGCAGGTGCTCGCAGTATTGGTCGAATCGGTCGGCGTCTCGTCCGTCGGCACAAAGCGGCAGGGTGAATCCCGGCTCGGTGCTGAACACCTCGTACCGCATCCGCTGCGCGGCGTCGATCATGGCGGGGTCGGTGGATACCAGTAGCGAGTAGCGCGGGGTGTTGTCGTTCGTGGTGGCGGGCTCGGGGGCGATGAGGACAGAACCGGTGCTCACACTCAAGCACGGTCGCGCAGCGATGCGGCGCAGAGGCAATCACCGCATGACATGTGGGTGCACGCTCGGTGACGAATTGTGCGCACCACCCGAATGACGGCTCAGGTGTCGAGAAACACCACGTTCTCACCGACGGGGTTGCGTGGGATGTGCAGGCTGTTGGCCGGAAAGGCGGGGTCGGCGTATCCGATGCACACCCCGCACAGGATCCGGAGTTCGTCGGGGATCTCGAGCTGTTCACGCACGATGTCGGGATACATGGCCGTGGAGACCTGCACGCAGCTGTCCACGCCTCGTTCGGTCAGGGCCAACAACAGGGTCTGCAGAAACCCTCCGACACCGACGGCGTCGGCAAATCCCAAATCCCGATGCATACACACGATCCCGGCTACCGGGGCACGAAAGAACTCCCAGTTGCGGAGCTGGGCGTTCCACCGGCCGTCGCGGTCTTCGCGAGCGATGCCCATCGCCCCGTACACCAGTGCGCCAAGCTGCTGGCGTAACCGGTTGTGCGACTCGGGAAGTCCCCCGATCACCTTGGGCCGATTGGCGCGCGCCTCGGCAGACAGTGCCGCGACCAGACTTTCTCGGCGTGCGCCGGTGGCCAGGAACAGGTGCCAGGGTTGGATATTGGAATTCGATGGCGCCCGCATCGCCAGTGCGAGCGCCTCGTTCAGCAGTTCAACCGGGACGGGCTTGTCGGGCAGGAACATTCGCGATGAATGCCGCTGGTTGACCACGTCGTCGAAGGTGGACATCGTCCTTCCGATCTGCTCAGGCGGCTGCTCCGCCGCCGTCGGCGTGCAGGGTCGATCCGGTGATGAAGCTGGACCGCGGTGAGGCGAGGAACAGCACGGCTTCGGCGATCTCGGTGGCTTGTGCGGTGCGCCCGAGCGGAAGAGCCCGGCCCAGCTCGTCGTTGACGTCCCCCCATTCGGCGACCACTCCCTCGGTGGCGGTCGGCCCCGGTGCAACGCTGTTGACCCGGACGCCGTGCGGCCCGAACTCGGCGGCCCAGGTGCGCGTCAGCGACTCCAATGCGGCTTTGGAGGCGCTATAACTCGACGCACCGGCAACGCCCTTGAAGGCGACCATGCTGGTGACGTTGACGATGCTGCCGCGACCGCGTCGCATCATGCCCGGCGCCAAGCCGGCGACCAGGAAATAGGCGCCGCGCACGTTGGTGTCGAACGTCGAGGTGAACGACGCCACGTCCTGCTCGACGGTCAGCGCCCCGGGGAAGCTGGCGGCGTTGTTGACCACGATGTCGACGCCGCCGTCGCCGCATTGCCGCACCAACGATCTCACCGAATCGAGGTCGGCAAGATCGGCGGGCACGAATCGCACCCCGGCACCGAGTTCGGCGACGGCGGCGGCGCCACGTTGTGCCGAGCGGCCGGTGATGATCACCGAGGCGCCGTTTTGCGCCAGCAGCCGTGCGGATTCGAGCCCGATGCCCGCGGTCCCGCCGGTCACCAAGGCGGCCTGGCCGACCAGCTCGTTCACTGGTTCGCCAGCCAGTCGGCCAGACGGGTGGTCGCCAGCGTCGCGTCGTCGCCGGTGACCAGGCCGGTGTCGCCGACCTTGGTGCCGAAGTAGACCGCCGCCGGGTCGAGGACGATCGGAAGGTTCTCTCCACGGTGGGCCAGTGCCAGGGCGGCCATGTCGGCGAAGGTCATCTTCTCCGGGCCGCCGACGTTGACGATCCCGTCGACCGGGGCGGCCTGGGCGGCGCGGGCCACCTCGGCGGCCACGTCGGCGCCGGCGATGGGCTGGATCAGACCTTCGGGCACCCTGACTTCGCCGTTGACGGTCAGCGACGCGGTGATGGCGTCGGCGAACTCGTGAAACTGGGTGGCACGGACGATCGTGTAGGACAGTCCGGACTCGGCGATGATGCGCTCTTGGGCGACCTTGGCCCGCATATAGCCGCTGTCGGGCAGGCCGTCGCAGTTCACGATGGACAGCGCGACGTAGTGACCGACATCGGCGGCCTTGGCCGCGGCCACCAGGTTGGTGGCGGACTTGGTGAAGAACTCCAGCACCGGGCCGTCGGCGAAGTCCGGCGAGTTGACCACGTCGACCAGCACGTCGGCACCCGAGAGGGCCTCGGCCAAGCCCTCTCCGGTCAGCACATCGACACCGGTATTGCGGGCGGCTGCCACGGTCTCATGGCCGGCGGCCCGCAGCAGCTCGACGACCTTGGAACCGATCTGCCCGCTGGCGCCTATCACAGTGATCTTCATTCTCGACACATCCTCTCTGCACACGGTTTCGATACCTCGACACTGGCACCGCAGCGCCGTGGGGGAACCCCGGAAAATCCGTAGTCTGAGCGGGCGACCCCGGGGTCGGGACCCGGCTCAGCGCCCGACGGCGGTGTCGCGCAGCTCCCGGCGGGAGCGGATGCCCAGCTTGGCGAAGACCTTGCGCAGGTGCCATTCGACGGTGTGGGCGCTGATGAACAGCTGCGCCCCGATCTCGGCATTGGTCAAGCCGGCACCCGCCAGCTCGGCGATCTGCTGCTCCTGCGGTGTCATCACGTCACCGCCGGCCCCGGCCCGGCCGCTGACCTTCTCCCCGAGCGCCTGCAGTTCGCGGCGGGTGCGCTGCGCGAACGCCTGCGCCCCGAATCCGGTGAACATCTCGTGCGCCGTGCGCAGCTGCGTTCGGGCATCGCCGCGCCGCTTCTCCCGACGAAGCCATTCCCCGTACACCAGGTGCGCGCGCGCCGACTCCACGGCGATCCGGGTTCGCCCCAGCCGCTCAACGGCCTCGACATAGTGGTCCTCGACGGTCGACCCTTCGCCCAGCAGCGCCCGCGACCGGGCCAGCACACCCAGCCCCCAGTCCGTTCCGCTCACCGTGGTTCGTTCCTCGAGCTGCGCCAGCGCGTCCGCGGCCAGCGACGGCTCGCCGGCACGCACACCGGACTCCACCAGTTCGACCTGGTTCCACCCGTAGATGCCGAGATCTTCGTAACCGCCCGTCCGGCGCAGCGCCTCCACCGCCGACTGGTAACGGCCCAGCCCGTTGTACAACACCGCGGCGGCGTAGCCGATCAGGGCGATGATCCGGCCCTCCCCGCGGGCGGCCCCGCTGCGTTCGGCGGTGTCGATCAGCACGCGTGCCTCGGTTTCCTCGCCCGTCCACGCGGCCAGCGCCAACGCGTGGTAGCGCACCGGAGCCTGACCGGCCGCTGCGGTCAACGCGTCGGTGTCGGCGATCAGCGCCCGTGCCGCGCTGAATTCACCCGCCTGCACGTGAACGCCGGCCCGCGTCGCCAACGCGGTGGGCAGCATGCCCAGCGCGCCACTGTCGGTCGCGACCCGCACCGCGTCGTTGGCGATCCGATACCAGGACTCGTCGTCCCACAGGTCGTGTACGGCGGCTTCGTATCCGACCGGAAACGCTTGCCAGGACCAGGAGTCCGGGGTGAGCGCGGTGACCGCCGCGCGCAGCGGCGCCACACCGGCGCGCGGGCCCGCACTGATGCGGGTGGTCAACGCCCGCAATAACAGATCAGCCGGCCGGTCCGAGTCATGCGGCGAGCCGGCCGCCAGTACCGCCGCGGTGTGGTTGCGTACGTGTTTCCCGAACGCCCGGCCGGCGTACATCGCGGCGCTGACCGCCTCCAACAACGTCTCCTGCGCCATTGCCGGATCAAGCGACTCCAAATGGCTTGCCGCACTGAAGAACTGGTGAACCGAATCGAGAATGACGCGGGCGTGCCCGCTGCCGCGCCCCTGGGTGAAGCCCAATTGCGCCCGCATCCGGGCCAGCCGGGCGCGCTGCAGCTCGTCCAACGGCGCCAGCTCGGCGATGGCCAGCAGCTCGCCGGCGGCATCGATTTCGCCCACGGTGCGCTTGACGTCGGCGGCATTGAGCGCGCGGGACCCTCGCCGCTTCGCGTCGGGAGTGAGTTCGGTCGCGCGAGCCAGGAACGCCGCCGCGGCAGCGGTACCACCGCGCAGCGCCGCCCGGTCGGCGGAGCGTTCCAGCTCCGCGGCGACCGATTCGTCGGCGCTGGCTGCGGCGTGCGCACGATGCCATGCGCGCCGGTCCGGGTCGTGCGCCGGGTCGGTGGCCTGCGCCAACGCGCGGTGGGCCGCCCGGCGGTCCTGAAGCTGCGCCGCGCGGTAGATCGCCGAGCGCACCAGCGGATGGCGGAACCGCACCCGCGCACCGACTTCGATCAGGCCCGCCTCCTCGGCCGGGGCCATCGCCTCGGCGGTCAGGCCCAGTACCTGCGCGGCGCCCAACAGCAGCGCCACATCCCCCACCGGCTCGGCGGCAGCGACCAGCATCAGCCGTTGGGTGTCATCGGGCATGGCGCGAATCCGGCTCAGATAGTTGCGTTCGATCTGGCCGGCCACCGGCACCACGTCGGGCCGGTAGTAGCCCCCGGCCAGCTCGGCCGCAGACAGGTCCCGCGGCAACTCCAGCAGTGCCAGCGGATTACCGTGGGTTTCGGCGACGATCCGGTCGGCGACCTGGGGATCGATCCGGCCCGGCAACGCCGATTCCAGCAGGGCACGTGCCTCGGTGTCGGGCAGGCCACGCAGCATGAGCTTCGGCAGCCCGGTCAGGCCGTCAACGGGATGGCGCAGCGCGCACACCAGCACGATGGGTTCGGCCAGCAGCCGGCGCGCCACGAATCCCAAGGTCTGAGCCGAGACCCGGTCCAGCCACTGGGCATCGTCGATGAGGCAGAGGACCGGTTGCCGCCCGGCCTTCGCGGCCAGCAGCCCGAGCACCGCTAATCCGACCAGAAACCGGTCGGGGGTGGCTCCGGTGCTCACACCGAACGCGATGTCCAACGCGGTGCGTTGCGGCTCGGGTAGCTGCTCCAGGCTCTCGGCGAGCGGTGCGCACAGCTGTTGCAACCCGGCGAAGGCGAGTTCCATATCGGACTCCACGCCGGCCGCCCGGACCACCTGGAAATCCGGAGCGGATTCGACCAGGTCGTCCAGCAGCGCCGTCTTTCCGATACCGGCCTCACCGCGCAGCACCAGCACCTGACTACTGCCGCTTCGGGCAGCGGCGAGCAGGTCGCGCAGTCGGCTGCGTTCGACGTCCCGACCACGCAGCCCGCCGGGCTCCCCGGCAGACGCGAAAGCCCCCGACACGTCAGACGTGCGGGGGCTTTTGCGTCTGCTCACGCAGAAGAAATTAACCCTTGCGGGCCTTGACCGCCTCGGTCAGCTGCGGGGCGACCTTGAACAGGTCCCCGACAATGCCGTAATCGGCGATCTCGAAGATCGGCGCTTCCTCGTCCTTGTTGACCACCACGATGGTCTTGGACGTCTGCATGCCGGCCCGGTGCTGGATCGCGCCGGAGATGCCCAACGCGATGTAGAGCTGCGGCGAGACCGTCTTGCCGGTCTGGCCGATCTGGAACTGGCCCGGGTAGTAGCCCGAGTCCACCGCGGCACGCGAGGCGCCCACGGCCGCACCGAGCGAGTCGGCCAGCTCCTCGACCACCGAGAAACTCTCGGCGCTGCCGACGCCGCGGCCGCCGGCCACCACGATGGGGGCCTCGGTGAGCTCCGGACGGTCACCGGCCACCGCAGGCTCACGCGAGGTGATCTTGGTGGCGTTCTCGGCGGCTGCGGGCACCTCCACGGTGACCTGCTCGCCGGCACCGGCGCTCGGGGCCGGCTCGACGGCGCCCGCCCGCACGGTGATCACCGGGGTCTCGCCGGTGGGCTCGGCGTCGACGGTGTAGGCACCACCGAAGATGGAGTGCACCACCTTGGCGCCTTCTTTGACCTCGACCACGTCGACCAGCAGACCGGATCCGATCCGGGCTGCCAGCCGGCCGGCGACCTCCTTGCCGTCGGCGTTGGCGGCGATCAGCACCGCTGCCGGGGTCGCCGATTCGGTCAGCGCGGCCAGGACGTCGACGGTCGGGGTGACCAGGTAGTTCTCCACCACGTCGGACTCGGCGACGTAGATCTTCGCGGCGCCGGCCTCCTTCAGCCCGTCGACCAGCGGGGCGGCGGTGCCCGGGGCACCGACGACGACCGCGGACGGCTCGCCGAGCACACGCGCGGCGGTGATCAATTCGGAGGTGACCTTCTTCAGGGCTCCTTCGGCGTGCTCGACGAGCACCAGTACTTCAGCCATGTTTGTCTTCGTCTCTCTCTAAGTCCGGGGATCGCCTAGATGATCTTCTGAGCTACCAGGTACTCGGCGATCTTGGTGCCGCCGTCGCCTTCGTCGGTCACCTTCTCGCCGGCGGTCTTCGGCGGCTTCGGCGTCGAAGCGGTCACCTTGGACCCGGCGTTGGCGACCCCGACCTCATCGGCCTCGACCCCGATCTCGGCCAGGGTGAGCACGGTGACTTCCTTCTTCTTGGCGGCCATGATGCCCTTGAAGGACGGGAAGCGCGGTTCGTTGATCTTCTCGTTGACGCTCACCACCGCCGGCAGCGAGGCCTCCAGGGTGAACACGCCGTCGTCGGTCTCGCGCTCGCCGGTGACCTTGCCGCCCTCGACGGTCAGCTTGCGCAGGTGGGTCAACTGCGGCAGGCCCAGGTACTCCGCGATGATGGCCGGAACCGCGCCGCCGACACCGTCGGTGGACTCGTTGCCGGCGATGACCAGCTCGGTCCCCTCGATGGCACCCAGCGCCCGGGCCAGCGCCCAAGCGGTCTGCACCACGTCGGAGCCCTTCATGCCGTCGTCGAGGAGGTGCACGGCCTTGTCGGCGCCCATCGACAGCGCCTTGCGGATGGCCTCGGTGGCCCGCTCGGGACCGGCGGTCAGCACGGTGACGGTGCCCTCCGCGCCTTCGCGCTCACGGATCAGCAGCGCCTCTTCGACGGCGCGCTCGTTGATCTCGTCGAGCACGGCGTCGGCGGCGTCGCGATCCAGCGTGAAGTCATCGTCGCTGAGCTTGCGCTCCGACCAGGTGTCTGGGACCTGTTTGATCAGGACCACGATGTTCGTCATGAGTGTGGTTCGTCCTCCTCGAAGGGGTCCTGCAGCGGCCGGCCACAAGACTTGGGTCACGATTCACGCAGCCGCACAAACATATTACTCATCGGTAACTTAGTGCGGTTCGCCTGTACAGAGTAGCGGGTCGTGATAGAGCCACCACGGGGTAGCCGGTTCGTAGACGGCGCCGTTAGCGTTAGCCTGCCTGTGCAATGAAATCTACTGAGGGTCCCGACTCCCCCGCCGACACCACCCTGATGCTGACGGGCGAGCGCACCATTCCCGGGCTCGACGTCGAGAACTACTGGTTCCGCCGTCACGAGGTGGTCTACCGCCACCTCGCCCCGCGCTGCGCCGGCCGCGACGTACTAGAGGCCGGCTTCGGCGAGGGCTACGGCGCCGACCTCATCGCCGAGGTGGCGCGTCGGGTGATCGGTGTGGACTACGACGACGCCGCGGTGGCGCACGTGCGGGCCCGTTACCCCCGGGTGGAGGCGGTGCAGGGCAACCTGGCCGACCTGCCGCTGCCCGACGCCGCCGTGGACGTCGTGGTCAACTTTCAGGTCATCGAGCACCTGTGGGACCAGGCTCAGTTCATCACCGAATGCGCCCGGGTGCTGCGCCCCGGTGGGCTGCTGATGATCTCGACGCCCAACCGGATCACCTTCTCCCCCGGCCGCGACACCCCGATCAACCCGTTCCACACCCGCGAGCTCAATGCCGCGGAGCTGACCGAGCTGCTGGTCGGCGGCGGGTTCGAAATGGACGCGATGCTCGGTGTCTTTCACGGGCCCACGCTGCGCGAGATGGACGCCCGGCACGCCGGCTCGATCATCGACGCCCAGATCGAACGCGCGGTCGCCGACGCGCCCTGGCCGGCCGAACTGCTGGCCGACGTCGCCGCCGTGACCAGTACAGATTTCGACATCCTCCACGCCACCGAACGCACCATCGACGACAGCTTGGACCTGGTGGCGATCGCGGTGCGGCCGTGAGCGAAAAGCCCTTGGTGCCGGGCCTGTTCACCCTGGTGCTGCACACCCACCTACCGTGGCTGGCCCACCACGGCCGCTGGCCCGTCGGTGAGGAGTGGCTCTACCAATCCTGGTCGGCGGCCTACCTGCCGCTGATGCGGGTGCTGCGGACGCTGGCCGCCGAGGGTCGGCGAAACCTGCTCACCCTCGGGGTGACGCCGGTGGTCGCC
This sequence comes from Mycolicibacter kumamotonensis, assembly GCF_002086285.1. Taxonomy (GTDB): domain Bacteria; phylum Actinomycetota; class Actinomycetes; order Mycobacteriales; family Mycobacteriaceae; genus Mycobacterium; species Mycobacterium kumamotonense. The sequence goes on along the minus strand of NZ_MVHU01000032.1, from coordinate 27,666 downwards.
GCCCAGCTCGACGACCCGTACTGCCTGGACGGCATGCACCACTGGCTGGCGAATTGGCAGCTGCGCGCCACCGAGGCCACCACCCTGCCGGACCTGCGCGACTTCGGCCGGCATCAGTGCGCCGCAGCCGAGCAGGCCCTCGAGGACTTCGCGCTGTTGTGGCGGCACGGTGCCAGCCCGCTGCTGCGCGAGCTGGCGCAGGCCGGCACGGTCGAGCTGCTCGGCGGCCCGCTGGCCCACCCGTTCCAGCCCCTGCTGGCCCCCCGGCTGCGTGAGTTCGCGCTGCGTGAGGGCCTGGCCGATGCCCGGGCGCGGCTGGCCTACACCCCCACCGGGATCTGGGCGCCCGAATGCGCCTACGCTCCCGGCCTTGAGCACGGCTACGCCGCGGCCGGGGTGTCGCACTTCATGGTCGACGGGCCCTCGCTGCACGGCGACACCGCGCTGGGCCGCCCGGTCGGTGAGACCGACGTGATCGCGTTCGGCCGCGACCTGCAGGTCAGCTACCGGGTGTGGTCGCCGAAATCCGGGTACCCGGGACACGGCGCCTACCGCGACTTTCACACCCACGACCACCGCACCGGGCTGAAGCCGTCGCGGGTCACCGGCCGCAACGTCGACCCCGAGCTCAAGGCGCCCTACGACCCGCTGCGCGCCGACGCCGCGGTCGACGCCCACGTCGCCGATTTCGTCGAAGTGGTCCGAAACCGGCTCAGCAGCGAATCCGAGCGGATCGGCCGCCCCGCCCATGTGGTCGCCGCCTTCGACACCGAACTGTTCGGCCACTGGTGGTACGAGGGACCGCTGTGGCTGGCCCGGGTGTTGCGCGCACTGCCGGAGGCCGGGGTCCGCGTCGGCACCCTGTCGGACGCGATCAGCGCCGGGTTCGTCGGCGACGCGGTCGACCTGCCGCCCGGCTCCTGGGGTTCGGGCAAGGACTGGCAGGTGTGGTCCGGCGAACAGGTCGCCGACCTGGTGCAGTTGAACACCGAGGTGGTCGAGACCGCGCTGGGCGCCGTCGACAAGGCTCTGTCCCAGACGGCGGCGCCGTCGGGCCCGGCGCCGCGCGACCGGGTCGCCGACCAGATCCTGCGGGAGGCGCTGCTGACGGTGTCCAGCGACTGGCCGTTCATGGTGAGCAAGGACTCCGCCGCCGACTACGCCCGCTACCGGGCGCAGCTGCACGCGCACGCCACCCGGGAGATCGCGGACGCGCTGGCCTCGGGGCATCGCGACACGGCCGAACGGCTCGCCGAGGGATGGAATCGGGCCGACGGTCTGTTCGGCGCGCTGGATGCCCGTAGGCTGCCACGGTGACCCCCCGCCCGCGCGACTGTGCGTGTCACCGGCGCGACACGCCGCGATACGACCACTCGCGCGCAACCTCGCGCCGACCGCGCCGACAAGGAACAGCCGCGTGAAAATCCTGATGGTGTCGTGGGAGTACCCGCCGGTGGTGATCGGCGGGCTGGGCCGGCACGTCCACCACCTGTCCACCGCACTGGCCGCCGCCGGTCACGACGTCGTGGTGCTGGCCCGCCGGCCTTCGGGCACCGACCCCAGCACCCATCCCCTGTCGGACGAGATCAGCGAGGGCGTGCGGGTCGTCGCCGCGGCCCAGGATCCCCACGAGTTCTCCTTCGGCGAAGACATGATGGCCTGGACCCTGGCGATGGGTCACTCCATGGTGCGCGCCGGGCTGTCGTTGAAGACCGACGGCGGGCAGACCTTGTGGCGCCCCGACCTGGTGCACGCCCACGACTGGCTGGTGGCACACCCGGCGATCGCCCTGGCCGAATTCTATGATGTGCCTTTGGTTTCCACGATCCACGCTACTGAGGCCGGACGGCACTCCGGCTGGGTGTCGGGCCGGCTGAGCCGCCAGGTGCACGCGGTGGAATCGTGGCTCGTTCGCGAATCCGACTCCCTGATCACCTGTTCGGCCTCCATGCGCGACGAGATCACCGATCTGTTCGGCCCAGGGCTGGCCGAAACCACCGTGATCCGCAACGGCATCGATGCCGCACGTTGGCCGTTCGCCCGCCGCCGGCCCCGCACCGGCCCGCCGGAACTGCTGTTCGTCGGGCGGCTCGAATACGAGAAGGGCGTTCACGACGCCATCGCGGCGCTGCCGAGGATCCGGCGGGCCCACCCGGGAACCACGCTGACCGTCGCCGGTGACGGAACACAACAGGACTGGCTGATCGAGTGCGCCCGAAAGCACCGGGTGCTCAAGGCGACCCGGTTCGTGGGGCGGCTGGACCATGACGAACTCCTGGCACAGCTGCATTCCGCGGACGCCGCCGTGCTGCCCAGCCACTACGAGCCTTTCGGGCTGGCCGCGCTGGAGGCCGCTGCCGCCGGTACCCCGCTGGTGGCATCGAACGTCGGTGGCCTCGGGGAGGCCGTGATCGACGGTGATACCGGTATGTCGTGCCCGCCGCGCGACGTGCCGGCCCTGGCCGCGGCGGTGTGCGCGGTGCTCGACGATCCGGTCGCGGCCCAGCACCGCGCCGTGGCGGCCCGGGACCGGCTCAGCGCCGACTTCGACTGGCACACCGTCGCCGAGGAGACCGCGCAGGTGTATCTGGCCGCCAAACGACGCGAACGCGAACCGCAGCCGCGCCGACCGATCATCGAGCACGCGCTCCCGGACCGGTAACCCCGCGCGTGTGGGACCGTATCGCGGCAGTAGTCACGCACCGTCGTTCGTGGCTGATCGCACTTGCGGTCCTCGCCGCCGCCGCCGCGCTGATGGCGTTGGGCGGCCAGAACAGCGACGCCACCACATCCCCCGCGCTGCTGCCCGACTCCGCGGAGTCCGCCGCAGCCGCCGCAGCGCAGCGCGGGTTCCCGGGCGGTGATCAGGCGGCCGCGATCCTGGTCGTGACGCGCCACGACGGCGTGGCGTTGACCGAGGCCGACCTGGCGGCGGTCGGGCAAGCACGCGAGCGGATGCAGCAGGTTCCGCAGGCACTGCCCGGCGCGACGGCTCCGACAGCGGTCTCCGCCGACGGCAAGGCGGCGATCGCCACCGCGCAGTTGAGCACCGCCCTGTCCGGATTCGAGCTTCGCGACGCCGTTGCGGCGCTGCGGTCGGCGGTGACCGACGGGTTGCCCGGTCCGCTCACCGGCCACGTCACCGGCGGCCCCGCGTTCGGCGCCGATATCGCCGATGCCTTCTCCGGCGCCAACATCACCTTGCTGGTGGTGACCGCGCTGGTGGTGGCCCTGCTGCTGATCGTCACCTACCGTTCACCGGTGTTGTGGCTGCTACCGCTGCTGGTGGTCGCGTTCGCCGACCGGGTCGCCACCGTGGTCGGCAGCCTGGTCGCCGAGGCGGCCGGGGTCACCTTCGACGGCTCGACATCCGGGATCACCAGCGTGCTGGTGTTCGGCGCCGGAACCAATTACGCACTGCTGCTGATCTCCCGCTACCGCGAAGAGCTGCGCCGTCGCGGCGACCACCGCAGCGCACTGTATGCCGCCGTGCGTGCCGCCGGCGCGGCGATCGTGGCCAGCAACGCCACGGTGGTGCTGGCGCTGCTGACCCTGATCGCCGCGAGCATTCCCAGCACCCGCAGCCTGGGGATCTGCGCGGCCTGCGGTCTGGTGGTGGCGGCCGTGTTCGTGCTGCTCGTTCTCCCCCCACTGCTGGCGTTGTGCGGACGAAACATCTTCTGGCCGTTCATTCCCCGTGTCGGCGAGAATGCGACGGACACCGGCTGGCGCCGGATCGCCGATGCGGTCGGCCGCCGGCCGGTCCCGGTCTGCGTCATCACGGTGGTGCTGCTGGCGCTGTTGACCGCCGGGCTGTTCGGCACCCGGATCGGTCTTTCCCAAACCGAACAGTTCCGGGTCCGCGCCGACTCGGTGACCGGGTTCCAGACATTGGCCGAGCATTTCCCGGGCGGGGCCTCCGACCCGACGGTCGTCATCGGAGCCACTTCCCGCACGGCACAGCTGCGCGACGCCATCACGCGGGTCCCCGGGGTGAGCTCGGCGGTCCCCACCGGGCTGTCGCCGGCCGGCTCGACTCGGTGGTCGGTCGTCATCGACGCCGCACCGTCGACCGACAGGGCATTCGACACCGTCACGGCACTGCGGGAATCGGTCCACGCCGCCGATCCCGGGGCACTGGTGGGCGGCGCCGACGCCCAAGCACTCGACATCCGCGACGCCGCAGACCGCGACCGCCGGGTGTTGATCCCGGCGATCCTGGTGGTGGTCCTGCTGGTGCTCTACGCGCTACTGCGCGCCACGCTGGCCCCGCCGGTGCTGGTCGCCGCGACCGTACTCAGCGCGCTGGCCGCACTCGGGCTGGGTGGCTGGGCCAGCACCCACCTGTTCGGATTCCCCGCCCTGGACAACAGCACGCCGCTGTTCGCGTTCCTGTTCCTGGTCGCGCTGGGCGTCGACTACACCATCTTCCTGGTGACTCGTGGCCGTGAGGAGAGCGCCGAGCACGGCACCCGCGACGGGATGGTGGCCGCGGTCGCCGCCACCGGCGGTGTGATCACCAGCGCCGGAATCGTTCTGGCGGCGGTGTTCTGCGTGCTCGGCGTGCTGCCGCTGATCGTGCTGACCCAGTTGGGCATCATCGTGGGGATCGGGATCCTGCTGGACACCTTCGTGGTCCGCACCCTGGTCATTCCGGCGTTGTTCACCGTGATCGGCGACCGGATCTGGTGGCCGAGCAGACCTGCGGGTGTCCGCGAATGAGAAGCCGCGCCGCGATTCTGCGGCGCTACGGCGCCCCGTGGTCGGTCGAGGAATTCGAGCTCGATCCGCCGCGTGCCGGCGAGGTCCTGGTTCAGCTGGCGGCAGCGGGACTGTGTCATTCCGACGAACACATCCGCCGGGGGCACCTGGCCGCCCCGTCGCAGCAGGCGCCGACGGCCCCGACCATCGGAGGCCACGAGGGCTCCGGGGTGGTCGTCGAGGTCGGCGACGGGGTCACCGACCTGTCCCCCGGCGATCACGTGGTGACCTCGTTCGTCGCGGTATGCGGCCGATGCCGTTGGTGTGCTTCGGGAATGGAGTACATCTGTGACGTCGGCGCGGGAACGATGCTGCCCGGCATGCCCACCGACGGGACCTTTCGGCACCACGACCGCGACGGGCGGGATCTGGCGCACGTGTCGAAGATCGGGGCATTCGCCGAGCACACCGTCGTGGCAGCGGCTTCGCTGGTCAAGATAGAACCGCAGCTGCCGCTGCTGCCCGCCGCCCTGCTGGCCTGCGCGGCGCCCACCGGATACGGCTCGGCGGCCTATCGCGCCGGGGTGCGCGGCGGAGACACGGTCGTGGTCATCGGGGTGGGCGGTATCGGCGTGGCCGCCGTGCAGGGGGCCCGTATCAACGGGGCCGTCCGGATCATCGCGGTGGATCCCGTGGCGTTCAAACGAGAGTCGGCACTGGCGTTCGGCGCCACCCACACCGCGGCCACCGCGGGTGAGGCCTTCGCTCTGGTCGCCGATCTGACCCGTGGAGTGATGGCCGACGCCGTGGTGGTGTCCTCGGCGGTGATCGCCGACACCGATATCGAAGACGCGCTGCGGCTGACCCGCAAGGCGGGGACCTGCGTGCTGACCGGAATGTCGGCGCAGGGCACCCGAACGGGTCTGGATCCGCAGGATCTCGTGCTGATGAACAAGACCTTGTGCGGCACGGTCTTCGGGTCGTGCAATCCGCGGACCGACATCCCGCTGCTGGCCACATTGTATGCGGCGGGACGACTGCGGCTCGACGAGATGATCACCAAGCGTTACCGGCTCGACGACATCAACGACGCCTACGCCGATCTGGCTTCCGGCTCGTTGATCAGGGGCGTCATCGATTTCGGCCTCGATTCGGCGACCGCTATCGGGTGACGGCGAGCCCGTCAAGGGTCCCGGCACTTCGCCAGGAGCACAGGATGTCGGCGTATTCGGTTGGACTGCCGAAGAAGAAGCTGTCCTGGCGCAGCCGCGCGTTGGCATGGCCCTCGCGGTTGTAGTAGCCGGGGGTGCACGTCTCTCGCCGGCCGGCGATGAACTCGGAGCGCGACACCACGGTGTCGACCCAGCGTTGTTCGGCGTCCGCGGTGGCCTCCAGCGTGGTGATCCCCTGCTGCAGCGCGTGGGCGATCACCCAGGCCACGTGGCGGGACTGGGTGTCGATCAAATAGGGGAAGTTCACCGTGAACCCGGATTGGGCGATGCTCTCGATGAAACAGTTCGGGAAGCCATGGGTGTGCAGACCGTGGAAGGTGCGCACCCCGTCGGCCCACCTGTCGGTCAGGCTCACGCCGTCGCGGCCGACGACCTCGAATCCGGTGCGTCGGCAATAATCGGTGCCCACCTCGAAGCCGGTCGCGAAAACCAAGCAGTCAAGCCGGTATTCGGTACCGTCGACCACCGCCCCGCCGCGGGTGATCCGCTCGACGCCGCGCCCGCGGGTATCGACCAGGGTGACGTTGGCACGGTTGAAGGCCTGCAGGTACTCGTCGTGAAAGCAGGGCCGTTTGCAGAAGTAGCCGTACCAGGGTTTGAGGGCCTCGGCGGTGGCCGGATCGGTCACCAATTCCTCGACCCGGCTGCGGATCTCCTCCATCTTGGCGAAGTCGGCGAGCTCGGCGCGAACGGATTGGTCCAGGACGGCGCCGTCACCGCTGACGATCGGCAACTTCTTGGTGAGGCTGGTCCAGGCGTCATCGACCAGGTCCTCGTCGGCGTGACCGCCGGCGGTGAGGATCTGGAAGTTCTCCATGCGCCGCCGCTGCCAGCCTGGCTGCAGCTCCGCTGCCCACGTCGGGTCGGTGGACCGGTTACCCCGCACGTCCACCGTGGACGGTGTGCGCTGGAAGACGTACAGCTGCCCTGCCGCCTCGGCCAGCCGTGGCACGCACTGGATCGCCGTGGCGCCGGTACCGATGATCCCGACCTCCTTGTCGCCCAGCCACTCCAGCGCGGTGCCGGTGTAGTGGTAATCCCACCGACTGGTGTGAAACGCCCGGCCGGAGAATTCGTCGATCCCCGGGATGCCCGGCAGCTTCGGTTTCTGCAGGTATCCGTTGGCCATCGACACGAATCGGGCCCGGATCGCATCTCCCCGGCTCGTGGCGACCACCCAGCGTGATGCCGCGGGGTCCCAACGGATTTCGAGAACTTCGGTCTGCAGGCAGGCGTCCCGGTACAGGTCGTAGTGCTCGGCGATGCGCCGGCAGTGCTCGAAGATCTCCGGTCCTTTGGCGTATTTCTCGCTGGGCACGTAGCCGAGCTCTTCCAGCAGCGGCATGTAGACATAGGACTCCACGTCACAGGCGATGCCGGGATAGCGGTTCCAGTACCACGTACCGCCGACGTCGGCCGCCTTGTCGATCAGCCGGATGCTTCGCACGCCGAGCTCGCGCAGCCGGGCGCCGGTCAGCAGCCCGCCGAAGCCTGCACCCACGATCGCGACGTCGACCTCGTCGGACGTCGGCTCGCGGGTGAATCCCGGGTCAGCCCACGGATCGTCGGCGAACCGCGCGAACCGGCCCGCCACCTCGAGGTACTGGTCGATGCCGTCGGAACGTAGCCGACGCTGACGCTCCCGGGAATATCTGTCCCGCAACGCATCCGGGTCAAAGGCCACACCTTGGCCATCCTGGCCGTTCGCCACGATCGAGGCACCTCCGGATCACCGCCGGCCCAGCAACCCGCTCAGCATATAATCAATCAGTTGATCACATCAATGAGTCTGGAACAGGGTTCCCCGGATCAACCGCTTGGCGGCGGCCAGCGCTGCGTGATACTCCCCCGGCGTACCGGTGGCGGCCAGCTCGGTAAGGCCGTAGACCAGCGCGTAGGTGACCTCACCCGCGGATTTCCGAACCGATCCGCCATGACGGCGGGCATCTTCGACGATGCCGGTGATGATGTCGCGCAACGCCTCGAGCCCCACGCCGCCGGCCTCGCCCGGGTACACCCTGACCGCACTCTGGGCCCGGATCGCCCACTCGAATGCGGCGAGATCGGGATACTCGCGCATCAGGCGGCCGGACTCGTCGAGCACGGCCTCGATGCGGTCCACCGCCGATCCCGGGCGCTGGGCGGCACGCCGCAGTCGCGGCAGCGCGATCTCGGCACGCGCGGCGATCGCCGCCGCCACCAGCTCGGCCTTGTTGGGAAAGTAGTTGTAGAGGTTGGCACTGGTGACGCCCGCCGTGCGCGCGATCTGGCGGATCGTGGTGCGCGAGTAGCCCGATTCGGACACGCAGCGCATGGTGGCCGCGATGATTCGCTGACGGGTCTGTTCGCCAACTGCGCCGACCGGGCGGCCCAGCTGCGATGTCGTCATGTGCACATCCTCCCAGCGGCCCCGCCTCGCCGCGCGGCAACCCGGCGGGAGTGTTTGACCGGCCAGATCGCCGACGGCCATACTCGGGTGATCATGCCCCCGCGTTCGTCGCCCCGGGGTCGGCCGGCCGGGACGACCGCCGACGAGACCCGTCAGCGGATCATCACCGCAGCGATCCGGTGTGTCGCCGAGGTCGGCTGGCAAGGTGCGACGATCCGCGAGATCGCCGCCACCGCCGAGATGACCAGCGGTAGCCTGTACCACCATTTCCCGAACAAGGCCGACCTGCTTGCCGAAGCGGTCGCCGCCGCCCGCGAGATCGCGCTGCCCCGGCTGCGCGCCGCCGCCCAGCGCAGCGACAACGTGGTGGATCAGCTTGTCGGCGTGCTCGATGAAGCCGATCGATTGGCGCGCGATCATCCCGACCTGGCCGCGTTCGATCGCGCGACCGGTGCGGTGCCGCCGTTGCGTGCCGCCATCGGCGAGATCGTCGCCGAGGCGCGACACAGCGCAACGCTGGCGTCCGGTATCGGCACCGACGCCGCCGCGGATGCGGTTTACGCACTGACCCGCGGGTTGACCGAACAGGCAGCGCACCTGTCACCGCCCGCCTACCGCGCCACCCTGCGCAGCGCCGCAGAGCTCATCCGCGGCACGTTGTTCTAACCGCTTGTCGCGGAGTCGATTCCCACATCTATCCATTCGGCCAGCTGATGCCGGGAGCTCACGTGCTCGGCATCGACATGGACCCAGCCGCGCACGATCCGCTCTCCCATCTGCATGGGCCGGGCGGCGGTGGTCCTCACGATCTCCTCGGCGCGCGCGGCGCCGACGCGCACCAGCAACCCGCCTTGGGCACTGGCGGCGACCGCGATCTTCCCGGCGACCAGGAACGCCAGCCCACCGAACATCGCCCTTTCCAGCACCGGTGGGCCATCGGCGAAGATCTCCCGCACCCGGGAGGCCAGCTGCATGTCGTAGGCCACTATGGCCCCGAAGGGGCGTTCCGGTCGCGGATCGCCACCGCGAAGTGCTCGGGGGCATCGAGGGGCACGAAGTGCCCGGCGGCTGACGACGGCACTGCGCCGGCCGGGGCCGACGGTGATGAATCGGCCCTACCCGCGTTCTTCGATCCGACTATAGCGATGCCAGGTACCTTACTCGGTGCGTGATAACCCGTTGCGACACATCGGTGCCGGGAGCCAACAGGTCGAAGGCGTGCGGGCAGCCGGGGTACACGTGCAGCTCGACGGGGACGCCCGCGGCGATCAGCCGGTGGGCGTAGCCGACGTCTTCGGACGCGAAGATGTCCAGCCCGCCGACATCGAGGTAAGCCGGTGGCAGGCCGGCCAGGTCGTCGGCGCGAGCCGGTGCGGCGTAACGGTCCGCAACGCGCCCATCCAGCAGTGCTTCCCAACCGGTCGCGTTGTCGTCGTAGCTCCAGGTGAGCAGCGTGGCCGCGCCCGTCCCGGCACGGGTCCGGTCGTCGAGCATCGGATAGATCAGCAACTGAGCACAGATCGTCGGCCCGCCGCGGTCCCGGGCCAGCAGGCACACCCCGGCCGCCAGGCCCCCGCCGGCGCTGTCGCCCATCACCGCCACCCGGGACGCGTCGACGCCCAGCTCGCCGGCGTGACCGGCAAGCCAGCGCAGCGCCGCGTAGCAGTCCTCCAGCGGAGCCGGATGCGGGAACTCCGGGGCGACTCGATAGTCGACGACCAGCATCGGCACTCCCGAGGCGGCGACGTAGCCGCGCACCGCGGCATCGTAGAGCTCGCCGACACGCTCGAGATCCAGGATCATCCCACCGCCATGCAGATACAGCGCGGCACTGCCGGGCTGATCGGCTCCGGCCCGCCGGTACCAGCGCATCCGGATGGTGCTGCCGTCACGGTCAAGGGAGAACTCCTGGGTCTGCACGCCGGTGATCGGTGGCCGCGACGCCAGCGCCCGGCGGAACGTGTGGCCCGCGTTGGCGCGGCGGGCGGCGACGTCACCGACCGCCGGCGGCGGGGTATCCCCGGCACCGTCCCGCAGCGCCAGCAGCGCGGCCAACACCTGGGCGTCGGGCGGTCCGGCCATCAGCTCCCCCGAACCGCGGTCGCGATCACCTTGGTCTCCAGATACTCCTCGAATCCGGCCAGCCCCATCTCCCGGCCTATGCCGGACTGTTTGTAGCCGCCGAACGGCACGTCGGCGCAGTACCACGTGCCCCCGTTGACGTTGACGGTCCCGGCCCGCAACCGGGAGGCCACCAGGGCGGCGCGGTCCTCGGTGCCGAAGACGGTGGCCGACAGCCCATACGGCGAATCGTTGGCGATCCGCAGCGCGTCGGCGTCACCATCGTGCGCCAACACCACCAGCACCGGGCCGAAGATCTCCTCGCGGGCGACCCGGGCATCGTTGGTCAGCCCGGCGATCACCGTCGGCTCGAGGTAAAAGCCCCGCTCCAGGCCGGCCGGCCGCCCGCCACCGCAGGCAAACATTCCGCCCTCGGCGATCGCCAGGTCCAGATAGGACTGCACCCGGTCTCGTTGCTTCCCCGAGATCAGCGGTCCACACAGGGTTTTCGGGTCACTGGGGTCACCCACCGGGACCCGCGACATGGCAGCGGACACCGCATCGAGCGCCTCGCCGTAGCATTCGCGCGGCACCAGCAGCCGGGTGGTCAGCGCACAGCCCTGCCCGGCGTGCATCGCCACCGTCGATGCGGCGGCGGTGCACGCGGCGGTTAGGTCGGCATCGTCGAGGACCACGAACGCCGACTTGCCGCCGAGCTCCAGAAAGACCTTCTTGATGGTCTGGGCCGCCGCGGTCATCACCGAGCGGCCGGTCGCCGTCGAGCCGGTGAAGGAAACCACGTCGACGCGCGGGTCCTCGGCGAGCCTGGCACCGATACGGTGGTCGGATGCGGTGACGATATTGACTACGCCGGGCGGAAAGTCGGTCTTCTCGGCGATGATGCGGCCGACTTCGGCTGCGCACCAGGGGGTGTCGGGTGCCGGCTTGAGGACGACGGTGTTACCCGCGGCCAGCGCCGGCCCGAGCTTGGCGAAGGTGACCTGGTGGGGGAAGTTCCACGGCGTGATCGCTCCGACCACGCCGAACGGTTCCCGAACCATGGTGCGCGCGGTGCTGATCCCCATCGGGGCGGCCACCCCGAGATCCACCCGCCACGGATAGCGCTCCGCGGTGGCGGCCGGGAACTCCAGATCGTCGACCGGGGTCTGCAGCTGACCTCGGAAGGTCAGCGAGCGGGGTGCCCCGGCCTCGGCAATGGTGATCTCACGCAGCGTCTCGATCTCGTCGTTGAGCGCGTCGCGTAGCTGGCCCAGGCAGTGCACCCGTAATGCGGTGTCACGGCACCAACCCGAGGAGTCGAACGCGGACCTGGCGGCGGCGATGGCGCGGTCGAGGTCGGCGGCGTCGGCGTCGGCGGCCACTCCGAGGGGTTCTTCGGTGGCGGGGTTGATGGTGAGAAATACGCCCGCGCCACCGGCGGCCAGCGCGCCGTCGATCAACAGCTGCGTCGACGGCCCGGTCACCGTCCTAGGCTAACGGCGGGCACGCAGCGTAATCAATCGATTGATTATTTCGTACGCTACGGTGACGCCCAGGAGGTGACCGGTCAGCCCCATGCCATTACTGAGCGCCCTGCGCCTGAACATGACCAACGTCCCCGGCGCAGAGCACGCCGAGCGGTACCGGGCGGCGCTGCAGATGGCCTCTTACGCCGACGCCAACGGGGTGACCGCGATCGGTTGCGAAGAACACCATCTCGCGGCCACCGGCTGGCTGCCCGCGCCGCTGTTGTTGGCCGCCGCCGTCGCCGGATGCACCACCGATATCCGCATCAGCATCAATGCCCTGCTGGTGCCGCTCTATGATCCGGTGCGCCTCGCCGAGGACATCGCGGTACTCGATCACCTGTCCGCCGGACGGGTCAGCTTCGTGGCCGGAATCGGTTACCGCCCCGAGGAATACCACGCCGTCGGCAAGGACTTCCGGCGGCGGGGCCACTTGATGGACGAATGCCTCGGGGTGCTCCTCCGAGCCTGGGGTGACGAGCCGTTCGAGTATCATGGCAGGTTGGTCCAGGTCACCCCGAAGCCGTACACCAAGCCGCATCCGGTGTTCTTCGTCGGCGGGATGAGCACCGCGGCCGCCCGCCGGGCAGCCAGGTTCGGGTTGCCCTTCTCTCCGCCGATGCCCATGCCCGAGCTCGAAGCCGTGTATCGAGCCGAACTGGAACACCACGGCAGACAGGGTTTCGTGTTCAGCCCCGAGAACGGCAACACCGTGACGCATCTGACCACCGACCCGGAGGCGGCGTGGGTCCGCTGTGGTGACCATTTCCTGCACGAGGCAGTCGAATACAGTTCTTGGGCGGTTCCCCACGTGCCTCGCCCCAACGAGAGCCCGGCCGCCACGGTCGATGAGCTGCGCGCGTCCGCCAAGGTGGAGGTACTGACCCCCGACGAGCTGATCACCCAGTGCCGCGCCGGTCGGACCGGGGTGACCCTGCATCCGCTGATCGGCGGGCTGCCGCTCGACGAGGGTTGGGAGAGCCTGCGGCTACTGGTCGAACAGGTGCTGCCCGCGCTGAGGCCCTAGCTGGGCCGGCCCGGCCCACGGTTTCTCCGATAGCATGGGCGCGATGGACCGTCCATCCGAACCCAGAGTCGACGCCCGTGCGCTCAATGGAGTTTCGGAAACCGCCCTGATGACGCTGAGCGGACGGGCACATCAGGCCGCACACTCCGACGCCGTCATCGAGGACCCGGAGGCAATTCGGCTCGTCGAGTCCATCTCGTTCGACTTTGAGAAGTTCGGACGCCGCGGCCAGGAGATGGCGTTGCGGTCGCTGGCCGTTGATCGATGTGCGACGGCGTATCTCCATGCGCACCCTGACGCGACGGTCGTCGCGCTTGCCGAAGGCTTCCAAACCAGCTTCCGGCGCTTGAACAGGGCGATACCGGGTTCGCGTTTCCGTTGGGTGTCAGTGGATTTGGAACCCGTGATGCGGCTTCGCGAACAGTTGCTGCCGGCATCATCACGCATCACCAACCTCGCGCAGTCGGCGTTGGACTACAGTTGGATGGCGCAGGTCGACACCAGCGCCGGCGTCTTCATCACGGCCGAAGGTCTGCTGATGTATCTGCAGCCGAGCCAGGCGATGGACCTCATCGCGGCGTGCGCCGATCGTTTTCCCGGCGGTCAGATGTTCTTCGACCTCCCACCGACCCTGGTCAAACGACTGGCTCCGCGCGGAATGCGGTCATCTCGGCACTATCGCGTGCCCCCGATGCCGTTCAGCATGTCGGCGCGTCAGCTCGCCGGGCTGACACGGACGGTGCCGGGTATCACCGCGGTACGCGATGTGCCGATACCGGAGGGGCGTGGCCTGTTCTTCGGGACAGTGTTTCCGGCGTTATGGCAGTGGCGGCCCATGAAGAACTTCCGGGGCGCCTACACGCTGCTGGAATTCGGCTGATAACGCCAGGCGGGATCAGGTGCCCGCGGGTACGGCGGTGATCTCCAGGCCGACATGCACCTTCTCGATGCCACCGCGAACCAGCGAATGCGGGACGAACCACCAGGCATGCCACCAGTACCGCTTCACGACGGCGTCATAGACCCGCCGGGTCTCGGATTTGGGCAGCACCCGGGCCAGCGCCTCAACGGGGTCGCCTTTGGGTTTGCCCAGGACTCCACATTTCTGGATGGTGACCCGCGGAGTGTTGTTGATCCGCTTGGTTTTCCACGACCCGTCATCGGTGATGACCAACAACCGGTCCCCGACCGGCGCCCCCCATACCGGCGTCGGTTTGGGTTTGCCGTCCTTGGTGAATGTCGTCAGCAGCAGGTATTTCTGCCGGTACACGTCGGAGAATTCCGGTTTCACCATCACCCGATTCTCGCATTTTGCAGCGGATCGTTGGGGCCTACGCCGCGGTAGATACCGCGCCGGACGATCCAGGGATACAGCACCCGCTCGACCGACCACGCCGGGAATCGGAGCGCACGCCCCGACGGCGCGAACACCTCCAGCCCCTCGGGCTGCACACCCAGCACCGAGCCCCAGCGCCTTCGAGGTGGCCGGTAGGTGCGCAGCGGCCTGTTGGCGGCACTGCTGATCGCCGCGGCGCCGCCGCCCACGACGACGACCGATTGCGCACTCGCCAGCCGGTGGTGCGCGGCGGTCAGATCCGCGGCGATGTCATCGGCCGACTGCGTCGTGGGCCGGCGCTAGAAGCCGTTGCTGACTCCGGTCGCGTCGATCAGGGCGTCGTAGGGCTCGTCGCGGGTGGAGCCGTCGGCACACGCCACGGTCACTGCTCTGGTCTCGAGGTCAACGCCGGACACCGCGCCGTGCACGGTGCGCACCGTATCCAGGCGGGGCAACCGGTCGAACGGCAGCCAGTAGTCCCGCGCCCACTGGTGCGGGCGAGCCAGCCGCAGACCGAGCTCCTGGCCACTGACCAGGGCGGGTTTCACCGAGATGCCGACCACGTCGGCGTGCCTGGCCAGCCGGATCGCGGTGAGAACGCCGCCGTCGCCCAGCCCCGCTATGACGACCCGCGGTCGCGTCACCGGCACGACTCAGCCCCGGGCGGCCTTCTTCCGTTCGATGTCGGCCAACGCGGCGGCCAGCTCGGCTCGCTCGGCGGCGGTGGTCTCCCAGGCCAGCTTGCGGTTCTTGACCACCTTGGCCGGTGCGCCCACCGCGATCGAGTAGTCCGGGATGACACCCTTGACCACCGCGTGAGCGCCCAGCACACAGCCGCGGCCGATGCTGGTCTCACGCAGAATGGTGACCTTCGCCGCGATCCAGGTGTCCGGCCCGATCCGCACCGGGCTCTTCACGATGCCCTGGTCCTTGATGGGCACGTTGATGTCGTCCATCTTGTGGTCGAAGTCGCAGACGTAGCACCAGTCGGCCATCAGCACCGAGTCACCGAGTTCGATGTCGAGGTAGGTGTTGATGACGTTGTCCCGGCCGAGCACCACTTTGTCGCCGAAGCGCAATGATCCCTCGTGCGCCCGGATGGTGTTCTTGTCGCCGATGTGCACCCAGCGGCCGATCTCCATATATGACATCTCCGGGGTGGCCTGGATCTCCACGCCTTTACCCAGGAACACCATGCCGCGGGTGATGATGTGCGGGTTGGCCAGCTTGAACTTCAGCAGCCGCCAATACCGCACCAGATACCACGGGGTGTAGGCCTTGTTGGCCAGCACCCAGCGCAGCGAGGCCAGCGTGAGGAATTTGGCCTGACGCGGGTCGCGCAGACGCGAACCACGCCAGCGTTTGTGGATTGGTGCACCCCACATGGTCGTCATGGCCGGAAAGCCTACGCGAGCGGATTCGACGCACGCGCTACCCTCACCTGGACTCGTTCACTGGCCTGCCGATGATTGGGGATTGCCACTGTGGTGCGGCGACGTGGTGTCCTGGCGGCCATCGCGGTGACGGCGATGGCCTCGGCGATGGGCGGCTGCGCCAACACCGATTCGTGGGTGGACGCCGCCCCCGCACCGGGCTGGCCCGCCCAGTACGCCGACGCCGCCAACAGCAGCAATACCGCCGCCGCGGGCGCCACCGACCTGCAATTGGACTGGACCCGCTCGGTCAAGGGCGAATTGGGAGCCGGCCCGGCGATCGGCGTGCACGGCTGGCTGGTGCTCAACGGGCAGACCGAGGCCGGTTGTTCGCTGATGCAGTGGGAGAACGCCGACCACGGCAGGCAGCGCTGGTGCACCCGGTTGCATCAGGGCGGCGGGTTCTTCGGCCCGCTCATCGACGGCTTCGACAACGTCTATGTCGGCCAGCCCGGTGCGATGCTGTCGTTTCCGCCCACGCAGTGGATCCGCTGGCGCGCACCGGTGATCGGGATGCCCTCGACACCGCGGATCCTCGGCGACGGCCTGCTGCTGGTGGTGACCCACCTGGGCCAGACCCTGGTTTTCGATGCGCACCGCGGCACCGTCGTCGGCACCCCGCTGGACCTGGTCGACGGCATCGACCCCACCGACTTCCGCCGCGGCTTGGCCGACTGCGCCGCGGCCCGGCCGGACTGCCCGGTCGCCGCCGCACCCGCGTTCTCACCGGCGAGCAACACCGTGGTGGTGAGCCTGTGGCAGCCGGGCGCCAAGGAGCCCGGGCTCGTCGGCCTCAAGTACCACCCGGGCGGCACTCCCCTGCTCACCCAGGAGTGGACCAGCGACGCCGTCGCCGGCGGGGTGCTGGCCAGTCCGGTGCTGTCCGCCGACGGCTCGACGGTCTACGTCAACGGGCGCGACCAACGGTTGTGGGCGATCAACGCGGCCGACGGGAAGCCGAAATGGTCGGTTCCGCTGAAGTTTTTGGCCCAGACGCCGCCGGCGGTGACGCCTGGCGGGCTGATCGTCTCCGGCGGCGGGCCGGAGACCGGCCTGGTCGCGTTCGCCGACCGCGGTGACTACGCCGAGCAGGTGTGGCGCCGCGACGACACCACTCCGCTGTCGTCGTCGAGCCTGGCCGGAAAGGTCGGGTACACCGTCGTCGCCGGCACCAGCGTCGGCCCGGCCGGCTTGTCGCTGCTGGTCTTCGACCCGACCGACGGTCATACCGTCAACAGCTATCCGTTGCCCGAATCGCGCGGGTTTCCGCTGGGGGTGTCGGTCGGCCATGACCGGCGGGTGGTGGTCGCCACCAGCGCCGGGCAGGTCTTCAGCTTCGCCCCCGCCTAGCGCTGGTCTTTCCCGCGCCGCAACGCCTCAGAGCCGTTACGGCGACCCGCCGCGCTCGCGGTCGCCTCAGACGGCCAGTGGCGGCAGCGCGGTGCGCGGCACCCGCACCGAGGTGGCACCGGCGCTCATCGGCAGCAGCTCGCCGGGAGCGAAGTAGAAGATCACTTCCTCGTTGGTGATGGCGAAGTTCTGGTAGTGCGACGGGTCCATCCCCGAACCCGGCGAGATCAGGATCGCCGGCACACCGGTCTGACGCTCGAGGTCGCGCTGCACCACCGGAAAGATCACCTCCAGCGGCTTGCTGTTGGGCGTGAACAGCGTCTCGAAGGTGATCGGCTTGCGGGCCGCCAGATCGTAGTTGAAGGACTGGTACCAGGTGGACGGCTGGGGGCCGCCGAGATCCTGGAAGATCTTGAGCACGACGCTCTGAGTTCCCCTGGGCGGCTGACCCGAGCGGTGCTGCTCGGAGGTGGCGTCCATTTCGTAGGGCAGGTCGCGTGAGCCGGGCGACTTGGCGACGGTCAGGAACCCGTCACGGTTCTGCACCAGGTAGTCGGTCAGTGTCTGCTGATCGGGGTAGTCCACCGGGAACTTCATGTCCAGGGTGTAGCTGGAGTTCGAGGAGTGGACGTGACACAGTCCGCCGGCCTCGATTGTCCCGCCCAGTTCGGCACACGGCGCGGCCGCCGTCGCCGAGGGCAGGCCGGGAACACCCAGCCACCCGCCTACTGCCCCGCCCGCCAACAGGGCGGCCACCACTATGCGCATTGTCGGTTCGTCTCGCTTTGTCTCGACTTGCCGCAGCAAGCAGGAATGGCCCCGAAGCGCATAGCCTACCGGGCCGCTCAGCGGGACGGACGGCAGACGAACGCAATCGGCCGAGCCGCTGCCCCCGTCCCGATGCGGGTGATGACCACCGACAGCGCCTGCTGCCCGCGCAGTCGCAGCCGCCGGCGTAAGCCGTCGGGGTCGGCCTGCACCTCGCGCACGCCGCGAACCAGGATTTCCAGAGTGCCGCAGTCCAGCGCCGCCAGCGCCTGACGCAACCGCTTCTCGCTGTAGGCCAGCGTCTCGAGCACCTCGAATCCGCGTACCCCGTCCGGCAGTTCATCCCCGGACAGGTAGGCGATGTCGGGGTCGAGCTGCCAGAGCCCGTGCCGGGCAGCGTACTGGCGGACCAGCCCGGCCCGCACCACCGCGCCGTCCGGGTCGATGATCCACCGCCCGGCCGGTGCCACGTCGCAGTCGGCGGGTTCTGCGTCGGTGACCTGCTCGTCACGATCGAGGATCACAGCGCGGCGGCGCACGCCCGGCTCGGCCAGGCCGGGCGACCACAGGCAGGCCTCGCGTACCGAAGCCCGCCATGAGGTCACTTCGATCTCGCCCTGAAAGCCGAGCCGTCGAACGCTGTCGAAATCGATTCCAGGAGCGGTCTTTACCACGATGTCGCGCCCCTGGTAGATATCCAACAGCCGGTCGAGGGCGGGTTGGTAGTCGGCCGGGTCGAAGCGGCGCCGGCCGCCCCCGCGGCGTCCCGGGTCGGCCAGCACCACCGTGTCGCTGCTGACCGGGGTCAACGCGTCGGCTTGAACAAGACCGAGCACCGCCTCGCCCAGGTTGTGGTGTGCCATCGCCAGCCGCACCCGGTCCAGGTCGCTACCCAGCACCCGGTCGGTCTCCTCGGACAGCGCCGCCAATTCGGTTCCGACCGAGCAGGTCACGTCGTGCACGACGGCGTCCGGCACTGTCGACGCGATCCGCCGGGCCCGGTGGCGTGCCACCGGCGCGGCGCTGGCCTGCTGCAGCGCTTCGTCGGTGAACAGCCACTGCGAGGTGCCCGGCAGCTCGGCGAGTTTGGCCGGCGCGCGTCGGCGCAGCAGGACGGTCTCGGCCAGTGCCGGTGTCCGCTCACCGAAACGGCGCCGTATGGCGGCGATGTCGGCCAGGTGCGTGGTGTCACTCAACGCGAAGCCGGCGACCTCGGCCAGGGCCGCGGTGCCCGCCGGCGACGTCAGGTATCCGACATCGGCCGGGCAGAAGGGGTAACCGCTGGTCAGGAGGGCTTTACCCCGGTGACCATCAGGTTGTAGAACCAGCCCTTCGGGACCACGCGACGCCACACGTTGGCGTCCACCCAGCTCAGCGCCGTCCAGCTGCGGAATGCGAATCGCGCCCAACCCCACCCGAGCTTGCCCGGCGGCACGGTCGACTCGAAGGTCCGAACCGGCCAGCCCAGCATGGCGGCGGTGAACTCCTCGCTGGCGGTGCGCACCTCGACGGCACCGGCGTTGGCGGCCATCCGCTCGAGGTCGCGCGGCTCGAAGGTGTGCAGGTCCACGATCCATTCGAGCGCAGCGGCACGGGAGTTTTCGTCGAGCTCTTCCTGCGGCCGGCGCCAGGAGCCCATCCCGGGCAGCTTCATCGCGGCGACCGTGGTCTTCCAGGTCAGGTCGGCCAGCCGGCGCGCGTAGAAGTTGCCGACCGTGGTGGGCTCGCCGGCGAAGATGAACCGGCCACCGGGTTTTAGCACCCGGACCACCTCACGCAGCGACAGCTCCACATCGGGGATGTGGTGCAGCACCGCGTGGCCGACCACCAGGTCGAAGGTGTTGTCCTCGTACGGAATGCCCTCGGCATCGGCGACCCGGCCGTCGACGTCCAGGCCGAGGGCCTTGCCGTTACGGGTGGCGACCTTGACCATGCCCGGAGACAGGTCGGTGACCGATCCGCGCCGCGCCACGCCGGACTGCATCAGGTTGAGCAGGAAGAATCCGGTGCCACAACCCAGCTCCAGAGCCCGCTCATAGGGCATGCGGTCGCGATCCGCGGCGGGCACGATCGCATCGAAGCGGCCGCGGGCGTAGTCGATACAGCGTTCGTCGTAGGAGATCGACCATTTCTCGTCGTACTGCTCGGCCTCCCAGTCGTGATAGAGCACCTGAGCGAGCTTGCTGTCGTGCCGGGCGGCCTCTACCTGCTCGGCGGTCGCGTGCGGGTTCGGCGTCGGGTCCGTGCTCGTCATGGTGAGACAGCCTAAGCGGTGGCTGCACGCGCGGCGAAGCCGGGCGCAGCCAGGTCACCACCGGTATGCACGGGTGGCCCCGATCGGGCTCAGATCGCTCCCATCAAACCGTCGGCGAGTGAGTCGGCGGCAGCGGCGGCGCCGCCCCCGAACGCGCCGGTGATGGTGTCGATCACCGCCTGGGGGAAAGCTTCGAACGCGGAGACAACCTGGTTGAAGCCGGTTTCCAACGCGGCGGTGATGTCGGCCTGGTCGCCGCCCTGGATGGCCTCCCAGATGTGCCACAGCGCGATCTGCGGCGCGGTGATCAGGTCGCGGTAGTCGACGAACAATCCGGTGATCAGATCCGGGGTCGGCGACACCGCTATCCCGTCCCAGCTGACCAGCGTCCAGCCGTCGGTGGGGTTGCCCTCGAGTATGGCCTGGCCGGCGTTGGGGGGCGGACCGCCGTTTTCGAGCACCGTCTGCAGGATCGGCCAGATATCGGGGTTCTTGACGTTCATCAGGATCCAGATGGCGATGTCGCCGCCGCTGGAGGACGCCACGGCGGTCGTGGGGCCGTCACCGGCAATGGTGTTGTCGTACATGGTCTGTACGGCTTGGTTGACCTGATCCTCGAAGACCACCCCGTTGTAGTTGGTGCCGGGCTCGGCGACGAAGAGGTTGCCGAGGATCCACATGGCCATCGGGAAGAAGAAGGAGGCTTCGCTGATCAGGTCGCGAGGCTGTCCTTCGAAGATGCCGGCGGGAATCTCGTTGAGATCCGACAGCACCTGCACGTCCGGCATCCCGGGCAGTGCGGCCAGCGCGGCCATGGTTTCCTGGGTCCGGATGAGCTCCGAGGCGTAGATCCCGGCGATACCGTCGGGGAACGCCTGCTGAATATCCTGGGCGACCTGCGCGGACTGCTGTTCTCCCAGGTCGGTGAGGGGGGCACCGGGCGGCAGCGTGCCGAGAATGTTGTTGACGTCGTCGGTCGATTGCCCGTGCCGCACGAGATCGAGCGTGATGTCCTCGGCGGTGAGCTGAATGTCGAAGGCCTGCGCGCCGGCCGGCGGTGGCGCCGTTACCGGCGTGCCTGCGACAAATCCGGCGCTGACCAGCGCTATTCCGGTGGCAGCGGCCCACGGACGGGTGACAAGTCCATTCATGTCCATTCCTCCCCTAGCGGACATATTGTGACTGAATTCACACTACATACGTGTGGCCGAGCCGGGCAACACCAATCCTTCAGCGAATCTCTGTTCGGTGCTCAGGCGCCGTCGCGACGGGTGCAAACGTAACAGCCGGGCGCAGCGGTGTCACCGCCACGCCCGGCTGCACACCGGTTGCCGGTCAGCCCGCCCAAGCCGCCAGCACGTCGCCGGCCGCGTCGCCGGCACTGCTGCTGGCGGCATCGCCCATCGCCCCGGTGATGGTGTCGATCACCGCCTGCGGGAACGCGGCGAACGCGGCGAGCACGTCATTGAAGCCGGTCTGCAGCGCGGCGGTGATGTCGGCGGGGTCCCCGCCGCCGATCGCCTCCCAGATGTGCCAGCCGGCCATCTGGGGCGCGACCATCAGGTCGCGGACGTCGACGAACAACCCGGTCAGCAGACCCGGGTTCTCCGCCACCTCCGTTCCGTTCCAGCTGACCAGGGTCCAGCCGTCAGTGGGGTTGCCCTCGATCACGACCTGGCCGGTGTTGGGCAACAACCCCTGCATCAACGACTTGAAGTAGAGCTCGAAGTCGGGGTTCTTCACGTTCATCATCACCCAGGTGGAGATCGCCGCCGCGTGCGAGAACGCCACGCTGTTGAGGTTTCCGTCGGCGTCGACAGTGCCGCCGTTGGCATAGATCTGCTCGATGGCGTCGGAGAACCGGTCCTGGAACGCCATGCCGTTCGGGTCGATGGTGGAACCCAGCTGCGGCACCCAGTATTGGCCGAACATCCACGCCAATGGGCCGACCAGGTACAGCAGGGCGGTCGCCTGGCTGGACTGCGAGGTTCCCTCGAGGAAGCCGGCATTGAGTTCGTTGAGTCCGGCTAACACCGTCGGCGACGTGTCGGTCGCTCCCGCGGCCGCCAGCCAGTCCGCCGCGGTCTGCTGTGTCCGGATGAACTCCGACGCGTAGACGCCGTCGTAGAAGCTCGGGTCGGCGAGATGCAGCGGGTTGGTGGGGTCGGCGAGGTAGGCCGCCTGGGTACCGCCCTCGTCGGTGAGCGGCGCGCCCGGCGGCAGGGTCCCGATGACGCCCTCGACGTTGTCGACCGACTGGCCGTGCCGCACCAGGTCGAGCACCATGTCGGTGGCGGCCAGCTGGATGTTGGGCATGGCTACCAGCGCGGGCAGCGGGCCGCTCACCGGCGCCGAGGGTGTGGCGACGACGCCGGCAGCGACCAGGGCGACTCCGGCGGTGATCCACGGGCGGGTCTGGTTCATGACCTTCTCCTTCAACGAACTACAGATTCCGTTACGCTACGCCGCGTAGCGCAAATAGTTCGCTGAGGGTAATCTGATGTTTTCCCTATTGTCAATGGGTTGCCCGCCAATTCTGCGGGCGACCGCTAACCGCTCAACGCACCGGTGAGGGTGTCGATCACCGCCTGCGGGAAAGCGGTGAGGGCGGCCACGACCTGGTCGAATCCGGTCTGCAACGCGGCGGTGATGTCGGCCTGGTCGCCGCCCTGGAATGCCTCCAGGATGTGCCAGGCGGCGATCTGCGGAGCCGTCGCCAGATCCCGCCAGTCGACGAACAGTCCGGTGAGCAGGTCCGGGGTGGCCGACACCTCGTGGCCGTCCCAGCTGACCAGCGTCCAGCCGTCGGTCGGGTTGCCGTCGAGGACCACCTGAGCGGTGTTGCCCAGGGGGCTGAGCGTCTTGAGCGCTTCGGTGAGGACCAGCCCGAAGTCGGGATTCTTGACGTTCATCAGCGTCCAGACCGCGATCGTGCCGGCATGCGCGAACGCCACACTGGTCGTCGGGTTGTCCGGGTCGGCAACAGTGTTGCCGTAGATGGCCTCGATCGCCTCGCCGACGCGGTCGTTGAACACCACCCCGTTGGTATCGATCGCGGAGCCCAGTTGGGGAACCCAGTACTGGCCCATGATCCACATGAGGGGGGCGAGGATGTAGCCGACCTCGGTGAGGGTGTTGAGCGGTTGGCCCTCCAGCCAACCCGCGTCGAGTTCGTTGAGTCCGGACAAGATGGTGACGTCCGCCTGCAACAGATCGGCCAGCGGCTGGGCGGTGTCCTGGGCGCGGATCATTTCCGAGGCGTAGAGCCCGGCGATCCCGTCAGGGAACGCGTCGTGGATCGCCGGGGCGACGTCCGCAGCCTGCTGATGCCCGAGCTCGGTGAGCTCGGCGCCCGGGGGCATGGTGCCCAGGAAGCCTTCGGCGTTGTCCACCGACTCGCCGTGGCGCACCAGGTCGAGGGTGATGTCCTGGGCGGCAAGCAGGATGTCGACCGCTAGGGCGTCGGGCAGCGGCGCGGCAACCGGCGTGACCGCGACGGCTCCCGCCGCGACGAGCGCGACGGTGGCGGTGACCCACGGACGGGTGGCACGTCGTTGCATGTGGTCTCTCCCTCGGCCCGCACAGCGCGGCCAACGCCGCGTGACTGAACGTTAGCTGATAGGAGCGTGAAAATGCGCGATTATCGGGTGTTCTCGCCGAGTCCGGCAGCAAACACCTGCGCGTAGCGGCGGCGGTCGGCTGCGGCCCGCTCGGCGGGGGGCAGCGTGGCGACGGTGTCGATCGAGGCTTTGGCTGCCGCCAGCGCCTCCCCCGGAGCGTCGACGAAGCGCCGGGCCCAACTCATGGCCGCGTCGTAGACCCCGTCGGGGGCCACCATGTCGTCGATCAGCCCCAGTGCCAGCGCTTCCTCGGCGTCGAAGAACCGCCCGCTGTAAGCCAGCTCCTTGGCGCGGCTCGCGCCGATGGTGCGGGTCAGCCGGGCCAGCCCCGCACCGTCGGCAACGAGGCCGGCCAGAATCTCGGTGGCGCCGAATTTGACGTTGTCACCGCTGATCCGCCAATCCGCCGCCAACGCCAGCGCCAGGCCGCTGCCCAGCGCATAGCCGGTGACCGCGGCCACCGTCGGCTTGCGGATCGCCGCCACGGCCTCCACGGCGTCATGGCGGATGCGAGCGAACCCCTCGGCCTCGGCGGGTATGAGGGTGCGAAGTTCAGGCACGTCGTCACCGGCGCAGAAGATCTCGTGGCCGCCGAACAACACCACGGCGGCGACATCGTCGCGCGCCGACACCTCCGTGGCCGCCTCGGTGATCTCCCGGTAGACCTGCCGGGTCAGGGCGTTGGTCGGCGGACGTGACAGCACCAGGGTGGCCACCCCGGCCGATGACGAGTGGACCGCGACGAATTCGCTCATCCGGGCCACCGCGTCCCGCGCGCTTCGTTGTAACGCGTCGAATCGAAGAACTCGATCTCCCAGTTGTCGCCGTGCCGGGCCATCGTCGGCTGGGTCACCACGATCTGGCGTTCCAGCCCCAGCACCTCCGGCACGCTGCGGCCGACCAGCGAATCCAGCTGGGTCCAGGTCGGCGGCAGCAGGAAGCTGCGGCCGGTCGCGAAGTCTTCGATCGCGTCTTCGGGGGTGACCCAGCCGGCGTGGTCGGACTCGGTGTTCTCGCCGTCGGCGCGCTGCCCCACCGGTAGCGCGGCTGCGAAGAAATAGGTGTCGTAGCGGCGAGTGCGTTCGGCCTCGGGTGTCACCCAATTCGCCCACGGCCGCAACAGTTCGGCGTGCAGCACCAGGTTCTCGGTGCGCAGGAAGTCGGCGAACGACAATTCGCCAACCGCCAGGGCGCGGCGGGACTCGGCATACACCGACGCATCGGCGACGACGCGCTGCGGGTCGTCGGCGGGCCCGGCGAACAGCACGCCGGATTCCTCGAAGGTCTCCCGTACCGCCGCGCACACCAGCGCCGCGGCCAGGTCGATCTCGACGCCGAAGCGCTGGGCCCACCAGGCCGGATCGGGCCCGTGCCAGGCGACCTCGGCGCTGCGGTCGCGGTCGTCGACCCCGCCGCCGGGAAACACCATCACTCCGGCGGCGAACTCCATGGCGGCGTGACGGCGCATCAGGAACACATCCAGCGGCCCGCGCCCATTGTCCCCGTCGCGCACCAACATCACCGTCGCGGCGGGCCGGGTCGGCAGCGGCGGCTGTGCGGAGTTCATGCGCGCCTCCGATGGGCCGCCCGGCTGCGGGTCCGGCGGGCGAAGTAGCGCCCGTCGATGACGTCCAAGGAGATCGCCTGCCCGAACGCGGCGGACAGGTTCTCGGCGGTCAGCACGTCACTGAGCAGGCCGGCGGCGACGGTGCGGCCCTCGGCCAGCAGCAGGCAGTGGCTGAAGCCGAGGGGAATCTCCTCGACGTGGTGGGTCACCAACACGATCGCCGGCGCGTCCGGGTCGGCGGCCAGATCGGCCAGCCGGGCCACCAGTTCCTCACGACCGCCCAAATCGAGGCCGGCCGCCGGTTCGTCGAGCAGCAACAACTCGGGATCGGTCATCAGCGCGCGAGCGATCAGCACCCGCTTGCGCTCCCCTTCCGACAGGGTCCCGTAGGTGCGGTCAGCCAGGTGTTCGGCGCCCAGGCTTTCCAGCAGGTCCACGGCCCGGTCGTGGTCGACCGCCTCATAGCGTTCCCGCCACCGGCCCAGTACCGCGTAGCCGGCCGAGATGACCAAGTCCCGGACGGTCTCGTTGCCCGGAATCCGCTGCGCCAGCGCCGAGGAGCTCAATCCGACTCGGGCCCGCAGTTCGGTGGTGTCGACCCGGCCGAGCTGTTCGCCGAGCACCACGGCCACGCCCGAGGACGGGTGTTCGGTGGCGGCGGCGATCCGCAGCAGCGATGTCTTGCCCGCGCCGTTGGGGCCGATGATCACCCAGCGTTCGTCGAGTTCGACCGACCAGTCCAGCGGGCCCACCAAGGAGCGCCCGTCACGGCACAGCGAAACACCCTCGAAGTGAATCAGCAGATCTTGGTCGGCCGCTGCGAGGGGGCCGGGGCGTCCGGTGTCGGGCACGGCCCTATGGTGCCGTACCCTGACCCGGTGGCAACCGACCGGGTGCCGCTAGCCGGGTCGACCGCAGCGATCAAGGCACCCATCACCTGGGCGGATCCTTCTCAGACGGGTTGTGCGAGCGGTTAGTCCGGCGGGATCTCCACCCGGCGCAGCACCCCGTCGTGCGCGTCGGCCGCCTCGATCTCGGCGCGGGTGACACCCAGCAGGAACAGCACGGTGTCCAGATAGGGATAGCTCAACGACGCATCAGCGACCTCACGCAATGCCGGTTTGGCGTTGAAGGCCACACCCAGCCCGGCCGCGGCGAGCATGTCGATGTCGTTGGCGCCGTCCCCGACCGCGACGGTCTGCTCCAGCGGCACGCCGGCGCGGTTGGCGAACTCTCGTAGGGCATCGGCCTTGCCGGGCCGGTCCACCACCGGCCCGATCACCCGGCCGGTGAGCTTGCCGTCGACGATCTCCAACTCGTTGGCAGCGACGAAGTCCAGCTTCAGATCGTCGGCCAGCGGTGCGATCACCTGCCGGAAGCCGCCGGAGACCACCCCGCATTTGAAACCCAACCGGCGCAGGGTGCGCAACGTGGTGCGTGCCCCCGGGGTGAGCTCGATCTGCTCGGCTACCTCTTCGATGACATCGGCGGGAAGGCCGGCCAACGTGGCAACCCGGTGATGCAGCGACTCGGCGAAGTCGAGTTCGCCGCGCATGGCGGCCTCGGTGATCGCCGCGACCGCGTCCCCGGCGCCGGCGCGCGCGGCCAGCATCTCGATGACCTCGCCCTGGATCAGGGTCGAGTCGACGTCGAAGACGATCAACCGCTTGGTCCGTCGCGACAGGCTGGCATCTTGGAATGCCACGTCGACCCGCTGCTGCGCGGCGACCTGGCTCAGCGCGGACTGCAACCGGCCCGCCGCGCCGGCCGGCACCGACACTCGCAGCTCCAACCCGGTCACCGGGTAATCCGAGACGCCCCGGATCATGTCGATATTGGCGTCGATCTCCGCGATCTCAGTGGCCAGGGCCCCGAGCGCAGCGGCGGTCACCGGCCGTCCCAGAACCACGATCCGGTGCGTGGACGGCGCGGCGATGATCGGAGCGTCGTCACTGCGCTCGATCGTGACGTCCAGGCCCACGCCGTGGATGGCCGCGGTGACCTCAGCGGCCAACGCCGTTCCGTCTGCCACCTCCGGTACCGCAGACACCAGCACGCCCAGGGTCAGCCGACCGCGGACCACCACCTGCTCGACGTTGAGCAGCTCGACCTGATACCGCGACAGCACCTCGAAGAGCGCCGAGGTAACGCCCGGCTGATCGACGCCGGTGACGGTGATCAACACCGGCACCTTGGCCATGCTCACCCGCGGCGGCCGCCCGATCGGACCCGGCGCCGCCTCACCCCCAGTGGGCACATCAAACTGGTTCGGGCTCGTACAGCTCGTCGCCGGGATGACGTCCGACGTGCGCCTCGGCACGCAGCCGATCGATCATGTGCGGGTAGTGCAGCTCGAAAGCCGGGCGCTCCGAACGGATCCGGGGCAGCTCGGTGAAGTTGTG
>NZ_MVHU01000031.1 GCF_002086285.1 Mycolicibacter kumamotonensis | reverse complement strand
TCTTCGGCCGCATGCGAACCGACAAACAAACCCAACAAAGCCCTTGCCAAACGGCAGCGGCTTGACATAGGAGAAACGCGTGACCGCATCCGACGGAAACGCCGCCACCGAGTGGTCCCCGACCGGGTCGGTCACCGTGCGGGTGCCGGGCAAGCTCAACCTGTACCTGGCGGTCGGCGACCGCCGCGAGGACGGCTATCACGAGCTGACCACCGTTTTCCATGCCGTTTCGCTGGTGGATGAGGTGACGATCCGCGACGCCGACGTGCTGTCGTTGCGGATCGCCGGCGAGGGTGCCGATGCGCTGCCCACCGATGAGCGCAACCTGGCCTGGCAAGCCGCCGAGCTGATGGCCGAGCACGTGGGCCGGGCCCCGGACGTGGCGATCACCATCGACAAGTCCATCCCGGTGGCCGGCGGCATGGCCGGAGGCAGTGCCGACGCCGCGGCGGTCCTGGTCGGGATGAATGTGCTCTGGGAGTTGGGCGTGCCGCGCCGCGACCTGCACGCCCTGGCCGCCCAGCTCGGCAGCGACGTGCCGTTCGCGCTGCACGGCGGCACCGCGTTGGGCACCGGCCGCGGCGAAGAGCTGGCGACGGTGCTGACCCGGGAGACGTTCCACTGGGTGCTGGTCTTCGGCGACGGCGGCCTGTCCACACCGGCGGTCTTCGCCGAACTGGACCGGTTGCGCGAGACCGGCCGCAGCCTGCCGGAGTTGGGCGAGTCCGAGCCGGTGCTGGCGGCGCTGGCCGCCGGTGATCCGCAGCGGTTGGCCGGGCTGCTCGGCAACGACCTGCAGGCCGCGGCGGTCAGCCTCAACCCCGCGTTGCGGCGCACGCTGCGGGCCGGGGTGGAAGCAGGTGCGCTGTCGGGCATCGTGACCGGTTCCGGGCCGACGTGCGCGTTCCTGTGTGCCTCGGCCGTGTCGGCGGCCGATGTCGCCGTCGAGCTGGCGGCCGTCGGTGCCGGACGCGCGGTGCGGGTGGCCAGCGGGCCGGTCTACGGCGCCCGGGTGGTGCCGTCGTCGGTGACCGGAGTGTGACGGCGAACCCAATGCGGCGCCGGGATTTGCTCCTCGATTAAGAGGAGTTTAAGATACAGCGCGGTGACTAGTTGCGGCCAGGACATCCCTGCCGACCAGACGCACGCCGATCTGGTCGGTCGCGCATTACGGTATCGAGATGCAAACGCCACCCTTTTGTGCGCGCGCGCCTCTCGCGTAGTGGTCCCCAGCAGGTGGAACATGAAATCTCAGCCCGTTGGCAAAGTACCGGTGCCGGCTAGGAGGCCGTCGTGAGCAGGTTTACCGACAACATGTTCCGCAGCGCACGCGAATCCACCAAGGGCATGGTCACCGGTGAGCCGCACGAGCCGGTCCGGCACACCTGGGGCGAGGTCCACGAGCGCGCCCGTCGCATCGCCGGCGGATTGGCGGCCGCCGGTGTCGGGCCGGGCGACGCGGTCGGCGTGCTGGCCGGCGCCCCGGTCGAAATCGCCCCCACCGCGCAGGGCGTGTGGATACGCGCCGCCAGCCTGACCATGCTGCACCAGCCCACCCCGCGCACCGACCTGGCGGTGTGGGCCGAAGACACCATGACCGTCGTCGACATGATCGACGCCAAGGCCGTGATCATCTCCGATCCGTTCCTGGCCGCGATGCCGGTGCTGCAGGAGAAGGGCCTGAAGGTCCTGACCGTCGCCGAACTGCTGGCCGCCGACCCGATCGACCCGGTGGAGGCCGGTGAGGACGATCTGGCGCTGATGCAGTTGACCTCCGGGTCGACCGGATCGCCGAAGGCCGTGCAGATCACCCACCGCAACATCTACTCCAACGCCGAGGCGATGTTCATCAGCGCCGAGTACGACGTCGAGAAGGACGTCATGGTCAGCTGGCTGCCGTGCTTCCACGACATGGGCATGATCGGGTTCCTGACCGTGCCGATGTACTTCGGCGCCGAGCTGGTCAAGATCACCCCGATGGACTTCCTGCGCGACACGCTGCTGTGGGCCAAGCTGATCGACAAGTACAAGGGCACCATGACCGCCGCCCCGAACTTCGCCTACGCGCTGTTCGCCAAGCGGCTGCGCAAGCAGGCCACGCCGGGGCAGTTCGACCTGTCCACGCTGCGGTTCGCGCTCTCGGGCGCCGAGCCGGTCGAGCCGGCCGACGTCGAGGACCTGATCGACGCCGGTAAGCCGTTCGGCTTGAAGCCCGAGGCCATCCTGCCGGCCTACGGCATGGCCGAGACGGTGCTGGCGGTGTCGTTCTCCAAGTGCGGCGCGGGCCTGGTGGTCGACGAGGTCGACGCCGATCTGCTGGCCGCGTTGCGCCGCGCGGTGCCGGCCACCAAGGGCAACACCCGTCGGCTGGCATCGCTGGGGCCGCTGCTGAAGGGCATCGAGATCCGGATCGTCGACGAGAACGGCAACGCGTTGCCGCCGCGCGGGGTGGGCGTGATCCAACTGCGCGGGGAGCCGGTGACCCCGGGCTACCTGACCATGGCCGGCTTCCTGCCGGCGCAGGACGAGCACGGCTGGTATGACACCGGCGACCTGGGCTATCAGATGGAGAACGGCCACGTCGTGGTGTGCGGCCGGGTCAAGGACGTCATCATCATGGCCGGCCGCAACATCTACCCGACCGACATCGAGCGGGCCGCCGGGCGGGTCGAGGGCGTGCGCCCGGGCTGCGCGGTGGCGGTGCGCCTGGACGCCGGGCACTCCCGCGAGACGTTCGCCGTCGCGGTGGAGTCCAACGCCTGGCAGGACCCGGCCGAGGTGCGCCGGATCGAGCACCAGGTGGCCCACGAGGTGGTCACCGAGGTCGACATGCGGCCCCGCAACGTGGTGGTACTGGGACCGGGCAGCATCCCCAAGACCCCGTCGGGCAAGCTGCGCCGGGCCAACTCCGTCACCCTGGTCACCTGACCACGGCGAGCAGACACAAAATCGCATCTCAGCGAGCCGATCCGTGCGAGTCTGTGTCTGCTCGCGCCACTAACCCCAGGCGTGCACGATGTTCTGCGCCGGCTCCAGACCCAGTTTGATCAGCAGCTCGGTGGCGTCGGCGGCCTGCTCGCAGATCGTCGGCACCTCCGCGCGCTCGCGCGCACCGAAGGCCTGCAGCACGAACGCCGCGGGATCCTGACGCCCGGGCGGGCGCCCGATTCCCCAGCGAACCCGCTGAAAGTCCTTGCTGCCCAGCACTGTTGCGATGGAGCGCAGCCCGTTGTGGCCGCCTTCACCGCCGCCCTGCTTAAGCCGGATCCGGCCGAACTCCAAGTCGAGATCATCGTGGACGACCACCAGGTCACCCACCGGCACCGAGTAGAACTTGGCCAGCGGCCCCACTTGGCGCCCCGACTCGTTCATGTAGCAGCGCGGACGGGCCAGTATCACCGCACGCCCGCTCAATCGCCCGGTGGCCACGTCGGCCCCGGACTTCTTGTGCAGCTTGAACGCCGACCCCATCCGCTCGGCGAGCAGGTCGGCGACCATGAAGCCCACGTTGTGCCGGGTGCGGGCATAGTTCGGCCCGGGGTTGCCCAGGCCGACCACCAGTACCGGCGGCGACTCGGCCACGCCGTGCTCGGCCTACTCCGCCTCGGGAGCCGCGGCCTCGCCGGCCTCCTCGACGGCGGCCTCCTCGGCCGCCTCTTCGGTCTCGGCCTCTGCCTCGACGACCGGCTCGATCACGTTGACCAGCAGCAGCTCCGGGTCGGAGATCAACGTCACGCCCTTGGGCAGCTCAAGGCCGCCCGCGGTGAACTGGGTGCCGGCTTCGGCACCCTCGATCGAGAGGGTCAGCTGCTCGGGGATCGACAGCGCCTCGGCCTCGATCTCCACCGCGGTGGCGTCCTGGGTGACGAGAGTTCCCGGGAACGGTTCGCCCTCGATGACGACGTTCACCTCGACGATGACCTTCTCGCCGCGGCGGACCACGATCAGGTCCGCGTGCTGGATGGTGCGGCGGATCGGGTGGACGTCCAGCGCCTTGGTCAGCGCCAGCTGCTCTTTGCCGTCGATGTCGAGGGTGAGCACCGCGTTGGCGCCGGAGTGCCGCAGCACGGCCGCGTAGTCGTGGGCGGGCAGCTCCAGGTGCTGGGGATCGGTGCCGTGGCCGTAGAGCACCGCGGGGACCTTGCCCTCGCGGCGGGCCCGGCGGGATGCGCCCTTGCCAGTCTCGGAACGCACCGAGACGGTGAGCTGGTTGGTGGTCGGGGACTTGGCCATCGATACTCCTGTGGTTGCTGCGGCGTGCATGAGGCACGGCCAGATCGCGACAACCATCAGGTCCTCGCCGATAACGGCGGCCGAAGGGGCCGCCCTCGCCGTGACGCCCGGTCAGGCTAGCGCATCAGCACCTCAGAGCGGAAATCGAGAGCCGTGGAACCGTATCAAGTAGCCTCCATTGGGTTGGTGTGCGTGCGGGAGGGGCGTGCGGTGGCGTATTCCTGGCCGGCGCAGAGCCCGGAGGCCAATCATTCGGTGTTGGCTTCGGGGCCGGGTTCAGGCTCGACGATGGCCCACGCCCAACAACTCAGTGCGCAGGCAGCGGGATTGCAGGCACTGACGTCGGCCTCGCAGGCCAATGCCGCCGGCATCTATGGCAGCGCGTGGTCGGGGGCCGGTGCCACCGGCAGTCAGGCTGCACATACCGGGGTCAATACCGCGTTGGCGGCACTGGCGGTGTGGTTGGAGGAACGCGCGGCGATCGTGACGGGTGCGGCACAGGCTTACCACAGTGCGGTGTCGGCGATGGTGCCCGCGCGCCAGGCGCAGGCCAACCGGATGCAAGAGGCCGCCGATGTGGAGGCCAATCCGCGGGTGTTGGGGGCGTTGAGTCCGCAGATCGCCGAGTTGAATCTGGACTACTTCGGGCACATGTGGCCCAGGAATGCCTCGGCGGGCAGCAGTTATGGGGCGGCGTTGAACACCGCGACCACAGCGTTGGCGACCCCGCCGCCACCGGCGACCCCGGCGGCTTCACCGGCCGCGCCGGCCGCCGCGGGCCGCGGCGGTCACCGACGCCGCGGGCCGCACGGTGGCCGGGGCGGCGATGCGCCAGGCCCACCAGGCCGTACAGGCCGCCTCGGCGGTAACCCAGTACGGCTCGACCACCAGCCCGGCCATGGTGCCGCCCCCGAACCCGCAACCGGCACCATCACCGACGAAGATCGCCGAGCTACGCCCGGTACCGGCATCACCGCCGACAGGCATGTATCAGCAACCGCCGTCTAATGCCGCGGTCTACGGCCCACCCGCCCCGGCCGCCTCGCCCGGGGCACCGGCGGGGATGCGCCCCGGCACGCCGGGGATACCGACCACACCGCCGGCAGGAGTCACCAGCTTCGTGCGACCGGCGGAACCATTCGCGATGCCGGCTGCGGCCACGGCCTATCCCGGATTTCTGTCGGCTGCCGCGTTGCAACCGCAACCGGTCGTCTCGCCTCCGCCGGCGCCGCTGCAACCGGTCAACCCGCCTACGACGACGCCGTCTTCGCCACCGACCGCCGTGCCGGAAGCGTCAGCGCCACCACCGGTTGCGCCGCATGATCCGCTGGGTCCGGACGCCGACGACGGGGACAATGGCGTCCATGGACTATCGGTGAATAACGCCAAAGATGTTCATGCGAAAGTGGACCCCCTCCCACCCGGCAGACAACCGCACGTCAAAGTGCTCAAGACGCCCGAACAGATCCGACTGTTCTACGAACAGTTGACCGAAAACGCAACTCGAGTCCCGGGGCCCCCACGTACCCCGGCGAGTGGCAGGTCCTCGAAGACGGGACCAGGATCGCCTACCGTGAGAACAGCAAGTTCGGCGGCCCGACGATCGAGATTCAGTATCCCGACGGTAAGAACGTCGACATCCACATGGAGGAACGACCGAAAAGGCCGCAGCCCCAACCCGAAGTCGTGCCGGAACCGGCTCCCGAACCCGCGCCGGCCCCAACAGCAGAACCGGCACCTGCCCCAAACCCGACCATGACACCATCACCAGAACCATTGCCCGCCCCCCCGTCGGGACCTGACCTTCACTTGCCGTCGGTCAATATCAGACCGGACCAGATTCCGCCGCCCGAGCAGAATCCGGGCATTTGGGCGATCATCGGTGCCATCGCTGCGATCGGCGGGTTGCTGGTGCTGGCTTAGGCCGTTCCAGGAGGCTGCCGGTCACAGCTGCTATCGCACGGTTGCCAAGAAGGCGTCCTGCACCGTATCGGCGAGTGAATTGAGATCGGCCGCAAGCTCGCCCTCATTGCTAGAGTACAGGCATTGCAGGAGCATTCGACTCTGGCCGGCTAACTCGGAGCACGCGATGTAGGTGTTGAATTGGGCCCACATCCAACGCCGGCAGAACACGAAAGATCCGGTACTGCGCACCGCGATCACCCCGGTGTTGTCGTCGGTGGCCAGTACTTCGGTGCTGGGTGGGTCGAGGGAACTGGCGGCGTCGCCCAACGGAGCCCTCAGATCACGCAGCGTGCGGTCAGAGTTGCGGTGCACGACGTCGGCGGGCGGGCATCCGGTGAACCGGAACAGGGCCAGGGTTTCCGAAGCGTCCCAGCTGCCATCGGCTTTCGGTCCATAGACGACCACTCGGGCCGGCCGTGCGGCTACCTCGGCTGCCAGCTGGCCACGTCGCCATCCGGAGGGAATATCCAGGCTGCGCAGCCACTCCGGTGCAGACTCAGCATCGATCGCGGTCAGATCCGCGACATAGCCGGAAACCACGCCGACCAACGATGACGCCGTCAGCAGTCGCTGCTGCTCGGCCCGTATCTCGTCAACGGTGATCGGCGGCGTTGCGAACGCCGACGTCCTTGAAAGGCCGTCGGCGACGCGTTGTCCTTTTGCGGTGAGGGACAACCAGCAGGACCAGCCCCACGCGTACCTGTCGTCGAAGTTGCTGACATAGACGTGGCGGATCCGTTGGATCGATTCATCGACTGAAGTCTCCCAGCTGACAAATTCGCCGCCCTCGCCTTGCAGATCCCCTACATCGAATAAGCCGTCGCCGACCAAGGAACGGATTAGTTCCAAGGTTTTTTCCTGAATGACCGACAGCACATCGCCGCGATTTTCTTGGGCGACAAAGCCATGTATCCGGTCGAGTGCAACCCAGTCGACGAGACCCGAGAGCAGAACCTCTTCGCGTGCCGACGACGCGTCTTCACCTTCGAGAGCAGCCACACCATGATCGTAGGCTCCGGATCCATCCCGGCGTCTGCCTCCGCTTGTGCCGCGACATCGCACTGCTGCGGGTGCAGGTCCACATCGCGGTGAGCCGCAGGTGCCGTTGGTGAATCATTCCGGCCCAGAGCGGATCGTGCTATGTGCTTACAGTGGCGCTGTGTTGACGACCACGAT
The DNA here is from genome assembly GCF_002086285.1 of Mycolicibacter kumamotonensis. Taxonomy (GTDB): domain Bacteria; phylum Actinomycetota; class Actinomycetes; order Mycobacteriales; family Mycobacteriaceae; genus Mycobacterium; species Mycobacterium kumamotonense. Next base: position 48,989 of record NZ_MVHU01000031.1, on the reverse strand, counting down.
TGATGGCCTGTGGGTGTTGCAGGTGCTTGCGGGTGTCGAGGTGGTGGCTCCGGAGTTGGGTTTGCGGCCCACGCTGCCCAAGGTGGAGACAGCGTCGATCGCGTTGGCGCATCCGGTGGCTGCGGAGTTGCGGGCGCACGGGGTGATCGATGCTGCCGGGGTGGTGGATCCGACAGTGGTGGAGTGGCTGACGGTGTTGGCGCGCCGCGATGTCGCACTGTTGCTGCGGGTGCGGGCACCGCATCATGACGGGGCGCAGGCGTTGTTGGCGCGGTTCGCCCAGTGGTGGGTGGTCATCGAGCGATCCGGTGAGGTGGCGCGGCTTGGCGGGGCCGGAACCTCGATGTCAGAGGCTGAGGCCGGTGCGGTGGTGCAGGCCCAGCTCGACCGGTTGTGTGGCGCGGTCGCACCGGTGCAGTTCCGGCCGGTCGATCTGGATGCCGCAACATTGCGGGAGGCGGCCGGGAGCTCGGAGCGTCTGCATGCCTTTTTGGTGAGCCAGCCGTTCTCCGCTGAACAGCTGCGGATCCTGCAGGCGGCCACCGATGCCGGCCAATCGAGTCAGACCTCGATCGTGGCGTTGCAGGCCGGTGTGGAGACCGGCCGGCCTACCCGGACCTATATTCACCCCGGCACGGTGAGCATCATCGACATCGCGGCCGGACGGATTGTTGTTGAACACACCGTCGCGGCCGGTCGACAACAGATGCTGGTTGCTCCGGGTACCGCCGGTAATATCGCCACCGCGGTCAACCAGCTGCTGCGACGGCTGCCGGCCGAACACGACTGGCACAGCAGCCGCAGGCAGATCTGACGCCGAGGCGGGATATGACTGTACCGTCGGTCGGGTTGGTGTGCGGGAGGGGCGTGCGGTGGTACACGCTTGGCCGGCGCAGAGCCCAATCTATACGGTGTTGGCCCCGGGGTCTGGCTCGACGATGGCCCACGCCCAGCAACGCAGTGCGCAGGCGGCGGTAACCTAGCACGGCTCGACGGTTAGCCAGGCCATGGTGCCGCCTGCGAACCCGCAACCGGCAGCACCACCGCCGACGAAGGTCGCTGAACTACGCCCACCACCGGTCTCGGTGCCAACGAGTACACCGCCGCCGGTGGGCATGTATCAACAACCGCCGTCCAACGCCAAATGGCGCAGTAGCCGACGGAACGTCTGACCCGGGTCAGAGCGGAAATCGCACCCCGGTGACCCCGCCGCGACCAGCCGGCGCTGCAGCTCACTGGTGAACAGCAGGTTGGCCAGTTTGGACTGACCGTAGGCCAGCCACGCCCGATACCGGCGCGACTGCCAGTTCAGGTCTTTGAGGCTCACATAGCCCATCCGGTGCATGAACGACGACACCGTCACCACCCGGTCGGTCAGCTTGGGCAACAGCAGGTTGGTCAGCGCGAAATGACCCAGGTGGTTGGTGCCGATCTGGCTCTCGAAACCGTCGACCGTCGTCGAGTAGGGCACCGCCATGATCCCGGCGTTGTTGATCAGCACGTCGACGGCCGCGGTCTCGTCGGCGAACCGCCGCACCGAGGACAAATCGGCCAAATCCAGCGCGCGCACGGTCACCTCGCCGGGCATGCTCGCCGCGGCGGCCTCGCCTTTGGCGGTGTCGCGGACCGCCAGCGTCACAGCGGCCCCCACCCGGGCCACCTCACGCGCGGTGACCGCGCCCAGCCCGCTGTTGGCGCCGGTGACGATGACGCTGCGTCCGGAGAACGAGGGAAGGTCGGCGGCGGTCCAGGAGGCCCGGATGTCATGGCTCACACCCTAGTGATCGCCGAGGTGTTCAGTGGCAGTTGTTGGTGTCGACGAAGCGGCCGTTGTAGCCGACACAGACCGACGGCGGGGGAGGCGGTGGCGGGGGCACGTCCTCGGGCAGCGGAGCGTAATAAGCCGGCGGCGGCGTGAGGTCGGTGCAGGTGCTGACATGGAATCGGCGGCCCACGCCGACACACACGTCGGCGGCCGCGGTGCCGGCCGGGGTCACGACGACGATGCCCGGCAGCACGATCAGTGCCAGTGCTGCCGCGGCGCGGATCCGGCGGGCCATCACTGGCCCAGCAGGCCGTGGTCGGCGTCGGGCAACCCGCAGCGGCTGCGGAAGTCGACCAGCGGCCGGCGGATGCCCAGTAGGTCGGTGTGGGCCTGCGGGTTGCCGTCGAAGTAGCTGCGGACGGCGTCGGGCACCTCGTCACCGGGCCGGTCTTGCAGTCCGGTGTAGAACTCGTTGACGTCGGGATGGGCGAACAGGTAGCCGGACGTCGAGGCGGCAACACCGGCGGCGACGTTGGCGAGGTCGGCGGCGGTGCAGCCCGGGGGCGGGTCGGCCACCGCCACCGGCGATGCCAGCAGGCCCGCGGCGAACACGGTGAGGCCGACACCGGACAGGCGCAGCGACGTCCAAACGGTGGGGGCAAGGGCCATGACAGAACTCCCTTTCTCCTGGCCCGGTGCACGTTAGCAGCCCCGATCGCCGCGCGGGGTTACTTGGCGGCGACGGTGAACCCGTTCATGATCGCCTCGACCTCGGCGGCCTGTTTGGGCGCCTCGTCGTTGAGGCCGGTGACCGACAACTGCACCAGGTAGCGCTGATCGGCCGGTGCCGAACCGGTGGCGATCACCATCCGGAACCAGCTGTGCAGGCGCTGACCGTCCATGTCATGGGTGCCCTGGACCATCGACGACGGGAAGCCCTGGTAGTCCTCGTTGGAAGCGTCGAGCAGGCGGAAGTTCTGCGAGAGCTGGGCATCGACGACCCCGTGTTTGATGGCCTCGTGTGCATCGAAGTCGCCGGTCAGTTTGACCACGCTCAGGATCGCCCGCGGAAGCTTGTCGCCTTTGCCGATGACCAGGGTGGTCGCCGGCAACGTCGGGCTCTCTTTCTTCGTCCAGCCCGGAGGTGTGGGGATCGACACCGTCAAATCGGTCAGCTGGTTCGGGGCCACCGCCTCGGCGGCCACACCCTGGTCTTCCAGGTAGCGTCCCACCGTCACCGGTGCCTGCGCCTCGGCGGACGTGGTGGTAGTGCTGCCGTTAGCCCAAATCGACTGGTAGTCAGGTGCTTTGGTGCCGCATCCGGTCGCTGCTCCCGCGACGGCCGCGCACGCCAGCGCCGCGGTGCACACCAGGGCCGCCCGGCGGATCACAGGATCTCGTGGACCGCGTCAATCGGGCGGGCCAACCGGGTCCCCTTGTCGGTGACGACGAACGGCCGCTGGATCAGGATGGGATGGGTGGCCATTGCGTCGAGCAGTTCGTCGTCAGAGGCGTCGGCGAGGTTCAGCTCGGCGTACTCCGTCTCGCCGGTGCGCACCGCGTCGCGCACACTGATGCCTGCCGCGCGGATCATCTCCGCCAGCTCGGCGCGTGACGGCGGGGTTTTCAGGTACTCCACGATGGTCGGTTCGATGCCGTTGTCGCGCAGCAGGTCCAGGGTCTTGCGTGACGTGGAGCAGCGCGGGTTGTGGTAGATGGTCCCGTCGGTCATTCAGGCGTCTCCGTTGAAAAGTCCGGTGACCGAGCCGTTTTCGAACACCGCCCGGATCGTACTGGCCAGCAGCGGGGCGATCGAAAGCACGGTCAGCTGCGGAAACATCTTGTCCTCGGTGATCGGCAAGGTGTTGGTGACGATCACCTCGCAGGCACCGCAGTCCGCCAGTCGCTCGGCGGCCGGCTCGGACAGCACCCCGTGGGTGGCCGCGATGACGACGTTCTTGGCGCCGTCCTCATGGAGCAGGTTCACCGCCGCAGCGATGGTGCCGCCGGTGTCGATCATGTCGTCGATCAGCACGCAGGTCTTGCCCTGCACCTCACCGACGACGCGGTTGGACTTCACCCGGTTGGGCACCAGCGGGTCGCGGGTCTTGTGGATGAAGGCCAGCGGCACCCCGCCCAGGGAGTCCGCCCACTTCTCGGCGATGCGCACCCGGCCGGAGTCGGGGGAGACCACCACGACGTCGGAGTTGCCGTAGTTCTCCTTGATGTAGCCGATCAGCAGCGGCTGGGCGCGCATGTGGTCGACCGGGCCGTCGAAGAACCCCTGGATCTGGTCGGTGTGCAGGTCCACGGTGACGATCCGGTCGGCACCGGCCGTCTTGAGCAGGTCGGCCACCAGCCGCGCCGAAATCGGCTCGCGGCCGCGGTGCTTCTTGTCCTGGCGGGCGTAGGGGTAGAACGGCAGGATCGCGGTGATCCGCTTGGCGCTGCCCCGCTTGAGCGCGTCGATCATGATCAGCTGTTCCATCAGCCACTTGTTCAGCGGTGCCGGATGCGACTGCAGGACGAAGGCGTCGCAGCCTCGCACCGACTCCTCGAAACGCACGAAGATCTCGCCGTTGGCAAAGTCGCGGGCGGTCTGCGCGGTGACCGGGACGTCCAGTTCTTTGGCGACCTGATCTGCCAGCTCCGGGTGCGAGCGACCAGCGAAGAGCATCAGGTTTTTGCGGTTGTCTGTCCACTCGTGGCTCACGTGCTGCCCCCGCCGTTGGAGATTTTGGAAAATAGTCGAGTTGACTCGCGCCTTATGGTACGTAGCCCGACCGGTGACGTCGCCTCGGGCTGCCTCAACGCGACCAACGTCACGCTGACTCGTCCGGTCGATCCGTGCCCGCGTCGCCCGCCTGGGCTTTTTCGGCCGCTTCGGCGGCGGGGCTGCCGGGCCGCTTGCGCAGCACCCAGTTCTCGATGTTGCGCTGTGGGCCGGCCGAGACCGCCAGGGCGCCCGGCGGCACATCGTGGCGCACTACGGTGCCGGCTCCGGTGTAGGCGCCGTCGCCGACGGTGACCGGCGCGACGAACATGGTGTCCGAGCCGGTGCGCACGTGCGAGCCCACGGTGGTCCGCCGTTTGGTCTGGCCGTCGTAGTTGACGAACACGCTCGAGGCGCCGATGTTGGAGTGCTCGCCGATGTCGGCGTCGCCGACGTAGGTCAGGTGCGGAACCTTGGTCCCGGTGCCGATGGTGGAGTTCTTGGTCTCGACGAACGCTCCCAGCTTGGCCTCGGCGCCCAACACGGTGCCGGGCCGCAGGTAGCTGAAGGGCCCGACCGTCGCCCCGGCTCCGATCGACGACGAGGTGGCGTGGCTGCGGATCACTGATGCGCCGTCGCCCACCGTCACATCGGTCAGGGTGGTGTCCGGTCCGATCGCGCAGTGCGCCCCGACCCGGGTGCCTCCGAGCAGCTGGGTTCCGGGTGCGACGGTGGTGTCGCGCCCGATCGTCACGTCCACGTCGACCCAGGTGGTGGCGGGGTCGACGATGGTGACTCCGGCCCGCTGATGGGCGGCCACCAGCCGGCGGTTGAGTTCGCCGGCCAGCTCGGCCAGCTGCACCCGGTCGTTGACGCCGGCCACCAGGGCGGCGTCGTCGACATGACGGGCGTGTACCGCCAGGCCGTCGCCGCGCACGATGTCGATCACGTCGGTCAGGTACAGCTCGTGCTGGGCGTTGTCCGAGCCGAGCCGGCCCAGCGCCGAACGCAGCGGCGTGATGTTGAAGGCGTACACCCCGGCGTTGACCTCGCGGATCTCCCGCTGCGACTCGGTGGCGTCGGCCTGTTCCACGATCCCGGTCACGGCGCCGGGGGAGCCGTCACGCTCCCGCAGGATGCGGCCGTAGCCGGTGGGGTCGGGCAGGGTGGTGGTCAGCATGGTGACCGCGGCCGGGGCGCTGCGGTGGGCGTCGACCAGCGCCTGCAGCGTGGCGGTGTCCAGCAGCGGGATGTCGCCGGAGGTGACGACGACGGCGCCGGCGAAGTCCTGCGGCAGTGCTGCCAGACCGCACAGCACCGCGTGCCCGGTGCCGAGCTGCTGGTCCTGCAGCGCGATGTCAATGCGGCAGCCCAGTGCCTGCGCCAGCTCGGCGACCGCTTCGGTGATGCGCTCGTGCTCGTGGCCCAGCACCACCACCAGGTGGCGGGGCCCGATCCCGGCGGCCGCGCGCAGGCAGTGCGCCAGCATGCTGCGCCCGCCCAGCTCATGCAGCACTTTGGGGGTGTCGGAGACCATCCGGGTGCCGGCTCCGGCCGCCAAGACAATGACGGCGTCCTGGCTGGCCACGGGGCCGTCTCCTGTCCGCGAGGGGGCGTGTTTGTGCGTGGACACGCCGCCTAGCCTGTCATTTTGTGCACGGTCGCGCCAAAGGGGTGGGACACATCTGAGCTCCGTCGCCAGGACTCGAACCTGAACTATCTGAACCAAAATCAGAGGTGCTGCCGATTACACCACGACGGATTGAGTGCATGAAGACTCTACCGAACTGGATATCCTGGGAATTGTGGCTGCTCTGGACAGGGATGGCAGGCCCCCGCGGGCCCGGATGACCGGCAGCGAACGTCGTCACCAACTCATCGACGTCGCTCGGTCACTGTTCGCCGAGCGCGGCTACGAAGGCACCTCCATCGAGGAGATCGCGCTGCGCGCCAATGTCTCGAAACCGGTGGTCTACGAGCATTTCGGCGGCAAGGAAGGGCTGTACGCGGTGGTGGTGGACCGGGAGATGTCGGCGCTGCTGGACGGCATCACCACGTCGCTGACCAAGTCGACCAACAACCAGTCGAGGCTGCGGGTCGAGCGGGTCGCGCTGGCGCTGCTGACCTACGTCGACCAGCACACCGACGGATTCCGGATCCTGATCCGCGACTCACCGGCGTCGATCAGCTCCGGCAGCTACTCCACCCTGCTCAACGATGCGATCGGCCAGGTGTCGTCGATTCTGGCCGGCGATTTCTCCCGGCGCGGCCTGGATCCCGAGACCGCCCCGCTGTATGCCCAGGCGTTGGTCGGTTCGGTGTCGATGACGGCCCAGTGGTGGCTGGATGTGCGCGAACCCAAGAAGGAAGTGGTGGCCGCGCACTTGGTCAACCTGTGCTGGAACGGCCTGTCGCACCTGGAGGTCGATCCGACCCTGCATGACGAATAAGGCATGCACCCCAACGCAAATCGGTGCCCGCAGCGGCACCGCCTAGAATTGCCCGCATCATGACCGCACCGGGGCACGCCAGCCCAGCCACCCCGATCGCCGGGCTCGTCGAAGCCGCCCTGAGCGCGCCGACCTTCGCCGATCTCATCGAACACGCCGGTGACCGGCCCGCCGAACTCAACCTGGTCGGCCCGGTCGCGGCGCGGCCCTTCGTCGCCGCCGCGCTCGCCCGCAACACGGCGCTGCTCGTGGTCACCGCCACCGGCCACGAGGCCGACGATCTGACCAGCGAACTGCGCGGCGTCTACGGCGACACGGTGGCGCTGTTCCCGTCCTGGGAGACGCTGCCGCACGAGCGACTCTCCCCGGGGGTGGACACCGTGGGGGCCCGGATGCTGCTGCTGCGCCGGCTGGCGCGGCCCGACGACGCCCGGCTGGGACCGCCGCTGCGGGTGGTGGTGACCACGGCCCGGTCGCTGCTGCAGCCGATGACCCCGCAACTGGAGGCCATCGAACCGGTCTTTTTGACCGTCGGCGACGAGACGCCCTTCGAGGCGGTCATCACCCGGCTGGTCGAGCTGGCCTACACCCGGGTGGACCTGGTCGGCAAACGCGGCGAGTTCGCGGTGCGCGGCGGGATCCTCGACGTCTTCCCGCCGACCGCTGAGCACCCGGTGCGCGTCGAGTTCTGGGGCGACGAGATCACCGAGATCCGGCCGTTCTCGGTGGCCGACCAGCGCTCCATTCCCGAGATCGAGGCGGGCACCGTGGTGGCGGTGCCGTGCCGGGAGTTGCTGCTCACCGAGGACGTGCGGGCCCGCGCCGCCGAACTGGCACGCGACCGGCCACCCGGCGACGGCAACGCCGTCACCGGCACCGTCGGCGACATGCTGGCCAAGCTCGCCGAGGGCATCCCGGTCGACGGCATGGAGGCGCTGGGCCCGGTGCTGCGGCCCGGCCGGCAGGCACTGCTGACCGACCAGCTCGGCGCGGGCACCCCGGTGCTGGTCTGCGATCCGGAGAAGGTCCGTGCCCGCGGCGCCGACCTGATCAAGACCGGGCGTGAATTCCTGGAGGCGTCCTGGTCGGTCGCGGCGATCGGCGGTGACGCGCCGATCGACATCGAACAGCTCGGCGGGTCGGGATTCCGTGAGCTCGACGAGGTCGGCCAGGCCGCGACGGCCGCGGGACATCCGTGGTGGACGCTGAGCCAGCTCTCCGACGAGGCGGCGATCCAACTCGACGTGCGTCCGTCGCCGTCGGCACGCGGGCGGCAACGCGACATCGACGAGATCTTCGCCATGCTGCGCGCGCACACCTCGACCGGCGGCGCGGCAGCGATCGTGACCCCCGGCGTCGGCACCGCCAAGCGGCTGGTGGAACAGTTGGCCGAATCCGACACCGCGGCAACCATCTTGGAGCCCGGAGCGGCACCGGCACCCGGTGTGGTCGGCGTGCTGGCCGGCCCACTGCACGAGGGCCTGGTGATCGCGGGCGCCAACCTGGTGATCGTCACCGAGACCGACCTCACCGGAAACCGGGTGGCCGGGCCGGAAGGCAAGCGGCTGGCGGCCAAGCGCCGCAACGCCGTCGACCCGCTGGCGCTGGCCGCCGGCGACCTGGTGGTGCACGACCAGCACGGCATCGGCAAGTTCGTGGAGATGACCGAGCGCACCGTCGGCGGTGCGCGGCGCGAATACCTGGTGCTGGAATACGCCTCCGGCAAACGCGGCGCGAACGGCACCGACAAGCTCTACGTGCCGATGGACTCGCTGGATCAGCTGTCCCGCTATGTCGGCGGCCAGGCCCCGGCGCTGAGCAGGCTCGGCGGCAGCGACTGGAGCCAGACGAAAACGAAGGCGCGCCGGGCCGTCCGAGAGATCGCCGACGAGCTCGTGGCGCTCTACGCCAAACGCCAGGCCGCGCCCGGCCACGCTTTCGCCCCGGACAGCCCGTGGCAAGCCGAGATGGAGGACGCGTTCGGGTTCACCGAGACCGTCGACCAGCTCACTGCGATCAGCGAGGTCAAGGCGGACATGGAAAAGCCGGTCCCGATGGACCGGGTGATCTGCGGCGACGTCGGTTACGGCAAGACCGAGATCGCGGTGCGCGCGGCGTTCAAAGCCGTTCAGGACGGCAAACAGGTCGCGGTGCTGGTGCCCACCACGCTGCTGGCCGATCAGCACCTGCAGACGTTCGCCACCCGGATGGCCGGCTTCCCGGTCACCGTCAAGGGCTTGTCCCGGTTCACCGACGCGCAAGAATCCAAGGCCACCATCGACGGCCTGGCCGACGGCTCCGTCGACGTGGTGATCGGCACCCACCGGCTGCTGCAGACCGGGGTGCGCTGGAAAGACCTCGGCCTGGTGATCGTCGACGAGGAGCAACGGTTCGGCGTCGAGCACAAGGAGCACATCAAAGCGCTGCGCACCCATGTCGACGTGCTCACCATGAGCGCCACCCCGATCCCGCGGACCCTGGAGATGAGCCTGGCCGGCATCCGGGAGATGTCGACGATTCTCACCCCGCCCGAGGACCGCTACCCGGTGCTGACCTATGTCGGGCCCCACGACGACAAGCAGGTCGCCGCGGCGCTGCGCCGGGAATTGCTGCGCGACGGCCAGGTGTTCTACGTGCACAACCGGGTCAGCTCCATCGACGCGGCCGCTGCCCGGGTGCGCGCGCTGGTTCCCGAGGCCCGGGTGGTCGTCGCGCACGGCCAGATGCCCGAAGAGCTGCTGGAAACCACCGTGCAGGGTTTCTGGAACCGGGAGTACGACATCCTGGTGTGCACCACGATCATCGAGACCGGTCTGGACATCTCCAACGCCAACACCCTGATCGTCGAGCGCGCCGACACCTTCGGGCTCTCCCAGCTGCACCAGCTGCGGGGCCGGGTGGGCCGTAGCCGGGAACGCGGCTACGCCTACTTCCTCTACCCGCGTGAATCGCCGCTGACCGAGACCGCCCACGACCGGCTGGCCACCATCGCCCAGAACAACGAGCTGGGCGCCGGCATGGCGGTGGCGATGAAAGACCTGGAGATCCGCGGCGCCGGCAACGTGCTCGGCGTCGAGCAGTCCGGGCACGTCGCGGGGGTGGGCTTCGACCTGTACGTGCGGCTGGTCGGCGAGGCTGTCGAAGCGTATCGGGCGGCGTTCAACGGCGAGACGGTCACCACCGAGGAGACCAAGGACGTCCGCATCGATCTGCCCGTCGACGCCCACTTGCCGCCGGAGTACATCAACTCCGACCGGCTGCGTCTGGAGGCCTACCGGCGGCTGGCCGCCGCCCTCGACGACGCCGCCATCAACGCGGTCGTCGACGAGCTGACCGACCGCTACGGTCCGCTGCCCGAGCCGGCGGGCCGGCTGGTGGCGGTGGCCCGGCTACGGCTGTCGTGCCGCGCCGTGGGCATCACCGAGGTCTCGGCGCCGTCGGCGACCACGCTGCGGCTGGCCCCGATCACCCTGGCCGACTCAGCCCAGTTGCGGCTCAAGCGATTGCACCCGTCGGCCAGTTACCGCGCCACCACGGCCACCGTGCAGGTTCCGATACCGCGGGCCGGCGCTGGTGTCGGCGCGCCCCGCATCCGCGACGTCGAACTCGTCCAGATGGTGGCGGATCTGATCGCGGCATTGGACGGCAAGCCGCGGGGCCACGTCGATGTGACCGGCCCGGCGCCGGCCACCGCAGAAAAAGCCACGGCGGCCGGCCGACGATGACCGTCGTCCTGGTCGACCCCCGCCGGCCCTCGCTGGTGCCGGTGGAAGCCGTGGCGCTGCTGACCGGCGACGTCGTCTACACCGAGGAACTGCCGATCGCGGTGCCGTGGTCGCTGCCGTCGGCGCAGTCGGTGCTCTCCGGCGGCTTCGAGGGCCGGGCCGCGGTGCTGCTCTCCTCGGATCGCAACCATCCCGCCGTCGTCGCGCGCCTGGCAGCCGGTGAGACGCTGATCGCCGCACCGGAGCCGCCGGCGGGGGAGCGGTTGATCGACGCGGTCGCGATCATGGACCGGCTGCGCAGCACGGGCCCATGGGAGAGCGAGCAGACCCACGATTCGCTGCGACGGTTCTTGCTCGAGGAGACCTACGAGTTGTTCGACGCGGTCCGCGGCGGGGACGCCGAGGAATTGCGCGAGGAGCTCGGCGACGTGCTGCTGCAGGTGCTGTTCCACGCCCGTATCGCCGAGGACGCCCCTGAGCACCCGTTCGGCATCGACGACGTCGCCGACGCCCTACTGCGCAAACTGTGCAACCGGGTGCCGGCGGTGCTTGCCGGCGAGGAGATCTCGCTCGACGACCAGGTGGCGCAGTGGCATGAGCGCAAGGCCCGGGAGAAGCTGGAGAAGAACGCCGGGAACTCGATCATGGACGATCTGTCGACCGCTCAGCCGGCATTGGCGTTGGTGTGCAAGGTGCTGCAGCGCGCCGCACGCGCCGGCCTGCCTGCCGACCTGGTCCCCGACACCCTCACAACGGTCACGGTCGACGCCGACAGTGATGCGGAAAACGTTTTGCGCACAGCGGTTTTAGAATTCATGGATACCGTCCGCTCCGCCGAGCAGGCGATCGCCGCGGCACGCGACGGCGGCGTGGACGTTCTCGATCCCGACACCGCACCGCTGGGTGAGATCAGCGAACAGGAGTGGCGCGCCCACTGGCCGGCGACTTAGGAGGGGAAATAGATCACCTGGTTGGAGAAGAGCGCGGCCGGCTCGCTGATGTGGTTGGCGGCCGCGACGACCGACATCCGGGTGTCCAGATCCGCATCGCCGTATTCCTCGCGGCACAGTGACACCAGGGTGTCGCCGGCGATGTGGCGGCGCCGGTTGAGGCCGGGGACGATGAGCACCTGGCCCGGGCTCGGTTCGGTGTTCGCGGGAAGGTTGTTCGCCAACCCGATCACGATCGCGAGGTGGTCGTCGCCGTACCACCGGGCGGCCAGCCCCGCGAGGCTTTCTCCGTCGACGACCGTGTGGTGCCCGACGTTGGACAGGTCGGGGATGTGCAGCCAGCTGCCCTGCTGTATCTCCCGCTGGGCTACTCCGTTGACGATCTCCCAGATCAACTGCACGTTGGTGTCGTCGGTTCCGTAGTAGTGCTGGGTGATCTCCTTGCGCGTCGCGGTGGAATCGGCCGCGGTGACCAGGTGTCGATAGGTCACGTACGGGATCAGCAGCTGCTGCCCGGACACGATCAGATCCGGGTTGGCGAGATGGTTCTGCCGCGCGATCACCGGGTACAGGGTGCTGTCACCGTACTCGCGCCGGGCCAGGGCGAACAGGGTGTCGCCCGGCTGGACTTGGTAGGTCTTCACGGTTGTCATTCCTTCCTGTCGGACTAGGGGATTCGCAGTAGCTGCCCGACCCGGATCAGGTCGGGATTGTCTATGCGGTCTCGGTTGGCGATGAACAGCCGCTGCCACAGGTCGCCGTCGCCGTAGCGGTCCTGCGCGATCTTGAAAAGGGTGTCGCCGGAGACGACGCGATGCAGGGAGAAACTGTGGAACGGTCCGCCGAGCAGCGGGCGCCCGAACGTCAGCGGCACCGACACCGTGAAGTCGTTCTCGGGTAGCCCGCTGGGGTTGTCCGAGTGGACGATCAGCATGCCCTCCGCGGTCGCGGGCACCGGGTAGCTGACCGGGAAGTCGAACAGGGTGTAGCCGAATCCGGTGTTCGGCACGAACATCGGCGCGACCGTGGTCAGGACGGTGCCGTTGCGGTCGGTCAGGGTTGCCGTGCCGATGACACCTTCGAAGGCGCCACCGAGCCCGCACAACACGAAACTGTCGCCGACGATGTCGAACGGTTGCGGACTGCGAACCGCGAGTCGCGGAATCTCGTTCATGCCCGGGGATCCTTTTCACTGGTGGGGTCATGACCATCCTGGGGCCGACGCCGCCGGCTACGCACGGGTAGTGGACTACTCCATTTCGCGGCCCGCGCCGGTCTGGCCCTGGCGGAAACGTCACGGTTTTCGGGTAGCCCGGTACTCGTGTCACGGCCGGTCACCGGAGTGGAGCATCGGTGTCACCCGGAATCCCGCCGACCGCACAGTCCGGGGGCGAGCAGAGGGAGGAACAACCATGCCGATGTGGGTCGAAACAGCGGGCGCCGCGGCGCCTTCGCCGGTATCGCTGGTCAACCGGCGGTGCCACCTGACGAACTACACCAAGCAGTCCATCCCGGCAGTCAGCGTGCACAGCGACGTCATCGCCTACGCGTCACCGGACTCCACCTATGCGGTGACCAAGAAACTTTTCGACGCCGCCACCCGGTCGATCCTGATCGGAATCTACGACTTCTCCGCCGCCTACATGAAGCAGCTTGTGCTCGACGCGCTGGCGCGCGGGGTGACGGTCTCGCTGATGCTCGATATCGACAGTGCGGCCGAGACCCGGCTTTTCGGCGAGCTCGTCGATATGGGTGTGGTGGGGGTACCCGCGCCGTCCTGCGCCAATCCCAGCGTCCAGATCTTCGCGTCCGCGCACGAGAAGGTCATCGTGATCGACGACGAGTGGACACTGGTGCAGAGCGGCAATTACAGCTCCAACTCCATCCCGCTCAACGAAATCGACGGCGGTGGCGGGCCCGCGTTCCGCACCGGTAATCGGGCTCTTCCGGTTTCAGAGTGCGTTGATCCGGTCTTGAAGTTGGCCGGAGTGGATCAGGGATCGCAGGATGTAGTGGTTGAGGTTGCGAAATCCCAGGGCGATGCCGCGTAGGTGTTCCAGGCGGCCGTTGATGGCTTCGACGGGGCCGTTGGAGATGCCGACGTCGAAGTAGGCCAGGATTTCGCGGCGCCGCTTCCAGAGACTGCGACCCAGCTGCGCCAGCTCATCGAGGCCCTTAGGTAGTCCTGATCGAATCCGCTTGAGGCACTTGAACATCGTCAACTTTCCCGCTCTGCGGTCCGGGTTGGCGTAGGCGGCGATCAGGTCCTGGTAGTAGCAAGCGGTGACCTCCACCGCCGCATGCGCATCATGGGCTGCGATGGCCTTGCCCAGCTTGGCTTTCTGCTTGTCGGTGAGCAGCTCGGTGCGGGTCAGCAGGATCCGCCGGATCCCGTACAGCGGGTCGCCGGTGCGTCCCCGATGCCCGCGGGTGTCCTGCTGAATGCGCTGGCGGCAGCCGGTGAGCTTGTCGGCGGCCAGATGCACCACATGGAACGGGTCCATCACCGCCCGCGCTGCCGGCAGCACGTCGGCGGTGGCGGTGCGGTAGCCGGCGAACCCGTCCATCGCCACGACCTTGACCCGGCTGCGGAAGTTGGCGTCCTTGGCGTTGAGCCAGCCCTTGAGGACCTCAGCGGATCGACCGGCCACCATGTCGAGCAGCCGCGCTGGGCCGGTGCCGTCGATGACCGGAGTCAGGTCGACCAGGACCGTCACGAAGTCCGGTTCGCCCTGGCCGCGGCGGTGTTTCCACTTGTGCTCATCGACCCCGAGGTAGCGGACCCCGTCGAGGTGAACGGGTGAGCCGAAGACCAGTTCACGGGTGAGTTCGGCCGCCACCGAGTTCACGGTGTTCCAGCCCAGACCGAGGGCCTTGGCCACTGCCGAGACCGACATCTTGTCGATCGCCAACCGCTGCAGAATCCAGCGGGCACACCGCACCGTGGTGGCAGCCTTGGGTGCGGCGACCCGGTCGATGCGTTGCCGGAAGATCGTCACCGCGCAGCCGTCGTTGCCGCAGGTGAACCTCGGCACCCGGACCCGCAGTCGGGTCGGGTGCCCCACGACGGGCAAGTCGGTCAAGACCCGCTCGACATGATCACGCAACTGGCCAGGGCGGCCGCATTTCGGGCAGGCCGGGTCGTGTGCGACCGGCCGGCAGTCGATCCAGGTGACTTCGTCGGCGATCGCCGCGCCGGTGATCGTCACCCCCAACTCGACGGTTCGGCAGATGGTGTCGGCAACAAGGCACGTAGGCTCAGACATGGGTCCTGTGGGTGTTCGATTTGGTGTGTGAGAACCCCTATCGTCACACCCCAGGACCCGCCTACATCCCCAACCTCACCCGGTCAGCCGCGCCCGCCCACGCACTCCCGATCGGGAAGAGCCGGTAATCGGGACACGGGCCTGGCGATTCGCTCCACGGAGCTGGCCGGGCTGTTCACCGGCATCCTGACCCGGGACATGGCCCGGGTCACCGCAGGTCTTGACCAGGCGCTCGGCGTGCCGCCGGAACCGGGGATGATCCTCGTCGAACGAGCACCCACGCGTCACCCGTCGACACTGTTTCCCAGCCGCGTGTTCCGGCTCGACGCCCCGCTGACCGTCCAGCCGGTGCTCAGCCCGGACAATTACCTGGATGTGGTGCCCGAGCTGATCCGAACCGCAACGACATCGATCGTCATCGAGCAGCAGTACATCAAGGCCGACCAGCCGGGTGTGCGCCTGCTCCTGGATGCCATCGCGGCGGCGCGTGCCCAACATCCGCTGCTGCAGGTGCGCATCGTTCTAGGCAAGGTCTTCGACCGGGGCGATCTGCCGCGCGAGCACGCGAACCTCGAGGTGCTGGCCAAGGACTACGGACTCAAGCTGGATGACAACATCCGTTACATCAATACCGATCAGTTGGTGCACTGTCACAACAAGATGATCGTGATCGACGGCGCCGCGGTGCTGGTGTCCTCGCAGAACTGGTCTGATTCGGCGGTCACCAAGAACCGTGAGGCCGGACTGTGGGTGCCGCACCCGGGCATTGCGCAGTATTTCGAGGCGATCTTCGAGACGGACTGGGACAGCGCGTTCACCAGCCCCGAGCAGGGCCTCGGGGAGACGCCGGTGACCCGCGCCGTGCTCGGCGCCGGCGGTTTCGTGCGCGTCGAGCCGGCCGACTACGAACAAATATGAGGCGGCAGTGCCGGTTTCGCGTAGTCGGCTACTCGTGACCCGAGTCGGCGTCGGCATCCAGCATGGGTGACATCCACCAATGAGTGCTCCTGGGATGGGAGCCTGAGCCGCCCGGAGGGTGTCATGCACAGTAACTGCGGTTGTTTCATCGTTCCCAAGGATGTGCTGGAGGAACTCGCCGCCGACGAATCCCTGTCCGCCCGGTCCCGTCAAGCGTTACGTGACACCGGTGCACTCGAGCCGGTGTGGCGTCAACTCAGGACCGCGCAGATCCGCGCCGCCCAGGCCGGAATGCTGTTCACCGGTCAGGCGATCGCCAACAGGCTGGCGTCGCAACCGGAATCGACGGTGTTCAACTGTAAGAACACCCGGTCGCTGCCCGGCGCCCCGGTGCTCAACCCGGACTCGTCCGCGGACGCCACCGCCGGCCGCGTCCACCGAGAGACGCTGGCGGTGGCCGACTTCTACGCCCAGTGCTTCGGACGCAACTCGGTCGACGACGCCGGCATGACCCTGGTGTCGTCGATCCACTACGACGTCCACTACTCGAATGCCTTCTGGAACGGCACCCAAATGACCTACGGCGACGGCGACGGCGAGGTGTTCGTCGATTTCACCACGTCGACCGACGTGATCGGACACGAATTGACCCACGGCGTAACCCAGTTCACCGCGGGCCTGAACTACACCAACGAGGCCGGCGGCCTCAACGAGAGCGTTTCCGACGTGTTCGGCACCATGTTCCGGCAGTGGAGGAAGAGCCAGACCGTCGACCAGGCCGACTGGCTCATCGGAGCCGACATCATCGGCCCGAAAGCCGCCGCGAAGGGCTACACCTGCCTTCGCGACATGGCCGATCCCGGCGCACAGCACTGCCTGTCCCGGCAGCCGGGGCACTACCGCGACTACGTGCCGGGCGGCGATCCGCACACCAACAGCGGCATACCCAATCGCGCGTTCTATCTCGCCGCCAAGACCATCGGCGGACAGTCGTGGGAGAAGGCCGGCAAGGCCTGGTATGCGGCACTGACCAGTCCCAAGGCCACCCCCAACATGAAGATGAAGTCATTCGCCAACCTGACCCGGTCCGCGGCCAAATCCTTGTTTGCGGCGGATACCGCTGTATACAGTGCGATTGACGCCGCATGGGAGGCGGTCGGCATCGCGTAGCTGAATCGAGGCAGGCGATGAGTGAATATGTCATCGAACGGCGCGGCGGCTTGGCCGGCTTACCCGCGGCCGGCCGGGTTCAGGCCGACGCGCTGGAACCGGATGCCCGGGCAGAGCTGGACCGCCTCCTCGACAGTGCGGCGTCGTTGCCGAGGGATTCCGGTGCTGACCGCTACATCTATGTGGTGACACGCCGGACGCCGGCGGGGGAGACCCGCCGCGAGATACCGGAAAGCCTGTTACCGCAGTCGGTGACAAGCCTGGTGCGAGAAACGATCTAGCGCCCGAGGAGCACCGATGATCACTCTTGAACGATCCGTCGATGAAGCCGACGATCACGAGGCGCCCGGCAAGGATCCCGATCTCGCCGGCGTACCCAGATCGCTACGCATCCTGTTGGCCGGGTGGGTCGGCGCCGACGCCGTGCTCGTCCTCGGATTGGCCGTGCGGAATGCGACGCTGACCAGCACCGCGTGGGACCTGATCGGGACGGCGCTGTTGAGCGCGATCGGCATCACCTGCGTGCTGGCTCTGGTTCAGATCGCCAAGGGATCCGACGGAGCCGCGTTGACCGCGATGGTGAGTCAGGTCTTCGTCGCCGGCCTTTCGGTCTATATCTGGATGGTCGACCAGCGCAGCCCCGAGAGCCAGCTGATGGGCGTGACGGGCATCGCGTTGGCGGTGGGCGGTGTCGCCGTGCTCTGGGTGCTCTACTTGGCCGCTACGCCCGCGGTGCCTTCAGTAAGGGCGCAGCCGTTGCTGTCGCACTGATTCCCTTGGTGGGTCTGGGACAATTCTGGATGCAGACCGAGTACCTGCCTACGTCGGCACGTCCGCTCATCGACATCAGCACTGAGCTCTCACCGACGGGTTCGACCGGTCCGATCATCCACCTGTCGGCGAAAGCGACCCTGCACAATCGTGGTTCGGTACAGGCGGACGTGCACGCGGCCTTGATCCGCGTCACGGCGTACCCCGTGGGAACACCTGCGGAACCGGCCAGCACCGAACGCCTGCTCGCCGGGCTGACTCCGTACGGACGTATTCTGCGCGGCGAGTACCGTGAAACTCCCGCTCTGCCCGCCGACTCCCAGCTGCTGTACGCCAATCTGTTCGCCGCCCCGTACGACGAGTCCCTTCTCCCGCCCGGTGGGACGGTCGAGCAGAAGGTGGTGATCGACATCGATTCGCGCAAGGTCCGGCTGGTACGCCTCTCGGTGAGCGGGGTTTTCGTCACCCGCCGGTTGCTCAAGGACACCCATTCGTGTTACCCGCCCCAGATCTCCTTCGCCAAAGACCCGTTCGCCTTCTTCGACGAGGCGGGGAAGGTACACGACTTCGGCGACACCAAGGCGGGCGTGTTGTGCTCGGAGAGTCAGTTCGCCTCGACGGGTGCGATCCAGGACCTGGTTTCGGATCATCCGATGTCGAGGGTCTTCGTCATGGTTGCTCCTCCCGCGCCGACCATGAATGCGCCGGACCTGATGCCGTTCTTCGGCACCCGGGAAACCCTCGAAGATCCGCTCCGGCACATCGATGCGATGTCCCAGATCGACAAGGCCAATCCCGCCGTGATCATCAATAGTTCGGCGGAGTATGTGCCGTCGGACGCCGACGTTCACCCGGGTGCGCGATAGCGACCGAATTCGGGTAGACCGCTACTCGTGCCGACCGGCCGCGCCGGGCAGATGCTGGATTCAGACGCCCACCGCCCGGAGGTATATGCGTCATGACCCGAACACTCGACAAACGCACGAACACCGACACCGATGCCGTCGTGCGCTGGATGGACGCCGGCGCAGCGCGATCCGATCCGGAGCCGACGCTGCTGCCGGGCATTCAGCCGGCGAAACGGCGGCTGCACGCCGCGTGGCGAGAAAACGCGCAGAGCCGGATCGTCGAGCTCGATGTCGAAATCGACTGTCTGATCGATCAGTTGGGAGACCCGGTATCCGCGGCCCAACGACGCCGGCTGGCCGAGGCGAAGAGCAGGCTGCGCGCCGCGGATTCGGTCGTCCAAAGCCGTCCGGGACTGCGGAACGCGTGGACGGGGGTCGATGTCGCCCGCGCGCTGGCGCACATCAATGCGGTCGAAGTCACGCTCACTCGCCTGTCGCCGCCGAACACCGTCACTGCGAAACTGCCCGACATCATCACGCACGCGGCGCTACTGCTCAAACCCCACGATGCACGCCTGGATGACTTGCGGCGCTACGCCGCGAAACCGGACCTGACCGACGACGACCGCGGCCACATCGCGCAGGACATGCGGGCGATCTACGCGGCGTGTGCCGACGAACACGTCCGGACGCGCAGCTTTCGCAATCTCCTCTTCGGAGCCACTTTCGTGCTCACGCTGTTCGCCATCGGGATTGGTCTGCTCGGCTGGTGCGCTCCGAATTGGTTCGTGCTGTGCGCGTCGAACCATCCGACCGCGGCCTCCTGCCCCACCGGGGGATCGGCGCCGAGCGGCGGTGATGTCTTCCTGGTGGAGCTCATCGGGCTGTTCAGCGCCGGCCTGATGGGTTCGGTCGCGATTCGCCGAATGCGTGGCTCCTCAACGCCCTACGCGGTTCCGATGGCCTCGCTGCTGGTGAAGTTGCCGACCGGCGCACTGACGGCATTGGCCGGGCTGCTGCTGGTCCGCGCCGGCGTCCTGGGCCCGGACGTCGCCGTCGCCGGTACCGCGCAGCTCGTCGCGTATGCGCTGATCTTCGGCGGTTCGCAGCAGGCGTTCACCAGGCTGATCGACATCCAGACCCAGAATGTGCTCGACAGCATCCCCACCCCGAACCGCGACGCGGCCAAACCCCCGAACACCGCCGTCAACACCGCCGTCCGGCCCGACCAGGAGGGCTCGTGAGGCGCCGCGCCGTCACAGCGTGGTCTGGAGCGGCGCTGCCGGGGCGGCGGCGATCGCGTCGAGCACCTTGATGTTCCGGACGATATCCTGGCTTTCCCGTTGGGCGATCTCGCGGATGACCGCCGCGGACACGGTGGTCAGCGCGGGCGCATCGAAGACTGACACCACCTGCGCGGCGACCGTGTGGTCGCGGATCCGGATCGTCGCAGGGCGCACGAACGCCGGCTCTACGGCCAGCAGCGCGGCGAAGCGCCACGCGCTGTCGCGCATCGCCCGCACCACACCGTTGATCGCGAACAATTCGCTGGGAGCCAGCACCGCATACAGATCGCTCAACGCCGGTGACAGCTGATTCAGCCGGGAGACGACATCGTTGACCTGGCCGGCCAGCACGGCATTGATCGTGTCGAAATCGTGGTGCAGCGTCCACAGGTCGGGCCCGGGAGAGATCTGCGTGGCGGCAATGCCGAGATCAAGAGCGATATGCGCGCTGACTCCGGCGACCAAGTGCTGCACAAGGATCGGCTTAGCAGTGTCCGCAGCCGCGAAAACCGTCCACCAGGAGCGGGTCGGTCCCGGGTAGCGCTGCGGATGGAAATATCCGTTGAGTGCGTCGAAATAACGGTTGGCGAAAGCGACATCGAACCGCTCCATCCGGGGGCCGTCCTCGAACGCGTCCTGCGCCACCGCCGTTCGCACCGCGATGGTGATCCGCTTGTACAACGCCGCAAAATATCCCAGACGGTTCGACGCACCGATCGACCAGTCGACGACGGTGCCGATCGTTTCGACCACGTCGTCCAGCGTGGTGGCGACGGGCAACGGTACCGGCGGTGACGGGATTGCGCTCATCATCTGAGGATCCGCCGGTCGAGCCGCGGAAGCTAGGGTAACCGACTACTCGAATCACCACTGCCCGACTGAAGGGCGCCGAGGCGGGTACCGCACTACTCGTGTCGCGGGAGGCGTTGCGGCCCTAGCGTTGTCGACGGGCACGTAAGGGAAGGAGGCTCGATGTCTTCGAACAATCCGCTCTGGTTGCCCGAGGTGCTGCGCGCAGAAGGGCTCGACGTGGTCGAGTTCCCCCGATGGCGGTTCTGCGGCCACGGCGACTTCACCGACATTTGGGGGGTGATCTGCCACCACACCGGTGCTGACGAGGCTCCGCCGGAGCGCATCGCGGGCGGCACCCCCGCTCTGATCGGCCCGCTCGCGCAGCTCCACCTTGCCCAGAACGGCACCGTCACCGTCATCGCGGGCCGCATCGCGCGGCATGCCGGCTCGGGGCGTTATCCCGGTCTGCCCACCGACGACGCCGATCGGCACACGATCGGTATTCGGGCGGTGAACACCGGCACCGAAGGCTGGTCGACACCCCAATACGACGCCTTGGTGCGCTGTTGTGCCGCCATTCTGCGCAAACTGAGCCAGCCCAGCTCCCACGTGATCGGGCACCGGGAGTGGAATCCGCGCAAATGGGATCCGGGCGCACTCGATGTGGACCGCCTGCGTTGCGACGTCGCGGCTCGGCTACCGGAAGGCAAGTGGAAAAGCGAAAGGCCCGACGTCACAGTCGAATAACTGAAGTAGTGCCGTACTCTAGGCGCGCGCTTTCGGCCGCTCGATGATCGGAAAGAGCAAACTCACCATCGAGATTGGAGTCGATATGCCCACGAAGAAGGCCGGATTGAAGACGCTGGCCACAACCACAACCGATCCCAGCGTCATCCCTGCCGCTGCGCCCAGTAGAAACGGCACCGTCCGGATGGTTTTGAGTAACTCGGTCGGTGACAATCCCCTCGCGGAGCCCCAGTCCGTTGCCGGGAACGGCGCCGCCCGTGGTGGCGCCAATGCCTACGGCGCCTTCTCGATCGAAACTTTCGCCGACGCCGGTTCGCTGATGTCGACTCACGAGGATGCCGGCGGCTTCCTCGGCTATGTCGGCAAGTTCACCGCGCCGAACTTCTGGTACAAGGACGGCAATGTCCAAATCTGGTCCTACTACGAGGACTTCGACGACTGGCAGGACACCTACGGAATGGACGCGGTCAACGTCGCCTACCATTCCGGACACGGCGGCCGGCGCGCGGACGGAAGTGTGTGGTTCCCGCTGGGCGGCAACTGGAACAACCAGGGCACCAATGCGTGGGCCGGCACTATGCGCCTGGGCAACGAACGCGCCAACTACCTGTTTTGGTCCACCTGTTTCGCCTGCCCGGTGTACGCCC
This sequence comes from Mycolicibacter kumamotonensis, assembly GCF_002086285.1. GTDB lineage: Bacteria > Actinomycetota > Actinomycetes > Mycobacteriales > Mycobacteriaceae > Mycobacterium > Mycobacterium kumamotonense. Next base: position 26,941 of record NZ_MVHU01000031.1, on the reverse strand, counting down.
CGCTGAACCCGATCATCACCTGGAAGTCGGCGAATCTGGGCTTCCGGATGTTGTTCGGCTTCGAGACCGTCAGCCTGGACGACGGCAACTACGGCAAGTACTTCTTCGAGGAGTGGAACAAAGGCAAGTCCTTCAGCACGGCGTGGATGGATGCCAGCTGGCGAATCTCTCACGGCCAGGTGCCGTCTGTGGTCGCCTGCGGGGCAACCCAGGCCGAAGCCACCGATCGTCTCAACAACGAACGCCTCTTTAACTTCGGTCACGTCAGCAAGAACTGGTGGCAGTGGCGCTGGTACTACGCATCCAGCCTGGCGCCGACGAACCTGGGTACGCGGGAGCGACAGTTCGCGGTCCCAGCCGATCTTCGGGGCGCGCAACTGCGGCCGGTCGAGGTCGACCCGAAACTTCTTCGCTCGACGGTCGATCGCTTCGGATTGCGGGTCAGCATTCCTCGCGAGGTGCCGGTGTCGGCCACCGGCGCCCTCCGCATCGGCGACGGCGACTCACAGCTGGCATATGGCCCCGACGGGTCCATCGAAGCCCAACTGGCGAACCACAACTACGCCAACCGCGACCAGATTCCGGTGAGCCAAGCGGCGGCGATCGCCCAAGAGGCTCTCGGCTTGTACGGGTTGACCAGGGACGCGGAGTTGGTCTTCGACAAGGTCCAGTACGCCGCCGAGGCCGGCGGCAGCGCCCAGGGCGACGGCGAGCTGCTGGACCCGGTGGTGACCGGCACGACCGTTCAGTTCAAACAGATCATCAACGGTCTGCCAGTGATCACCCCCGGTGCCGGCGAGGTCCGGGTGTCGGTCGACAACGACGGCAAGGTCACCCGGGTCGCCAGCTCGGTCCGGGCGGTGGACCGGCTCACGCGTGCGGTAGGCGGTGGCGGACCGACCCCGACCCCGGACGGCGCCGAACAGCCCGCCGCCGTGGGGGCCGACCAGGATCCGGTGGAGCAGCGCCTCGGGGCGTCGTGGGCGCAGTATCTGGCGCGCTGGGCGACCAAGGGGCAGATGCCGATCGGGTACTCGCTGGTGCCCGGGACCACCGAGGTCGGCTACGCCATGCAGCACGACCAGGCGGTCGTGGTGGCCACGCGCGAGATCGAGGTGGACTTCGGCAACGGTCTGCTCAAGCGCTACCGCATCGAGGCGCCGCTGGGATGACACTCCCCGCTGGACTGGACCCGGGTTCGCGCAACTGAGCCCGGGTTCTTCCAGCTCCGCATCGGCCCCTAGCCGGCGATCGCCTGGACCTCGACGGCGAATCGTCTCAGCACCCCGGCGGCGCCCTCCCAACTCCGGCCGTAGGTGAACCGCAGGGTGCCTTGCCCCGGTGCTCGCACCGTGACTCGAAAGTACGCCTCGCCAACCGAACCCACCGTGGCGGTGGGGTAGTCGCCGCGTTCCTCGGTGAGTTCGAACAGTCCTTCCTCAAGACTGTCAACGCCCCAGCGGTAGCCCGCTGGGGCGTTCTCCGGCAGCCGAATCTCGATCGTGTCGCCGACCCGTAGCTGAATCCGGCGGCCGCCGTCGCGTTCGGTCAGGACGATTGCCATACCGTGTTGCGCCTCGTGATCACAGTGTCACTCCGTAGCTTTCGTTGAAGAAGGCTCCGTTGATGTACTCCGGGCTCGCGTAGCCGAAGCCGTCGTCACCCCACCCGGTGCCCCAACTGTTGCGGATGATGAAGCGCCCGTCATCGGTGTAACCGACCACCGTCACAGCGTGGCCGCCCCTGACCGTTGCGGGCTGGAATTCATCCAGTTTGCCGCCCGTTGTCGCGGCGTTGTCCCACGTCGCATCGACATTGAGACCCACCAGGATCGGGCCGTGCTGGCTCACCCAGGCGCGCCAATTGTCCAGGTTGAGCTGCAGGTTGAAGTACGACGCGATCTTGTGCGTGGCGGCCGTGGCGTAGAAGGTGTTCTCGTTGCCGGAGTACATCGCCGTGTTGATCTTGAACGGCAGCATGTTCTCGGGTACCGCGCCGTAGTTGCGCAGCACGTCGACCGCAGCCTTGAGCATGGTGCCCGCGCCTTCGATCATCGTCTCCGGCCGCGACGTGAACTGGTCGGTCTCCTTGGACGCCATCCAGGCGAAACGCGGAGACAGCCTCTCGGTCTTCGCGAGCCGGCCGGCCGTCACGAACATGTAGCGCGCCACGCCGTCGGTGGACGCCCAGCCGACACACGAACCGGTGTTGCCCTGATCGCCGATGCCCCACCAGGAGTCGCGCAGATCGACGCTGGCCGGCAGCGCGGCCGGAGCGCCGAGCACCCCCGCGGCCAGCGCGTCGGTGAACTTCCAGTCGGTCTTCATGCTCTCTTCCGGCGTGGGAACCAGATTGCAGATCCGCTTGCGTTCGCCACGCCGTGTTGAAGTCTTTGCCATGTCACTGACCTCCGTGTGATCGGGTCGGGTCCGAAACCCGCGTACGACCCCAATCTTCGTGAGCCGAACGGTGATACAGCACGAGTAGTGCACTACCCGATTCAGCCGATCAGGAGGCGATACCGGCGGCCGCGGCGATGGCCCACGTGATCTGGGGGTGCCTGATGTCGCTGTGGGCACCGCTGAAGGCCGATTGGTTGGCGGCGACGACGGCATTGGCATCCAGTGCGTAGAACCTCTGGGAGCCAAAGGCATACGGGATACCGGGCTCGGCCAGCTGAACGGCTTCGGCAGCGGGATCATTCTGGTATCCGTCGTGGCCCATGGCGCCCCACCGGTATATCAGGTCCTCGGCGGCCTGGGCGTCCTGGCGTGCCAGCATGCTGGCGGCGGGATACCACCAACCGACCGCCCGGTCGGCCCGGCTGAACGTCGCCAGCAGGGGACCGTCGACGCGTTCCTCACAACCGGCGAGCCCGCCGGGCTGGCTGCTGTCGAAAGGAAGCGACCGGGCGAAGGTGAAGTGCGAGAACGCCCCCTGGATCAGGGTCAGGGATTTGACGGGGCTGGCTGCCTGCATCACGGAGTCGGGCAGGCCGGCCAGCGCGTAGGAGACCAGCCGGGCGCCGAAGCTGTGGCCGATCAGGTGGATGCGCGGGGAGCCGGCGGTGTCGCCGAGCCGCCCCAGCAGGGGGCCCAGCCCGGCTTGGCCGACCACCCCGGCGCGGTTCTTCATCTCGTAGTAGCTCAGCGTGCGTAACACTTCCCGCGCGCCCGACCACAGCCCGGCGAAAGGATTGCCCAGCCCCTGGGCATTGCCGGTCCCGGCGGGCGCCATCGCGGCGGCGTGGCCCAGCACGGCGGCGGTGTCGGCCGCCGAGTCGGACCGCAGTAGCGCCGATTCACCGGTGTCCTCGCTGCCCTGCGGTCTGGTGGTGACGAGATCACTGGCCAGGGAATGGAATTCGACGAGCTTGTCGGGGTTCTGGGGTTGGTCGTCGAGCAGCAGGCCCAACGTGTCGAGGTGATCCTGCTGGTCGGGGAAGGCCGGGGCGAGTGCAGCGGCCAGTTGGGCTCCGGTGGAAGGCACCGGCGGCGCGGTGGCCGGATCGTCGTCGGGAAACAGCAGTGATGGCCACAGCACGCCGACGGCCGCACTGGTGGCTCTGTGAGTTCCGAGCTGGTCTGCCAGCAGTGTGAACATCGCCTGGTAGAGGTCACGGGCCGAGTCGACACCGTTGTTCCAGCCGTGCGAGAAGACGAACAGGTCGGTGATGCCGCCGGCCTCGACCGCGGCGGGCAGCCCGCTGTCACCGTTCAGTGTGCCGTCGGCGTTGAAATCCAGCTCGTAGTACGGCAATCCGTTGATGGTGGTCATCGCGTTCCTCCCGGGGGCTAGGTGCTGGTCAGGGCCCGCAGCAGGTTGATCAGGCCGGCGCCCTGAAAGAACTGGTGGCGGCCGAGATCGGTCGCGGTGTCGATGAAGATCTGCTTGACACGTTGCGGCTGACCGATGAACTCGGTGCGCGCCGATAGGAAAGCGGCGATCGCACCGGACACATGGGCGGCCGCCATCGAGGTGCCGCTGTCTTCGATGTAGCGGGCCAGCTCCGACGGATCCGAGGGACCGGAGGCCAACGCGGGCACGCCGGCCGCCTGTTTTCCGGTCGCCGCGGAGGTGATCCGTTCGCCGGGCGCCACCAGCTCGGGTTTGAGCCGCCCGTCGAGGGTGGGCCCCTTCGACGAGTCGAAGGTCACCCCGAAGGTGTGCGGCCGGTAGCGGTGTACCGACCCGACCGTGATAGCCGATGCGGCATTGCCGGGGTCGGTGATGGTCGACAGCTGCCCGTACACGTCGCCGGTGGCGCCGGTGGCCGCGGCGCCGACGCCGGCGCCGACGACTCCGGCGCCCAAGTTACCGGCGCTGACGACGGCGACCACGCCGGTCCCGACGAGCAGGTCCAGCTCCCGGCACAGCGGGCTTTGCCCGGCGGCGTAATCCCTGATGAGCCAGCCGCAGCCCAGGGACAGGTTCACCCCGTGGATCACCAGATCGCGGCCGCCGGCGTTGACGGTGCGCACATAGTCGAGCGCGTCGATCACCGCACTGGAGAGGGTCTGCCCGTCCTTGTCGAGCACGCGCAGGCTGACCAGGTTCGTTCCCGGAGCAACTCCGGACAGGGCGGCGCCGGGGGGCAGGTCTCGCGCAACCCAGCGCGGCAGGCCTTGGGCCGTCGGCTCGTTGGCGGCGATGCGGAGCATGGCCTGATCCGCGGGTGCCCGGCCGGCGATGATGCCCGCGACATGGGTGCCGTGCCCGAAGGGATCGGTCAGCGGGGACGACCCGGTGGTGGGCTGGGCGGGGTCGGTGATGGTGAAATCACGGTGCAGCGACGCCACCGAGCTCGCCGACAGCGTTGCGGTGCTGGTGAAGTGCGGATGCCCGGCGTCGATACCGGAATCGATCACCGCCCACACCACACCGGTGCCGTCACAGCGGAACGTGCGTGAGGCGGCATCGGCCTGGATGGTCGTCACCGAACGATCCAGATGAGCGTTGACCACGAAATCGGGCCACACGTGGTAGATCAGGCCCAGTGCGCGCTCGGCGGCGGCTCTGCTGGGCCGGGCGCCGCCCTGGACCAGTCGCTGCACCTCGGCGGGGGCCAACGTGCACCGCATGTAGTGCCGGCCGACGGGAATCGGCCGGGGCGGTCGGTTGCGCGCCCGAAAGACGTGGGCGAACAACTCGTTGAACTGGTCTCGGACCGTCTGCGGGTCCGCACCCGGCCCCAGCCGCAACTCGACGAGAACCACTCGGCGGCCCTCCTCGACGGAGAGCACCGCCTTATCGACCTCCGGCGGTACCTCCTCCGGCGGGGCGAGCAACAGCTGGCTGACCATCGGCCGGCTGCGGGGGCCCCGGGACTCTGCACCGGCGGTCACGGCCGTGCTTCCCGAGCCCGCCGCGGCCCCCGGCAGCGGATGAGGACGCGCAACGGTGGCGACATTCTGTGATTGTCACCCCGATGTTCGTGGTCCACAGCAATATCCGCCTACTCGATTTCCCGGTGATGGCGAGCGCTTAGTCCTCAAAATGGCGTTCGTAGTCCCAACGCTCGAGCCGCAGCTGCAGTTCGTGCGCGCCGCCCGAGATGAGCATGATCAGTACGGCCACGCAGGCGGCCACGATGACGCTCATAGCCGGTCCATCTCGCGTGCCATGCGTGCGGGCTCCAGGTAGTCACGCAGGCTCGGGTAATAGGGCGCCGGCGGCGGAAGACTGGGCAGTGCCGCCAGCGTCCGGCGCACCGCGGCCATCAGCCGCTGGCTCACATTCGGGCGCGGCAACGAAACCGCCGCGGCCGTTGCTAACAGAACTTCACCCTCCGTGATGAGGACGGGCGTCGACGGTGGCGCGGGATGGGCCGCATCGACCGATGCGGTGTGCGCCTGAGATGACACGGACATTTCGATTTCTCCTCACATCGTCCGATTGCTGATGTGAGAAAAATTAGGGCCGGCCAACACGTGCCGCGCGAGTGGCGAGCTACCTGTCTTGTACGGCGAATCCCCGCGAATCCACAGGTAAAGGCTGTACCGGCGACCCGGCATCGCCGAAGATGGAGTATCCGATTACTCGTGTTCTTCCCGACGTGACCCTCGACGATTGATGAAGCCGCAAATTCGGCACCAAAAGACCACAGAGAGGCGGGATCCAAGTGCGGGCAACAGTGTCGCGGTTCATGTCAAGAGTCGCCGAGAAGGCCGATCGCACGATCGGATGGTCCCGGCTGCCCAAGCCGCTGGCGATCGCGGTGTTGGTCGGGCTGCGCAATCAGCTACGGGCATACAACCTTTACGACGTCGGCCGCGGCCTCGCCGACCGTCCCCCCGACGGCGCACCGGACTGCGGCGACCGGCTGGGCGCCCGCACGCTCAACGGCACCTATAACGATGTCGACGACCCGCTGATGGGTTCGCTGGGAAGCAGGTTCGGCCGCAATGTTCCGCCTTCGCACACCTACCCCGAGGATCCCGCGCAGCTGCTGGAGCCCAATCCGCGGTTGATCAGCCGGCAGCTGCTCGGCCGCGACGAATTTGCGCCGGCGACAACGCTCAACCTGCTGGCCGCCGCCTGGATCCAGTTCGAGGTGCACGACTGGTTCAGTCACGGCACCGTCGACGAGCAGCCCTGGCAGATCCCGCTGCACGACCATGACCCCTGGCCGCAGCGACCGATGACGATCAAACGGGCGGCGCCGGACCCCAGCCCCGACGCCGACGGTCCGCCCACGTTCGTGACCGGTGACACCCACTGGTGGGACGCCTCGCAGATCTACGGTTCCACACCGGAATTCTGTGCTGCGCTGCGCGCCGGCCACCGGGGTCAGCTCAAGCTGGATCAGGTGGGGCTGCCGCCGGCCGAGCTGGAGCGCTATCTGGACCTGACCGGCGCGGCCGGGAACTTCTGGGTCGGCCTTGCCCTCTTGCACTCACTGTTCATGCGTGAGCACAACGCGATATGTGAACGGCTGGCCGCCCGATACCCGCAGCTGGGCGATCAGGAACTCTACGACAAGGCCCGGCTGGTCAACGCCGCACTGATCGCCAAGATCCACACCATCGACTGGACCCCGGCCATCATCGCCCACCCGACGACCGTGTTTGCGATGCGCGCGAACTGGTTCGGGATTCTGGGCGAGCGGTTCCGGCGTCGCTTCGGGCGCATCACCGACAGTGAAGTGCTCCAGGGCATACCCGGGTCACCCACCAACCACCACGGCGTTCCCTACTCGCTCACCGAGGAGTTCGTGGCGGTCTACCGGATGCATCCACTGATCCCCGACAGTTTCCAGCTCCGGTCGGTGGCCGATGACCGTGTCGTGGCCGAACACGAGTTTCCCGACCTGACCCTGCTGCACGTGCGCGAGCGGCTGAGCGAGATATCGATGGCCGACCTGTTCTACTCGTTCGGTCGCGCCCACCCCGGTGCCCTCACGCTGCACAACTTTCCGCGGCACCTGCAGCACTTCGAGCGCCCGGACGGATCGCTGATCGATCTGGCCGCCACCGACATCCTGAGGGTGCGTGAGCGCGGTGTGCCGCGCTACAACCAGTTCCGGAGGCTGCTGCGCCTCGCACCGGTGACGTCGTTCGAGGAGTTGACCGACAACCCGGTGTGGGCCGAGGAACTACATCAGATCTACGGCGACGTGGAGCGGGTCGACCTGATGGTCGGGCTCTACGCCGAACCCAAGCCGAGGGGATTCGGCTTCAGTGACACCGCGTTTCGGATCTTTGTCTTGATGGCATCGCGCCGACTCGCCAGTGACCGCTTCTTCACCCGCGATTTCCGTCCCGAGGTCTACACCGAGGCGGGGATGGACTGGGTCGCCGACAACGACATGCGCACCGTGCTGCTGCGCCATTTCCCGGCACTGGCACCGGCACTGAAGGGCGTCGCCAATCCCTTCGCGCCCTGGCAGCCCGTCGGCGCAGCACGCAGCGATACCCCGCGCCGCTATGTCCGCTACCGCGAAGACTTGGAGCAGCCACGATCCGACGAGAACGAGGTGATCGACAAGATCACCGCCTCACTGCGGCACAACAACGAACGGGCGTACCGCAAGTTCAAGCACGGGCTGCGCGACGCGCACGCCAAGAGCCATGCGATCCTGCGCGGCGAACTCACCGTCTACCCCGATCTCCCCGAGGAACTGGCGCAGGGTCTGTTCGCCGCCCCCGCGACCTACCCGGTGATCGCGCGGATCTCCACCACCTCGGGTGTGCTGCGCAGCGATCAGCTCCGCGGGGTCCGCGGACTTGCCATCAAGGTTCTCGGCGTGCACGGACCGCGCGCCCTGGCCGATGACGATGCCACTACGCAGGACTTCATCATGGTGACCCACCGCGAGTTCTTGTTCGCCGACGCCCATGCCTACCTGGCGCAGGGAATGCCGACCGCCCGCGTGCTGGCGATGCTGCCGGACCGTGTGCTGTGGGCCGGCAGTGAGGTGTTGGCCGCGGCCACCAAGGTCGGTGTGCGGTTGCCCCCGAACCTCGCGGTTTTCATCGCACCCAACACCCACATCCTGGGCGAGACGTTCTATTCGTCGGCGCCGCTGCGCTACGGCGACTACGTCGCGAAGATGCTCTACGCGCCGCTGTCGGACTCCGTGAAAAACCTGCAGGGTCAGCCGGTGCCCCGCGATGCCGGCCAGGACGCCCATCGTGACCTGATGATCGACTTCTTCCGCGATAACGACGCCGAATACGAGTTGCGCGTTCAACTGTGCACCGACGTCGTGACGATGCCGATCGAAGACGCCACGGTGGCGTGGCCCGAAGCCGCGTCGCCGCACCGGCCGGTGGCCAAGATAACCTTTGCCCGCCAGAATCCGTGCAGCCCGGAGCGACACGCCTTCGGCGACGATGTGCTGTCGTTCAACTCCTGGCGCGCGCTGGCGGATCACCGGCCCCTCGGCTCCATCAACCGGCTCAAGCTGCAGGTGTATGAGGCGTCGAGCCAATACCGCCACACCGTGAACGCCGCACCCCGAATCGAACCGACCGATATCGCGCAGCTGCCGGATTGACGCGTCCGTCACGGTCGCGATGCCTGCGCCACGCCAGAAGAATGCGGTGCGACGAAATGGGTTATTGCTGGTGACGGGTGAAAAGCCGCCTTAGACTGTCAATTTATGGCAGGCGGCTGGCGGCTGCTCGATCGCCCCGCGGAATACGAGGCGATCCGCTCCTCGCTGAGCGACGAGGACAGTCGCGGCGTGGTGCTGGTGGGCTCCGCGGGTGTCGGCAAGACCACGTTGGCCCGTGCCGTCACCGCATCGCTGCGTTCGCAGGTGCACTGGGCGGCGTGCACGGAGTCCTCGCGCAGTATCCCGCTGGGGGTGTTCGCGCAATGGGTGGAGCCGTCGGCATCCCGCGACCCGATCGCCCTGTTGATGTCGGCGCGCAAATCCCTTCTCGCCAACGGCGACACCGTCATCGGCGTCGACGACGCACACCTGTTGGACCAACTGTCGGCCACCCTGCTGCACCAGCTCGTGGTCGAGCGGGCGGCGCGGGTGGTGTCCACCGTGCGCAGCGGCGAACCGGTTCTCGATGCGGTCACCGCGCTGTGGAAGGACGGGCACCTGCAACGGCTCGAGCTCGAGGTGTTCACCAAGGAACAATGTGTCGCGCTGGTCGAATCGGTCCTCGGTGGGACGCTCGAGGGGCTCAGCGCCGACGTCATGTGGGAATCGACGGGCGGCAATCCGCTGTTCCTGCGCCACCTGGTGGAGGGGGCCGTCGATGCGGGGACCCTGACCGAAGTCAACGGTGTGTGGCAGCTGCGTGGGCCCACGACGGTGCCGTCCGGTCTGGCGGCGTTGCTCGATGAGCGTCTCGACCGCGCCGGCGATGACGTCGTCGGCGCCTTGAAGCTGTTGGCGCTGTGCGAACCACTCGACATCGACGCGCTGTGCGAGTTGGCCGGCGAGGAGGCGGTGGACGCCGCGGAGGTGCAGGGCCTGATCCGGGTCGCCCAAGACGGTCGGCGCCCCACCGCGCGGTTCAGCCATCCGGTCTTCGGTGACGTCGTCCGACGCCGGGTCGGCACCGCGTCGTCGCGCAGCCTGCGGGGCCGGATCGTGCAGGTGCTTCGCGGCCGTGAACTGGATTCGGCCGCGGACCGCATCCGGCTGGCGCACTTGTGTATCGACAGCGACCAGATCGTCGACATGGACCTGCTCGTCAGCGCGGCCAAGGATGCGATCTTCCTGTCGAACCTCCCGCTTGGGGAACGGTTGGCACGTGCGGCCTTTGAGCGGGGCGGCGGTCTGCGCGCCGCCGAGCTGCTGTCGCGGGCGCTGTTGTGGCAGGGGCATCCGGTACAAGCCGACGAGATCCTCACCCGTTTCGATCCCGCCCACCTCGATGAGCTGCAACTCGTGCAGTGGGGCATCCCGCGGTTGTCGATCCTGTTCTGGTCGATGGGTGATATCGCGCAGGCCACCGAGCTGCTGGCACTGTTGAACACCCGCGTGCAACACCCGGCCCTGAAGCTGATCGTGGACGCCACCGGGTCGGCAATGGCGGTCCACCAGAACCAGATCGAGGAGGGACTGGCCGCAGCCGAGCAGGTGCTGGCGGACCCTCAGGCCCCCAAACAGGCCATCGATTTCGCTGCCTTCGGTGCGGGACTCGCCATGCCGCTTGCCGGCCGCGGAGCCGACTTCGAACCGATCGCCGCCAGGTGTCGCGCCGAGCAGAAGGCCACCGACGGCATGCTGCGGGTGATGGTGCGCTACGGCGACGTGCTGGCCTCGACCTACATCGGGGACCTCGGCCTGGCCGATCAGCGGGTGGCCGACTACACCCAGTTCTCCTCTGCCGAGCAGTTCGTCGGATGGGCCATCGCCAAGATCATGGCCGGCCTGGTCGCGACGTATCGCGGCCGATTCCGCGAGGCGATCTCGTCGATGGAGCAGGCGATCGCGGCGCTGAACGCCGAAGCCTCCCTGCCCTGGCAGCTGCCCGCACGGGTGCTGCTGGTGCGCGCGTACGCCGCACTGACCAACGTCGACGAGGCGGAGCGCGTCCTCGAGGACACCCAGGAGCACACCGGGCCGCACGAGGCGCTGTGGGAGCCGCAGGTGATGATCGCCAAGGCGTGGCTTGCCGCGGCCAAGGGCGGTGAACGCTCGGCGGTCGACTTGGCCCGCGCCGCCGCGGATCTCGCCCACACATCGGGCCAGTACGCGGTGGAGGCCGAAGCGCTGCACCATGCGGCCCGGTTCGGTGACCGCACCGTCGCGGGCCGATTGGGGACATTGGCGAAACGCGTCGAGGGGCCGGTCGCGGCCATGTACGCCCGACACGCCGACGCCGTCGCCGCCTCGAATGCGTCCGGCCTGGACGCGGTCAGTGTCGAATTCGAAGGCGCGGGTTTGATGTTGTCCGCCGCGGACGCCGCGGCGCAGGCGGTGCCGCTGTATGAGCGTACCGGTAAGCGGCGGCACAGCGCGGAGTCGGCGGCGCGCGCGCTGTGGCTTGCCACCCAATGCGACGGGGCGATGACGCCGGCGATCAGAGCCGCGGCGCGGCCCCTGCCGGTGACCTCCCGCGAGCGCGAGATCGCGGCGCTGATCGCCCGCGGTCTGTCGAATCGGCAGATCGCCGAGCGGCTGACCGTGTCGGTGCGCACGGTGGAGGGTCACATCTACCGGGCCTGCATCAAACTCGACATCGCCGATCGCGAGGAACTGGCGAAGATCGTCTGGCACGGGCCGGCCACCTAGCCGACCTGCTGATCACCCCTGCGCGTCGGGGGACTCGTTCCAGCCGCTGGGGATCATCGGCATCTGCGGTCCGCTGCCGAACCGATCGTCGGCAAGGGCGGTCAGCCCCGCCGCACGCCGGCCCGCCTCGGCGACCGTGCCGGCGAAGCCCAGCGTGCCGGCGCCGGAATCCGATGCGCTCGGCGGCTCGGTGAAGTCCGGCGTCACCGCGATGTTCATGTCCATGTACTCGTCGCCGAACCCGTGCTGCTGGGCACGCTGCCGTCGACGCCGTTTCTGGGCCTGCTGTTGGGCCGTTGCCTCACTCGGGGACCCTTGACTTTCCGAGGCCTCTTCCTCTGCGCCGCGAGAGCGGCGGGCGCCGCTGGACTGCCGGGCCGATGACGAGACGCTGCCCACCAGATACAGGCACGAGGTCGGCCCGAACCCGACGCCCGGCCCGCCGCCGGCCGCGCCGCCACCGGCCGGGAGGCCGGCGCTGACCGTGCCCGAAGCGGTCGGGCCGGCCGAGGAGATCGGGTCCGCGCACGCGCACACCTCGGCTCCGCCCGGCACCGACACGCCCGCGGCGACCGGAACACCGATTGCGCCCCCTACCGGCATCGGCGGGGTCGGCTCGAGCACCCGGTCGACACCGCCCGCCGCGCCGATCGCGCCGAGCGCACCGAGCCCGGCGGCAGCGGCGAAGCCGGGCGCGGCGGCCATCACGATCGGGATCGCCATCTGCACCGCGATCTGGCCCATCGGCCACAACAGCATCAGCGTGTGGAAGGTGCTCCAGCCCAGGGCCCCGGCCAGGATCGGGGACATCCCCGGGACCTGCAGCAGCATCTGGGTGACCGCGCTGGCAAACGGGAACGCCTCGATCGGGTATCCGTCCACGCCCAACAGCGACCACAGCCACCTGGCGATCGGGTCGGCGAAGCCCATGTTGAACTCCGTGAGCAGGTCCTTGAGCTGCTGTTCCCAACCGGGGGCGGCGGCGGCCTCACCCGCGGGCGCCGCAATGGCCGGCGCTGGAGTGGCCACCGGAACCGACGCCAGCGCCGACCCGGCGACCGCCTGATAGACGGTCATCATCTCGGCGGCCTGAATCCACATCCGGACGTAGTCGGCTTCGTTCAGCGCGATCGGGACGGTGTTGACGCCGAAAAAGTTCGTGGCCACCAACGCCGCGTGCACCGCGTGGTTGGCGGCGAGCTCGGCCAGGGTGGGCATACCCGCCAGCGCGGAGGTGTAGGCGGCGGCGGCGGTCTGGTGCATGGTCGCCGCGGCGGTGCTCTTGGCGGCGCTCTCGGCCAGCCAGCTCAGATAGGGCGCGTGCGCGGCCGCATACCGCTGGGCGCTCGGCCCCTGCCAAGCGCCGGCTTCCACCCCGGCCAGCACCGCGTCGAGCTCGGCGGCGACCTCGGCGTACTCGGCGCTCATCGCCGAGTAGGCCGACGCGGCTTCCAGTAGGGGACCGGGTCCGGGGCCGGCGCTCAGCAGCGCCGAGTGCACCTCCGGCGGCGACGCCAGCCAGACCGGTGCGCTCATGAAATACCCTCTCCCTGACGATCGTGATCTTGTGCGGTCAACCAGTGGTCGCATCGCCGCCCGGTTTGGTTCCCGGCCGGCGAATCTTTGTGTCCGGGCCCGCAATGAGCGACGATGGCGGCATGCGGTGCGAGGTGGTGCGCGAAACCCTGTCGGCGCTGCTCGACGGTGAGCAGCAACAATTGCCGGCGCAGCAGGTCGACGCGCATCTGGCATCATGCCGCAGCTGTCGGCGCTGGTTGGTCGGCGCTGCCGCGCAGGCCCGCCAGCTGACCGCGATCGACAGCGACGCCGGCTCTCGCGAGGGCCCTGACCTGGCCGCACAGATTCTGGCGGCCGCCGGGGTGACGTCGGTCACCGGCGGGATCGGCTTCGGCAGTCGCTGGCCGCGCTGGGGGTACCGGCGCCTTGCGCTGATCGCGGTCGGAGTGCTCCAGGTGGCCATGGCGCTGGCGCAGATCGTCGGCGTCGACTTCGGCATGGTGTCGGCGCACGGCCACGGAGCCGCCACCGGGGCGCATTTGCTGCATGAGTCCACCGCGTGGCTGTTGGCGTTGGGCGGCGCGATGATCGCGGCCGGTGTCTGGCCCGCCGTGGCAGCGGGCGTCGCCGCCATTGCCGGGGTGTTTGCCCTAGCCCTGGCCGGATACGTAGCCATCGATGCCTACCACGGCCAAGTGACGGCCGCGCGGATCGCCAGCCATCTACCGGTCCTGATCGGTCTGTTATTCGCTTTGCTGGTTGCGCGTCAACGGATCGGCGGCGGCGGCTCGGGGGAGGCCGCGCCCGGCGCCGGCAATGCCCTGCCCGCGGCGGAGACCGGCCGCCGCGGCCGCGGCAGGACGCGCCGTCATCTGCGGTCGGTGAACCGTTCGAGCACTCCTACGACCATGCGTCGTAGGGGCGTCGGAGTGGCGGGTTTAAGGTGGGTGTTCATGGCGGGAGCTGACCGGGTCCACACCGATGCGGACGACGCTGTCACCGCACTCGCCCTCGCCGCCGCAGCCGGGGACGCCCGGGCGTTGGAGGCGTTCATCAAGGCCACCCAGCGAGACGTCTGGCGGTTCGTCGCCTATCTTTTCGACGGTGTCAGTGCCGATGACCTGACGCAGGAGACCTTCCTGCGGGCGATCGGCGCGATCCCGCGGTTCTCCGGACGTTCCAGCGCCCGGACCTGGTTGCTGGCCATCGCGCGCCGGGTCGTCGCCGATCACATCCGCTACCTGCGGTCGCGTCCGCGCACCGCGCCCGGTGCCGACCCCGAGCTGCTGCTCGACCGTCACCGGCCCAGCCGCGGCTTCGAGGACGTTGTCGAGGTGACCACCTTGATCGCCGGTCTCTGCGCCGAGCAGCGCGAGGCGCTGCTGTTGACCCAGCTTTTCGGGCTGTCCTACCACGACGCCGCCGCGGTGTGCGGCTGCCCGGTGGGCACCATCCGCTCCCGGGTCGCCCGTGCCCGGGACGCACTGCTCGCGGATTCCGAGCGCGACGAGCTGACCGGCTAGCCGCCTAGACTCGGCCGAATTCGCGCTGGCAAGCCGGACTTTTTCGCTGCCGGGCCGGGCGACCCGGGCCGGTGGAAGCCGTCGGTGACGCAGCCGTCATGGAACGATGGACACAAATCGGTGTTTCGAGGTTGGGGAGAGCGGTGTCGGCGCATCGTTGGCTGCGGACGACCGCCGTCGTGGCGGCGACGGCAGTGCTGCTGGCGTCCAGTTGCAGCTGGCGGCTCGGTAACCCCATTCCCCAGGGCGTGCCGCCGCCGCCCGGGGACCCGGTCCCGCCGGTGAACACCGACCTGGTGGCGGGCCGTCCGGCCGACCAGCTCTACCACTGGGCCGCCGAGCGGGCCGTGCTGCTCGACATCCCGGTCACCGCGCTGGAGGCTTACGCGTACGCCGCACGGGTGGCGGAGGTGGAGAACCCCAACTGCCATCTCGGCTGGACCACGCTGGCCGCCATCGGCCAGATCGAGAGTCATCACGGCCGCTACAACCACGCGACGGTGGCACGCAATGGCGATGTCCGGCCCAAGATCCGGGGGGTGCGGCTCGACGGCTCCGGCGGCACCCTGCACATCGTGGAGAATCTGCAGCCGGACCTGGCCGACGACGACGGGGTGGTCCGCGCGATGGGCCCGATGCAGTTCATCCCGGAGACCTGGCGCCTCTACGGCGTCGACGCCAACAACGACGGCATCGTCAGCCCGGACAACATCGACGACGCCGCACTCTCGGCGGCCGGCTACCTGTGCTGGCGCGGAAAGGATCTCGCCACCGCCAAGGGCTGGATGACGGCGCTGATGGCCTACAACGAATCGGAGATCTACGCCCGCGCCGTTCGGGACTGGGCCGCCGCGTATGCGGCCGGACGCCCCTTGTGAGGCGTGTATGAGGTGTGTGGCCGGGGCCACCGTTAGGCTCCCAATAGGCTAACCACCGCAAGCCCCACCCAGCTCAAGGAGAAGTCAGTGCCCATCATCCAGCAGGTCGGCGCCCGCGAGATCCTCGATTCCCGCGGCAATCCCACGGTCGAGGTCGAGGTCGCGCTGGAGGACGGGACGTTCGCCCGCGCCGCGGTGCCCTCCGGGGCGTCCACCGGTGAGCACGAGGCCGTCGAGTTGCGCGACGGTGGCAGCCGCTACGGCGGCAAAGGCGTGCAGAAGGCGGTCACCGCGGTGCTCGACCAGATCGCGCCCGCCGTTATCGGGATCAGCGCGGACGACCAGCGGCTGGTGGACCAGGCCCTGGTGGACCTCGACGGCACCCCGGACAAGTCCCGGCTGGGCGCCAACGCCATGCTCGGGGTGTCGCTTGCGGTGGCCAAGGCCGCCGCGGATTCCGCCGCCCTGCCGCTGTACCGCTACCTCGGTGGTCCCAACGCCCACATCCTGCCGGTGCCGATGATGAACATCCTCAACGGCGGGGCGCACGCCGACACCGGCGTCGACGTCCAGGAGTTCATGGTGGCCCCGATCGGCGCCCCCAGCTTCGCCGAGGCGCTGCGCTGGGGCGCGGAGGTCTACCACGCCTTGAAGGCGGTGCTCAAGAAGCAGGGCCTGTCGACCGGGTTGGGTGACGAGGGCGGATTCGCCCCCGACGTCGCCGGCACCACCGCGGCGCTGGATCTGATCAGCTCGGCGATCGAGTCGACCGGCCTGAAGCTGGGCACCGATGTGGCCCTGGCACTCGACGTCGCGGCCACCGAGTTCTACACCGACGGCAGCGGGTATGCGTTCGAGAAGCAGACCCGTACCGCCGCGCAGTTGAGCGATTTCTACGCCAAGCTGCTCGACTCCTATCCGCTGGTCTCGATCGAAGACCCGCTGTCCGAAGACGATTGGGACGGCTGGGTGGCGCTGACCGCCGAGATCGGGGACCGGGTGCAACTCGTCGGCGACGACCTGTTCGTCACCAACCCCGAGCGCCTCGAGGACGGCATCGAGCGGGGCGCGGCCAATGCGTTGCTGGTGAAGGTCAACCAGATCGGCACGCTGACCGAGACCCTGGACGCGGTGACCCTGGCCCACCACAGCGGCTACCGCACCATGATGAGCCATCGCAGCGGCGAGACCGAGGACACCACCATCGCCGACCTCGCGGTGGCCGTCAGCAGCGGCCAGATCAAGACCGGTGCACCGGCCCGCAGTGAGCGGGTGGCCAAGTACAACCAGCTGCTGCGCATCGAGGAGGAACTCGGCGACGCCGCCCGCTACGCCGGCGAGCTGGCCTTCCCCCGCTACGCGCCGGAGAGCAAATAGCCCGTCAGGGGCGCCGCCATGTCCGATCCGAAACGGCCCGAAAAGCGGCGCGCCGCCACGTCGCGGCCGGGTCGGGGCGGTGAGGCGGGACCTGCGCGCCCCCGGCGTTCACCGGTGGTGCGCCGCGGACCGGGCTCCTCGCGAAACGCGCCGGAATCACCTGCGCAGCCGATCAAGCGGTCCGTCGCCGCGGCGGCCGACCAGCGTTCGGAGCTGCGGGTCGGCTTCACCGCGCGGCGTGCGGTCATCCTGGCGGCGGTGATGTGCGTGCTCACCTTGACCCTCGCCGGACCGGTCCGCACGTTCTTCGCCCAGCACGCGGAGATGAAACAGCAATCCGAGCTGGAAGCCACGTTGCACCGCCAGATCGCCGACCTGCAGCAGCAGAAGGCCAACATGGATGACCCGGCGCACATCCGGGCGCAGGCGCGGGAGCGGCTCGGATTCGTCATGCCCGGCGAGATTCCGTATCAGGTTCAGCTCCCCGCGCCGCCCGAGCAGCCGGGCGAACCGGGTGTCGAGCCGGGCCAGATCGGTCCCAGCGGCGACCCCTGGTACACCGCGCTGTGGCACACCATCGCCGATGCGCCGCATCCTCCACCGGTCCCGGCCGTGCCGGAGGTATGGCCGCCGCCGGTGCTTCCCGGCCCGCCCGCCCCGGTTGCGCCCGGTGGTTGACCCCGCCGACCTGGACGCGGTGGCCCGGCAACTGGGCCGGGAACCCCGTGGCGTCCTGGAGATCTCTTACCGGTGCCCCAACGGCGAGCCGGCCGTGGTGAAGACGGCGCCGAAACTGCCGGACGGAACACCGTTTCCGACGCTGTACTACCTGACCCATCCGGTGCTGACCGCTGCGGCCAGCCGGCTGGAGTCCTCGGGATTGATGGCCGAGATGACCGACCGGTTGCAGCACGACGCCGAGCTCGCCGCCCGCTACCAGGCCGCCCATGAGTCCTTTCTCGCCGAGCGTGATGCGATCGAGCCGCTGGGCACCACGTTCTCCGGCGGCGGGATGCCCGACCGGGTGAAATGCCTGCATGTGCTGATCGCCCACGCGCTGGCCAAGGGCCGCGGGGTCAACCCGTTCGGTGACGAGGCGTTGGGCATCCTGGCCGCCGAGCCGGGGATGGCCGGAATCCTGGTGCCGGAGGAGTGGTTGTGACCCGTGTCGCCGGGATCGATTGTGGCACCAACTCGATTCGCCTGCTGATCGCCGATGCGCGCGACGGGCGCCTGCATGACGTGCACCGCGAGATGCGGGTGGTGCGGCTGGGCGAAGGCGTCGACGCGACCGGCCGGTTCGCCTCCGGCGCGTTGGAGCGAACCGGCTCGGCGTTGGCTGATTACGCCGGATTGCTGACGGCACATGGTGTTTCGCGGGTGCGGATGGTGGCGACCTCGGCCACCCGTGATGCGGCCAACCGGGACGAGTTCTTCGCCATGACAGCGCAGGTGCTGGGTGCGGCGGTCCCCGGAGCCGTGGCGGAGGTGATCACCGGCCACGAGGAGGCGGCACTGTCTTTTCGTGGCGCGGTAGGCGAATTAGACAGTGCCGCTGGTCCGTTCGTGGTCGTCGACCTCGGCGGCGGCTCGACCGAAGTGGTGCTGGGCGATCCGGTCGGTGGCGTCTCGGCCAGTTATTCCGCCGATATCGGCTGCGTCCGCCTGACAGAACGCTGCCTGCATTCGGATCCGCCGACGCCGGAGGAGGTCGCCGCCGCCCGCGGCGTCACCCGGGAACTGCTGGGTGAGGCGCTGCGGGCGGTGCCGGTGCAGCACGCCCGGACCTGGGTGGGTGTGGCGGGCACCATGACGACGCTCTCAGCGCTGGCCCACGGCCTGACCGACTACGACGCAGCGCTCATTCACCTGTCCCGGGTCGGTTTCGGCGACCTGCGGGCGCTCTGCGATCGGTTGATCGGCATGAGCCGCCGGCAGCGCGCCGCGCTGGGGCCTATGCACCCCGGCCGCGCCGACGTGATCGCAGGCGGTGCGATCGTGGTGCAGGAACTCGCGCAGGCCCTGGCCCAACGCGCCGGCATCGACGAGCTGGTGGTCAGCGAACACGACATCCTCGACGGAATCGCGCTGTCGCTCACCGACTTCGGCTAGCCGAAATCAGCGCTGTCCCTGCTTCCACACGACCTTGTCGTGACCGTCGGCGTCCCGGTAGACGACGCTGTCCGGCGCGGTGCCGTTCTTGACGTCGAAGTAGACCCGCCCGCTGGTTTCACTGCCCTGGGTAATCGGCCCGTTGGGCAGGCCGTCTACCTCGTTGCCCTTCATGACCGCGTACGTCGAACTGTTGACGGCGCGGGCGTTGAAGTCGGCGATGTTCGGGGTAGGCGAACCGTTCACCGCCTCGGCGGTCACATCGGAGTACCAGATTCCGTCGTTGTGGCCGCTGGGTTGCAGGTTCTTGACGGTGTATTCGATGGCTCCGCCGGGGCTTTGAATCTCCTGTGTTTCACCGAACCCGACCACTGTCGGGTCCGCAGAAGCCGGTGCCACCGCCAGCATTCCTGCTGTCGCGAGGCCGACCGCTGTCACCGCCGTCTTCGTGGCGATCTGGGAGAACATCACGGCAAATCTCCTTCCGCTAGGTCTCCCAAGACATATCCGCGCTGGCGGTTTTCAAACCTCGAAGCGGTAACCCATGCCCGCTTCGGTCAGCAGATGCTTGGGATTGGACGGATCGTCTTCGAGTTTGCGGCGCAATTGGGCGAGGTAGACCCGCAGGTACTGGGTCTCCTTCGCGTAGGCCGGCCCCCACACCTGGGTGAGTAGCTCATCACGGCCGACCAGTTTGCCGCGGTTGCGCACCAGCATCTCCAACATGCCCCACTCGGTGGGGGTCAGGTGTACCTCGCGGGCGTTCTTGGTGACCTTCTTGGCGGCCAGGTCAACGGTGAACGAGGCGGTTTCGACTATCGGCTGGTCGATCTCGGCGGTGGCGGCGTTGCGGCGCGCGGCGGCCCGCAATCGGGCCAGGAACTCGTCCATCCCGAACGGTTTGGTCACGTAGTCGTCGGCCCCGGCGTCCAGTGCCTCCACCTTGTCGGCGGAATCGGTGCGGGCAGACAGCACGATCACCGGCACCGTCAGCCAGCCGCGCAGCCCGGCCAGGACCTCGATGCCGGAGATGTCGGGCAGTCCCAGGTCGAGGATCACCACATCGGGGCGTTGTTCGGCGGCGGCTCGCAGCGCGCCGGCGCCGGTCGCGGCGGTGACGACCTCGTAGCCGCGCACCGACAGGTTGATCTTCAGTGCGCGCAGGATCTGCGGCTCGTCGTCGACTACCAAAACGCGGGTGTTCATCAGTCTTCTCCTGCCGGTGCGGCCAGGTCCACCACCATGGTCAACCCGCCACCGGGTGTCTCCGTCGCCGAGATGGTGCCGCCCATCGCCTCCACGAAACCCCGCGCCACCGAAAGTCCAAGTCCCACACCGCTGGTGTTGTCGCGGTCGCCGAGTCGCTGGAACGGATCGAAGGCGTGTAGTTCGCCGCCGCGCGGCAATCCGCGACCCTCGTCGGCGACGTTGATCAGCACCCGGTCGCCGACCCGGCCCGCCGTCACGCGCACCACACTGTCCGAGGCGTAGCGCAGCGCGTTGTCAATCACGTTGGCCAGCACACGTTCCAGCAGGCCGGCGTCGGCCAGTGCCACCGCCGGACCCACCTCCACCTTCACCTGGTCCAGACTGCCGCGGCCGAAGACGTTGCGCTTGCCGATTCCGATCAGCGCGCGCTGCACCACCTCTTCCAGATACACCTTGGTCAGCGCGGGCCGGATCACCCCGGCGGCCAGTCGCGAGGAATCGAGCAGGTTGCCCACCAGGTCGGTGAGCTGGTCGACCGATTCCTCGACGGTGGCCAGCAGTTCGGCGGTGTCATCCGGTGAGAAGGCGACGTCGTCGGCGCGCAGGCTCGACACCGCCGCTTTGGCCGCCGCCAGCGGGGTGCGCAGATCGTGGCTGACCGCGGAGAGCAGGGAGCGGCGCAGTTCGTCGGTCCGCATCACCGCATCGGCGCGGCTGGCCTCGGCGGCCAGTTCCTCCTGGCGGACCAGCCCGGCGGCCTGGCGGGCCACCACCGACAGCACCCTTCGGTCCCGCGAGGCCAGCTGGCGGCCGACCATCAACATCCAGAACTCGTCGTCGCCGACGTCGATCGCGGTGTCCGCGAGATCCACAGAGATGCACGGCTGCTCGCCCACCGAGGCCACCACACTGGGGGCGCGGACGATCTCGGGTTTCGCTGTTCCGCTCGGGACGCGGACCAGGCTCACGGCCCGCTGCGCGTAGGTCTCTCGAACCCGTTCCAGCAAGGTCTCCAGATCCGCTCCGCGCAATACCGACCCGGCGAACAGCGTCATCAGTTCCGCTTCGCGGGAGGCGCGGCCGGCCTCCCGGGCCCGTTTGGCGGCGCCATCGACCAAGGCCGCCACCGCGACCGCCACCAGCAGCAGCACGACCTCGGTCACCGCGGCGTCATGTTCGGCGATGGTGAAGTCGCGGCGCGGGGTGAGCAGGAAGTAGTTCATCAGCACCCCGGACAGCAAGGCCGAGAGCACCGCCGGGGCGATACCGCCCAGCAGGGCCACCAGCAGCACCCCGACCACGAACAGCGCGCTCTGGCCGGTGTCGAGGTAGCGGTCCAGCCAGCCCACCACGATCGCGCACATCACACCCGGAACGGCGATGGCGGCCAGCCAGGACGCTGCCCGGCGCTCCCGCGGGGAGATCGATATCGCGCGGAAATTCCGCCTGGTGTCCTCATCGGTGACGATGTGCACGTCGATGTCACCGGATTGCTGGACCACCGCCGCACCCACACCCTCGTCGAGGATGCGCGCCCAGCGGGAACGCCTCGAGCTGCCGATCACCAGTTGGGTGGCGTTGACGTCGCGGGCGAATTCCAGCAGGGCGGTCGGCACGTCGTCGCCGATCACGGTGTGCAGGGATGCCCCCAGGCTGATCGCCAGTTGACGAATCTTGCCCACCCGGGGGGCCGGTGCATGGGAGATCCCGTCGCCGCCCAGCACGTGCAGCACCAGCAGTTCGCCACCGGCCTTCGAGGCGATCCGCGAGGCCCGGCGCACCAGCGTCTCGGACTCGGGTCCGCCGGTGACCGCGGCGACGATGCGCTCCCGCGCCTCCCAGGTCTCGGTGATCTTCTTGTCGGCGCGGTATTTGGTCAACGCATCGTCGACCTGTCCGGCCAGCCACAGCAGCGCCAGTTCGCGCAGCGCGGTCAGCGTTTCGCCGCGGAAGTAGTTGGCCAGTGCCGCGTCGACCTTCTCCGGCGGATAGACGTTGCCGTGGGAAAGCCTGCGGCGCAAAGCCTCCGGGGCGACGTCGATGAGCTCGATCTGAGCGGCCCGGCGCACGACCGCATCGGGCACGGTGTCGTGCGGGACGGTTCCGGTGATCTTGGTGACGACATCGCTGAGACTCTCCAGCTGCTGCACATCGACGGTGCAGATCACCGTGATCCCGGCATCGAGCAACTCCTCGATATCCTGCCAGCGCTTCGGGTTACGGCTGCCCGCGGCGTTGGTGTGGGCGAGATCGTCGACCAACACCACCTCGGGACGCCGTGCCAGCACCGCAGCCACATCGAGTTCGCCGCCCGGGGGGCCGACGGTCTCGATGCCCCGGAGCAGTTCGGCGGTCTTGCTGCGGCCGTGGGTCTCGACGGCTGCGGCGACCACGTCGGTGCCGCGCTCGGCCCGGCGGTGGGCTTCGCCGAGCATCGCGTAGGTCTTGCCTACCCCGGGCGCGGCACCGAGATAGATGCGCAGCTCGCCCCGAGGTACTGCGGGCTGGCCGCGCCGATCCACAACGCTCACCCGACCATCATCCCGGGAATCGCCGGTATCAGCCAGCGGCGACAGGCCGCGCCATCACGGTGGGCTTGAATCCGTAGCGCGGATCGCTGAAACCGCGGCCGGTACGTGCTGCGGCCGCCCCGGCGACACCCATCCCGGCCGGCACCGCCGACACCGATTGGCCTTCGTCGACTGCACCGGGAATCCACTCCGAGGTGATCAACGGCGCCGCACCGGCTTCGGCCGGTAGCGCTCCCGGCCAGGTCGGCGGTACCGACAGCCCACCGACCGGGGCCGCTTGGGCCACGCTGGCCAATACCGGCGCCCGACCGGCGGCGGCACCGGCGGCGGCCGCACCGCCCGGGGTCTCGACCGTGTCCACCAGGACCGAGCCGCCGGCCGCGCCCACGCCGGGGGAGGCGATGGCGATGGCGCTGGCGATGCCGGCGAACAGATGCCAGGACCCGGCGGTCACCGCGTAGGTGCTGTAGGTCTGAATTGCGTTCCAGATCCCCAGGTTCTGCGTGGAATTGATGAAATTCGAGAGAAAATCGCCGGCCTGGGCGGGGCCGGCCGCGGCACTCAGCGGCGCGGACAGGGTCTGCACCGCGTTGGGCAGTCCCGAGACCAGCTGGGACAACCCGCTCTGGGTGCTGCCGGCCGCTGCATGGGCGACCGCGGCCGCCTGCCCCGCGGTACCGAGGGGGTTGCTGATCGGGGTGGGTGAGGACAGTGGCTGCAGGGTTCCCGCGCTCGCCGAGGAGGCCGCGTAGCCGTACATCGCGATGGCGTCTTGGGCCCACATCTCGGCGTACTGGGCTTCGGTGGCGGCGATCGCCGGGGTGTTGAGGCCCAGGAAGTTCGAGGCGACCAGCGCAGCCAGTTGCGCCCGGTTGGCCGCGATGACCGGGGGCGGCACCATCATCGCGAATGCGGCTTCGAACGCCGCGGCGGACGCGGTTGCCTGGGCGGCTGCGTGCTCGACGGCGGCCGCGGTGGTGTTGAGCCAGTTGATGTAAGGGGTCACCGCCGCGGCCATCGCCGCCGAGGCCGGCCCTTGCCACTCCTCGCCGGTCAGTGCCGCGATCGCCGACTGGTAGGACGTCGCGGTCGTCGTCAGTTCCGCGCCGAGACTGTTCCACGCCGCGGCGGCGGCCATCATCGGTGCCGCGCCGGCGCCGGCGTACATGCGGCCGGAGTTGATCTCCGGGGGTAGGGCGCCAAAGTCCATCGTTGTCAATTCCGTTCGCTGGTAACGATTGTCTGCTGTCAGCCCACCGGCGGGCGCGGCATCACCTTCGGCTTGATGCCGTAGCGCAACCGGCCGCGGCTGCCCTGGTCACTCGAGGACGCCGGCAGTCCGGCGGGCACGGCCGCCGTCGAGGCACGGGGTGCGGCGTCCGCGCTGCCCGGGCCGGACAGTGCAGCCGGCACGGTCTCCGCCGCGACCGGCTCGGCCGCCCAGGACGGCGGCACCGGCGCACCGGTCCGCGCCGCGGCCTGACTCGCGGCCGCTGACGCCGGTGCTGCCGCGGCGACCGGCGCGGCCTGGCCGGGGAGACTGGCCAGAGGCGGCAGGGCTTCGGGTGCCACGCGGTGCACCACCCCGGACGGGGCGGTGATGTAACCCTTGCCCAACCCGGTGAACTCCGAGGCCGCCGAGCCGATCGTGCCGGCCTGCATGGCGGCCAGGATCGCGCTGTTGCTGGCCACCCCGCCCAGCCCGAAGGTCGGGTCGGCGGCCGACGGTCCGGTGAGCCCGGCCAGCAGGCCACCGGCCGCGGAGGCGTCGGCGGCCGCGGAATTGGCGGTCTCGGTGCTGCCGTAGGAGTCGGCGCTGGTGCGCAGGGTGTTGACGAACATTTCCTGGATCGCGGCGGCCTGGGCGCTGATCTGCTGGTACAGCTGCCCGTAGGCCGCGAATTGGGTCGCCTGCAGCACCGAGACCTCATCGGTGCCCGCCGGGGCGATGCCGGTGGTAGGGGCGGCCGCCGCGGCGTTCTGCGCGGTCATCGCCGCGCCGATCGCCTGCAGGTTGCCGGCGGTCGCCGCCATCGCCTCGGGATGGGTGGTCACGAAGGACATCACTTCTCCTGGTGGAAAACGGGTCGGCCTTCGGCCGAGTGCAGGGTCCACTGTTTCCGGCTCAAAGGCCGGTTGCGGAAGTCGTTTACGGGTTCTTAACGCCCTTGCCAGGATTCTTGACGGTTTATTCGCACAGGCACTTCACAGAGATGCGGCGGCTCGCTTCCGGACCAACCGGACCCCGCCGCGGTATCGGTGCTGGCCATGTTGTTGCCGGCGGTCTGCACCTTCGGGCCGCGGGCATGGGCATGGGCGTCTATGACCTGGACGTTCCATCCGAGTTGGGTGATGGATTACTGGCAGGCGGGCGACCCGCCGCCCTCAGCCGGCCGCCACCGGATGCATGGTGACGGTGGGCCGAAACCCGTAACCGGGGGTGCTGGATGCCGGGGTGGCGGCCCGCGCAACGGGTGAGCCGATCGGCAGGCCGGCGGGCAGCGCCGCGCCCCCGCGCTCGGCGGCGGCGGTCAAGGCCGCACCCGGAAGCGACGGGGCGGCGCTGCCAGCCGTCGCGGTCGTGGCCCAGGACGGCGGCACCGAGAGCATGCCGACCGAACCGGCCCGGCCCACGCCCGCCGAGACCCCGCCGGCAGTGGCCGGGCCGATCCCGCCCGCGGTGCCGGTCCATGTCGGCACCGGCGGACCCGGGACGCCGGTCAGTGCCGGCGCCGGGGCCTTGCCGCCGCTGACGTTGCTGGCGATGCCGAGAAGGTTGGACAGCACCCCGACCAGGTTGGAGCCGCCCGAGCTCGTCATCGACCCCAAAGTCGCCGGGTCGAGCAGCGTGCCCAGCAGATCCGAGGCGGTCGCCGAGCCGGATTGCAGCGGCGAGGCGAAGCCCTGCAGCGTCGACGGCAGCGCGGCGATCAGCTGGGTGAGCCCGGCGTGGGCCGGGTTGGCGACCGGGTCGGGGTCGGTGAACGGAGTCACCTGCGCGGCAACCGCCGAGGCAGCCGCGTAGCCGTACATGGCGGTGGCGTCTTGGGCCCACATCTCGGCGTAGTGCGCCTCGGCGGCCGCGATCGCCGGCGTGTTCTGGCCCAGGAAGTTGGTCGCCACCAGGGTCATCAGCAGGCTGCGGTTGGCCACGATCAGCGGCGGCGGGACCGTCATCGCCCATGCGGTCTCGAATGCGGCCGCGGCCGCGGTGGCTTGGGCGGCGGCCTGCTCGGCGTGGCCGGCGGTGGTGCTCATCCACGCCACGTAGGGAGCGGCCGCGGCGGCCATCGATGCCGATGCCGGGCCTGTCCAGAGTTCGCCGGCCATCCGGGTGATCACGGCCTGGTAGGCGGCGGCGGTCGAGCCCAGGTCCGCGGCCAGTGCCCGCCAGGCCGCGGCGGCGGCCGTCATCGGCGCCGCACCCGCTCCGGCGTACATCCAGGCTGAGTTGACTTCCGGTGGCAATGCACCGAATTCGATCATTTCGTTGATCCAGGTGCTGGAACTATCGGGCGGTGATCGCGTTGGCGGCCTCGGTCGCCTCGTACGATCCGGCGCTGGTCATCAGCGTGGTGACGAACATGTGGTGAATGGCATTGGCTTGGGCGCTGACTGCCTGGTACAGACCGGCATGCGCGACGAACTGAGCGGCGGTCAACGCCGACACAGGGTCCGCCGCCGCAGGAACCACATTCGTGGTCACGGCCGCGGCGGTCGCATTCTGGGCGGCCATTGCCGCACCGATACCGGTCAATTCGCCGGCCGCGGCCATCAGCTCTGCGGGCTGAGCGCTCACGAACGACATCGACGACATCACCCTCTCCTAACCGAGCGGGCCGGCGTGGTGCCGGCCACGAGATCTACCGTGCAGCAACGGTGCTCGGTTAGCAGTGACCCTTACGCGCTCTTAACGGCGCCGGATCGAACCTTGATGGGTCCTTGATGGCTCAGAACGCAAACAAACCCGCGCATCCCCCTCCGCTGCGCCGGTTTGCTTTGTCGGGGCTTGGTCAGGCCCAGCTGGAGCCGACGGAGGCGTCGGTGTTGGCCATGTTGTTGCCGGCGCTCTGCACCTTCTGACCGTGG
>NZ_MVHU01000030.1 GCF_002086285.1 Mycolicibacter kumamotonensis | reverse complement strand
GCTGGTGCGGGTGGTGGTACCGGGGCGGCGGCTGGTGCCGGCGGTAGGGGTGGTAGTGCGGCGGGGTCGACTGCGGGCTCTGGTGGTGCCGGCGGTGCGGGTGGTTCTAGTGGTGTGGGGCAGGCGGCGTCGGGTGCTACTGGTGTGGACGGCGCCGTGGGCAACGGTGGCAATGGCGGTGTCGGTGGCAACGGGGAAGTCCTCGCGGATGGCACCGTGCAAGACGGTGGCCGCGGTGGTGACGGTGGTGATGCCGGCAACGCGACCGGCAACGGTGGCAACGGAGGCGCCGGCGGCCAGGGCGCAACCGGTCACAGCGGTGGCACCGATCTCAGCGGTAACGGCACCGCCGGTGGCACCGGCGGCGCCGGCGGCGCCGGAGGTAGCGGTGGTGCCGGTGGCACCGTCTCGGGTAACGGCGGCAACGGCGGCGCCGGCGGCGTAGGCGGCACCGGCGGTGCGGGCGGCCACGGCCTCGACGGCGACGACGGGATCGACGCCGTGGCCGGCAGCGGCGGCGACGGTGGTGCCGGGGTCGACGCCGGCAGCGGCGGTGACGGTGGCGCCGGTGGTGTCGGTGGCCAGGGTGGTGCCGGTGGCACCGCGACCGCGGGTAACGCGGGCATCCAGGGCGACGGCGGTGCCGGCGGTGTCGGTGGTGCGGCCGGCAACGGCGGCAACGGCGGTAACGGCGGAGACGGCGCGGGCGGCGGCAACAACGCCACTGCCGGTTCCGGCGGGCAAGGCGGCCACGGTGGCAACCGCGGTTCGGCAGGTGCCGGCGGTGCCGGTGGCTGGAACGCGGACAACACCACCCAAGCCGACAGCGGCGCGGCCGGTGCGGCCGCCGGCGGCGGCAACGGTGGCGCGGGCGGTAAGGGCGGCGACGGTGAACTGCTCGCCGGTGACGTCGCCCAGGCCGGCGGCACCGGTGGTAACGGTGGCGCGGCCGGTAACGACGGTGACGGTGGGGCCGGCGGCGCCGGCGGTAACGGCGCATCCGGAGCCGACGGGGTCACCGCCGGCATCGATGGCACCACCGGTGGGTCCGGTGCGGCCGGTGGCGACGGCGGCGCCGGTGGGGCCGGCGGCGCGAACTCCGGCAACGGCGGCGCCGGTGGTGCCGGCGGTCGTGGTGGCGCCGGCGGTAACGGTGGCGCAGCCGACGACGCGTACCTCTATGACGGCGCGGGCGGCAACGGCGGCGGCGCGGGCGCGGGTGGCGCGGGCGGTAACGGCGGCTCCGGTGGCATCGCGGCCGGCGGGACCGGTGGCGCCGGCGGCGCGGCAGGTGACGGCGGCAATGCCGGCACGGCTGCGGTCGGCGGCCAGGGCAGTGGTGGTGGCGGCGGCGCCAACGCCGGCAACGGCGGCAACGGTGGCGACGGCGCCGTCGGTGGCACTGCCGGCAAGGCAGGCGTCGGCGGCCTCGGTGTCGTGGGGGGCGCCGCGGGCGCCGAGGGTACGGCCGGCGACAACACCGACGGCGCCGACGGCGGTCGCGGTGGCGACGGCGTGGGCTTGATCGACGGCACCAACACCGGCCAGGGCGGTGGCGCCGGCGGCGCGGGCGGCAACGCCGGTGCGGTCGGCAACGGCGGCATGGGCGGCACCGGTGGCACCGGTGCGACCGTCGACGGCAGCACCGACATCGACGGCAACGGCACCGATGGCGCCACCGGTGGTGTCGGCGGTGACGGCGGCCAGGGCGGTGCCGGTGGCACCGTCTCCGGCAACGGCGGCGCGGGCGGCTTCGGCGGCATCGGCGGCCAGGGCGGTGCCGGTGGGGCCGGCGCGGACGCCACGGTCGCCGACACCGACGGCGGCAACGGCGGCAACGCCGGAGCAGGCGGAAACGGCGGTAACGGCGGCCAGGGCGGTACGGCGACCAACGGCGCCGGTGGCGCGGGCGGCACCTCCGGCTACGGCGGCAACGGCGGTGTCGCGGGCGTCGGCGGCAAGGGCCTCGGCGGCGGCGGCGGTGCGGTCGCCGGCAATGGCGGTAGCGGTGGTGGCGGCGCCGAAGGCGGCCTGGCGGGCACCGCGGGTACCGGCGGAACCGGCACCACCAACGGAGCCGCCGGCCAGTCCGGCCTGGACGGCATCGCCAGCGACGGCGGCGCCGGTGGCCAGGGCGGTGCCGGTGAGGGCCTGATCGACGGAACCAACACCGGCCAGGGCGGCGGTAACGGTGGCGCCGGCGGCAACGCGGCGGCGGTCGGAAACGGCGGCGCCGGCGGTGCCGGTGGCATCGGCGCGACCGTCGACGGCATCACCGGCGTGGACGGCCACGGCACCGAGGGCGCCGTCGGCGGCGTCGGCGGCGACGGTGGTACCGGTGGTCTCGGTGGCACCACCTCCGGCAACGGCGGTGCCGGCGGCAACGGTGGCGCCGGCGGTAAGGGTGGCGCCGGTGGCGCGGGCGCGGACGCGACGGTGGCCGATACCGCGGGCGGTAATGGCGGCAGCGCCGGCGCCGGTGGCGCGGGCGGTAACGGCGGCCAGGGCGGTGCGGCCAGCGCCGGTGTCGGTGGTGTCGGCGGCGACGCCGGCGATGGTGGTGCCGGTGGCGCGGCCGGTGTCGGCGGTACGGGCCTCGGCGGTGGTGGCGGCACCAACGCGGGCGCGGGCGGCGCGGGCGGCGATGGCGCCGACGGTGCCGCGGCCGGCGCCGCGGGCCTCGGAGGCACCGGCACCGACGGTGACGGCGCGGTAGGCAACGACGGCGCGGCCGGTCTGGGCAGCGATGGCGGGGCCGGTGGCAACGGCGGCATCGGCGAAGGCGTGATCGGCGGCACCGACATCGGCCAGGGCGGTGGCGCCGGTGGTCACGGCGGCAACGCGGCGACGGTCGGCAACGGTGGCGCCGGCGGAACCGGTGGGGCCGGCGCGGCCGGCATCGCCGGGATCACCGACCTCGACGGCAACGGCACCAACGGCACCCACGGCGGCGCCGGTGGCGTCGGCGGCGTGGGCGGCGCCGGCGGCACAGCCGCCGGCAATGGTGGCGCGGGCGGCCAGGGCGGTGCCGGTGGCGCCGGTGGAAACGCCGGCCACGGGGCCGACGGCATCAGCGGCAGCCCGGTCACTGTCGGCACCGGGGCGTCCGGCGCCGACGGAACCGACGGCGGCAACGGCGGCATCGGCGGTAACGGTGGGGTCGGCGGCGACGGTGGTGCCGGTGGCACCGCCGTCAACGGCAACGCCGGAGCGGCCGGCGCCGGTGGCGTCGGTGGTGACGCCGGCAACGCCGGCAACGCCGGGAACGGCGGTCGCGGCGCCGACGGCACCGGCGGCGGCAGCGGTGCCGTCGCGGGCTCGGGCGGCAACGGTGGCGCCGGTGGCGACCGCGGTGCGGCCGGTACGGCCGGCGCGGGCGGCTGGGACGCCGGCCACACCAGCCAGGCGGCTGGCGGCAACGCCGGCGCCGCGGCGATCGGCGGCAACGGCGGCGCCGGCGGCAAGGGCGGCACCGGTGTGCTGCTCGCGGACGGCACCGCGCAGGCCGGCGGCGCCGGCGGTCACGGTGGCGACGCCGGAACGATCGGTACCGGTGGTGCCGGCGGCAACGGTGGCGCCGGGGCGACCGGTGCGGTCGGATCGACGGCCACGGCCAACGGTGGAACCGGCGGCAACGGCGCTGCCGGTGGTCACGCCGGCAACGGCGGTGCCGGCGGCTCGATCTCCGGTAACGGTGGTCAGGGCGGT
Organism: Mycolicibacter kumamotonensis; assembly: GCF_002086285.1. Taxonomy (GTDB): domain Bacteria; phylum Actinomycetota; class Actinomycetes; order Mycobacteriales; family Mycobacteriaceae; genus Mycobacterium; species Mycobacterium kumamotonense. The sequence continues at coordinate 53,767 of NZ_MVHU01000030.1, read as the reverse complement.
GTCGGTGGTGCCGGCGGCAACGGTGGCGCCGGTGGCGCCGGGGTGCAGGGCATCGCGGGCGCCGACGCCGTCGCAGGTAGCGGTGGTAACGGCTCGGACGGCACCGACGGCGGCAACGGCGGTAACGGTGGCGTCGGCGGCACGGGCGGCAACGGCGGGCACGGCGGTAGCGCGACCAACGGCGTCGCCGGTCTCAACGGCAGCGGCGGGATCGGTGGTAACGGCGGTGCGTCCGGTACTGCCGGCAACGGTGGCGATGGCGGTGCGGGCGCCGGTGGCGGCGCCAACGACACTGCCGGGCACGGCGGCAATGGCGGCGCCGGTGGTGACCGCGGTGTCGGCGGTGCCGCGGGCAAGGGCGGCTTGAACGGTGACGGCGTCACCTACCGTGCGGACGGCGCGATCGGTGCGGACGGCGGCGGCGGCAACGGCGGTAACGGTGGTGCCGGTGGCCACGGCGCACTGCTCGCCGACGGGACGACCGGCCAGGCCGGTGGCTACGGCGGTAACGGCGGTGCGGCCGGATCGATCGGCACCGGTGGCGCCGGTGGCGCCGGCGGTAACGGCGGCAACGGTGTGGTCGGCGGAACCGACCTCGACGGCAACGGAACCACCGGTGGCAACGGCGGCGTCGGCGGTGCCGGCGGTAACGGTGGCCAGGGCGGGACCACGTCGGGCGCCGGCGGCGTCGGCGGTGCCGGTGGCACGGGTGGCAGCGGCGGCAACGGTGGCGATGGCGTCCTGGGTGTGGCCGGCGGCACCGGTGGCAACGGTGGCCTGGGCGGCAACGCGGCCGCCGGTGGCGCCGGTGGCTTGGGCGGCGACGCCACCCACGGCGCCGGTGGTGTCGGTGGCGCCGGCGGTAACGCCGGTAACGCCGGTAACGGTGGCGTGGGCGGCGACGGCGGTGCTGGTGGCACCGGTGCCGCAGCGGGTACCGGCGGTAACGGTGGTGTCGGTGGTGACCGCAGCGTCGGCGGCGCCGGCGGTGCGGGCGGCACGGGCCAGGGTGGCGTTCAGGCCGCCGACGGTGCGATCGGCACCGACGGCGCGGGCGGCGACGGTGGCGCCGGCGGTAACGGTGGTGACGGCCAGCTCTTGCCGGATGGCTCCGCGCAGGACGGCGGCGCCGGCGGTAAGGGCGGCGCGGCCGGTGCGATCGGCACCGGCGGGGCCGGCGGTAACGGCGGCGCCGGCACGGCCGGTGTCGACGGCATCACCAACGGCGACGGTGACGGCACCAACGGCACCGCAGGCGGTAACGGCGGTAGCGGTGGCGCCGGTGGCGCCGGCGGAACCACGTCGGGCAACGGCGGCGCCGGCGGTCACGGCGGTGTCGGTGGGGCTGGTGGCCACGGCGGGGCCGGCCTCAACGCAACCGATGGCGCTGACGCGGCGGCCAACAGCGGCGGCAATGGTGGCGACGGTGGCGACGCCACCAGCACCAACGGCAGCGGTGGTGCCGGTGGCGCCGGTGGTAACGGCGGCGCCGGCGGTGAGGCCACCAACGGCAACACCGGGGCTGCCGGTGCCGGTGGCGAGGGCGGCGCCGGCGGTAACACCGGCGACGGCGCCAACGGCGGTAACGGCGGTGCGGGTGCCGGCGGCGGCGCCAACCAGGTGGCCGGCAACGGCGGCAACGGCGGCCACGGCGGTATCGCCGGTACGGCCGGCCAGGGTGGCGCCGGCGGCACCGGTGGTGACGGCACGGTGGCGGCCAACGGTGTGGACGGATCCGTGCTCGGCGGCAACGGCGGTAACGGCGGCGCCGGTGGTCACGGTCAGATCGTGGGCGGCGTGAGCCAGGCCGGCGGTAACGGCGGTTCGGGTGGCGCGGCCGGAACGGTCGGCCAGGGTGGCGCCGGCGGTGACGGTGGAGCCGGTGCTGCCGGCCTGGCCGGAACGACGGATGTCGACGGCAACGGCAGCGACGGTACGGCCGGCGCGGCCGGCGGCAACGGCGGCGTGGGCGGTGCCGGTGGCACCAACGGCGGTGACGGCGGCGCCGGCGGTAAGGGCGGCATCGGTGGTGCCGGCGGTGTCGGCGGCAATGCCGCGAACGGCACCGCGGGTACTAACGCCGCGGCCGGCAGCGGCGCCAACGGCGGCAACGGCGGTGACGCCTCCGGCGCGGCCGGCAACGGCGGTGCCGGTGGTGCCGGCGGCAACGGTGGCGTCGGCGGTGTGGCCAACGTCGGCAACAACGGTGCCGACGGCGAGGGCGGCGTCGGTGGCGACGGTGGCGCGGGCGGCAACGCCGGTGTCGGTGGCCGCGGTGGCGACGGCGCCGGTGGCGGAAGCAATGCGGTTGCGGGCAGCGGCGGTAACGGCGGCAACAGCAACAGCACCGCGGGTGCCGGCGGCGAGGCCGGGGCCGGTGGTCTCGCCGGCGACGGCATCACCGAGGCCGACAGCGGCGCCGCTGGTGCCGCGGGTGCGATCGCCGCCGGCGGCACCGGCGGTAACGGCGGCAACGGCGTGACGCTGGGCAACGGCCAGGCGCAGGCCGGCGGGCACGGCGGCACCGGCGGCAACGCCACCGGCGAGTTCGGTAACGGCGGTGCCGGTGGTAACGGCGGCAACGGCGCCAACGGCACCAACGGCACCAACGCCGTCAACGGCGCCGGCGCGGCCGGAGGTAACGGCGGCAACGGCGGTGCGGCCGGACAGCACGGCACCGGTGGCACCGGCGGTAATGCCGGCAACGGCGGCAACGCGGGCGCCAACACCTCGGTCGGCGCTAACGGAGCCGCGGGCGTCAACGCCCCGAAGGACCCCCAGGGCCAGGTCATGGCCGGTGGAACCGGCGGCAACGGCGCCAAGGGTGCCACCGGGTTCGCCGGTGGTGCGGGCGGTGTCGGCGGCGTGGGTGGTGCCGGCGGCACCATCTCCGGCGACGGCGGCCAGGGCGGCCTCGGCGGTGACGGCGGTATGGGCGGCAAGGGCGGCACCGGCGGTAACGGCGGCGTCGGCGGTACCGGTGGTGCCGGCGGCCTCGGCTTGCCCGGGCGCCAAGGCGGTACCGGCGGCGAAGGCGGCCAGGGCGGTGACGGTGGCGTCGGCGGTAACGCCGGGCAGGGCGGCGCCGGTGGTGTCGCGCTGGGTGACGGCAAGTCCGGTGCGCACGGCGCCGGTGGTGAAGCCGGCAAGGGCGGCCTGGGCGGTAACGCCGGGGTCGGCGGCGCCGGCGGCGCCGGTGGTGCCGGCTACAACGGCCTTGCCGGTCAGGGCACCGGTGGTGGTGGCGCCGGCGGTGCGGGCGGCAACGGCGGTGTCGGCGGTACCGGCGGCCAGGGCGGTCTCAACACCGACGGCACCCACGGCCAGGGCGGCTCCGGCGGTCAGGGTGGTGCCGGCGGTAAGGGCTCCAACGGTGCCTCCAAGCCCAGCAAGGCCGGCTTCGCCGGTCGGGGTGGCAACGGCGGCGACGGTGGGGCCGGTGGTGCCAACGGCGACGGCGTCCTCGGTTCGCCGGGTAAGGCCGGTGTCCCCGGTGGCAACTCCAGCGGTAGCACTGTGGGTACGGGCGGCGCCGGTGGCGCCGGCGGAACGGGCGCGCCCTAGGCCGTCGCCCGAACCCGACCGAGGCCCGGTCCGGCACCTGTCGGACCGGGCCGCCCCTTCTTACCCGAGGCCCCTTTTCCCGCGAGGCTCCCCTTTTCCCGCGAGGCTCCCCTTTTCCCGCGAGGCTCCCCTTTTCCCGCGAGCGTGCGTGTTTGCACACCGACACGCCGCAAATCGCGGCAGTCTGCGCACGCTCGCCACGAGGACCGTGGCCACGAGGGCCGTCGCGCAGTGGGGGGCGGTCAGTCGAGGGTCAGCACGACCTTGCCGGTCACCTCACCCGACGACAGCAGCCGGTGCGCCTCGCCCGCCTGCTCGACGGGCACCCGCGCGCCGATCACCGGTTTGATCCGACCGTCACCGAGCATCGGCCATACCTTCTCGGTCACCGCCGCGACGACGGCGCCCTTCCCATGCGGACCCTCGACCGGCCGGCCGCGCAACGCGGTGCCGATCACCGCGGCGCGTTTGCCGATCAGCTTGCCCAAGTTCAGCTCTCCCTTGACCCCGCCCTGCATCCCGATGACGATCAGGCGCCCGTCGTTGGCCAGCGCGTCGATATTGCGGTCCAGGTAGGCCGCCCCGATGATGTCCAGGATCACGTCGGCTCCGCCGGCCTCGAGGATCCGTGCCACGAAGTCCTCGTCGTGATAGTTGATGGTGACCTCGGCGCCCAGTTCGCGGCAGAACGCCAGCTTGGCCTCCGACCCGGCGGTGACGGCCACCCACGCCCCGAGCTGGCGGGCCACCTGGATGGCGTGGCTGCCCACACCGCTCGCGCCGCCGTGCACCAGCAACTGCTGGCCCTCGCCCAGTCCCGCCGTCTGCACCAGGTTCGACCACACCGTGCAGGCCACCTCCGGCAGGCCGGCGGCGTCCACCAGGTCCACGCCGTCGGGAATCGGCAGTACCTGCGGCGCCGGCACCGCCACGTACTCGGCGTAACCGCCGCCGGCCAGCAAGGCGCAAACCTGTTGTCCCACAGTCCAGTCCGATACCCCTTCGCCCACCGCGGCGATCACACCGGAGACCTCCAGCCCGATGGTCTCACTGGCCCCCGGGGGCGGCGGATACTTGCCCGCCGCTTGCAGCAGATCAGCCCGGTTCACCCCGGCCGCGGCGACCCGGATCAGTACCTCGCCGGCGGCAGGCCGCACGTCATCGACCTCTTGCCAGGACAACACCTCGGGGGATTCAGCGACGATGGCATACATGTCGGCCAGCGTACGATTCCCGCGGCGGCGTGGCAGAGTGGCCTGATGTACTGGCCGGTGAAACCAAGAGACGGCTAACACCGTCCGGGGGGGCGAACCACCCCGCCGCCGCTAATCTGCCCGCCGTCACTGTGAGCTGAGGATCAGGACCACGCTAGCCAACACGTTGTTCGCCGATGTCTCCGAATTCCAAGTCCCGGTTGATGATTCATACCCGTATCGGGTGCTGTCGATCCGAGTCTGCGACGGCACCTACCGTGACCACAACTTCGCGCGCAACTACGCCTGGATGCGCACAGCGCTCGACGACGGTCGGCTGACATTCGGGATCGTCTACACCTACGTGCGGCCGGCGACCTGGCAGTCCAATGCCGACACGGTGAAGGCCATGTTCGCCGCCAATGGCGGGCTGCATCCGCGAGTGGCACTGATGCTCGACGTCGAATCCGGCGGCAACCCGGGCGGTGACCAGTCCGACCCGATCAACCGGCTGTATTGGAATCTGGCCGAGTGGTGCGGTAGCCCGGCGCGGATCATCGGCTACGGCAACGTGGGCGACCTCAACCGGCTGTGGCCGACCAAGCCCGCCGGTATCCGCCTGATCGTGGCAAGCTACGGCGCCAACCCGCCGTATCCGGGCAAGGTGGCCCACCAGTACACCGACGGCCAAGGCTACGGTGGCGGGCTGCCGGAAGGCTGCCCGCCGTTCGGGCGTTGCGACATGAACTCCGCCGACGGACTGACGCCGCAGCAGTTCGCCAGCGCCTGTGGCATCGCACCTGATCGGGGTCGGCCCGCGCCGCCTGCCGACGATCCGCGGATCAACCTGTAGCAAACGGGCACCGCGCCCGGACAGCCCGGTGCAGACGGCGGCGAGGGCCAGCCCGGTTGACCCCGGTACGATTTCCCGCGGTGGCGTGGCAGAGCGGCCTAATGCACTCGCCTTGAAAGCGAGAGACGGCTAAAACCGTCCGGGGGTTCAAATCCCTCCGCCACCGCCGATGTGCGGAGTTCGGTGACAGGTCACCCCGGCCTGGGCGGCCGGCGCTCAGCCGATCAGATCCGGCTCCGGATCACCGTTGAGCTTGCGCCCTAACAGCACCGCCGACCAGCCGTTGTCGACCACCGCGTGGCGCACCGCCTCGACACCGTATTGGCGTAGTGCTGCCAGGAACCACTCCCAGCGCAGATCGGTCCCGGGCTGGCCGGGCTCGGGGTAGACGACCCACGCCCTTCGGCCGGCGCCGACTGCGCTGTAGGCCGCCCGGATCAAGGCCACGTCCACCCGGCGCGTCACAAACGCGATGACAACATCGACGTCGTACGGGTTGGCGCGACTGACGGCGAGCGGTCGCAGCTCCGATTCGGGCGGCGCATTGATCACCGCCACCTTCTGGTGGCGCCCGATCTGCAGAATCTGTTCCAGCTGCGCCAGCCCGGGCCCGCTGGCGGTCTCGTTATACAGGACAGTCGTCATCGGTTGCTGACCCAGCCTTCCTCGCACTCGGCGACTAGCCGCAACATTGCGGAGAACTCGTTCGTCTGATGTGAGACACGGTGGCTGTCAACGGTTTCGGTCGGCGTACCGGAGCCTGCCATGTCCAGCGAATGGTGCCTCGCGCCTTCCAAATGTGTGAAAAGCGTTCACTCAGATGACATTCAGCATGGAAGACGGCGCACGCACTGTCCAATACCTAGATCCACGCGGAGCTATTGGCAGAACCAATACTCCCAGCTAGCGCCGCTCGGCGACCATCGTGGTGAGCATCTCGGCGAAGGCGCACGCCGCTGCGGAGTGGTAGACCCCGGCGCGCTGCAGCACCTGCACGGTGCGGGTGGGCAGCGGCGGGTCCAGGGGGACCGGGTGCAGGTCGAGGCGTTCGCTGGTGATCGCATCCGGCAACACGGTGGCCACGGCGCCGCGTCCCACCAGTTCCAGCAATGCGCTGACCGAGTTCGCCTCGATCGCGATGTTCTGCGGCACTTGGTATGTGGCGAAGTAGGCGTCGACGTGCAGCCGGGTGGCGAAGTCCGAACTGAGCAGCCCGAGAGGCTCGCCGGCCAGTTCGGCGACTGGCACCCGCACGGCACCCGTCTCGAGCGGATGGCCCGAGCCCACCACCAGAACCAACGTCTCGTTGAACAGTGTCCGGGCCTCGATGCCGGCCGCGTGCTGGCCGGCGAAGCCGATCCCGAGGTCGAGTCGATCTGCCAGCAGGTCGGCCTCCATCCGGTCCTGGTTGGTCTCCAGAACCGTCACCCTGATGCCGGGATAGGCCTCCCGATAGCTGTAGATCAGCTGGCCGATCAGATACGCGGTGAAGGTGGGCGTCACCGCGATCCGCAGGTTGCCGCGCGACAGATCCCGCACGTCGTGCACGGCCCGCTCGGCGGCCGCTAGATCCCGCATCGCCAGCCGGGCATGGTAAACGTAGGCCGAGCCGGCGTCGGTGAGCCGGACGGTGCGGCCGGACCGGTCGAACAGCTGCACCCCGAGCGTGTGCTCGAGTTGCTTGATCTGTTGAGACAGCGTCGGCTGGGAGATGTGCAGCGCTTCGGCGGCCCGGGTGAAATTTTGATGGTCGGCGACCGCCAGCAGGTATTTGATGTGCCGCAGCTCCATCGATCGACTATAGGAATACGGTGTCGTCGGCGTTGCGATACCGGGCCGAACTGTTGCCGTCGACCCGGCGGGGTCGCGGCGCCCGGATCGGATGTCGGCGAACGCACTCCATGAGCGTCACCGGGCGCGCGGGATCTCCGCGGCGATGGTGTCCATCAGCGCGGTGTAACGCTTGGCCTCCGGGTCGCGGCCGGGCTTGCCGCTGGAGATCAGCCCGGCGGCCAGCCCGCGGGCCGGGTCCGCCCAGATGGCGACATTGACCAGGCCCAGGTGCCCGAACGCCGACGGCGCGGCGCGCCCGAACGGGCCGAACCGCTCCGAGCCGAGCATGTAGCCGGTGCCCCAGCGCAGCGGCACCAACCCGGTCGCCACATCCGGGCGTAGCCGCCGGCACTGGGCCGTCGCCGCGGTCATGGTCTCCGGCGAGACCACCCGCACTCCGTCGAGTTCACCCCCGCGGCGCCAGATCTCGGCGAACTTCGACAGCTCGAACGCCGTGGAGATGGTGTTCGACGACGGGATGACGCTGGTCAGATACAGCGGGGTGTTGGTGAACGGGATGATCTCGTGCATCGTCCCGCCGATGGCCCGCCGGAACACCGCGGCCACCGGCCCTGGAAGCGGGCGGCCGGTGGCGTGACTGGGCGCCACTAGCGGCACATCGGCTTCGGCGACACCGAAATTCGTCCAGCGGAAGCCCAGCGGATCCAGTATCTCCGTCGCCAGGATCTCGCGGATCTGCCGCCCGGTGGCCGCCGAGACGATCTCGCGCATCAGCGGGCCCCAGGTCAGCGCGTGGTACATGTGCGCCCAACCCGGGGGATAGATCGCCCGCAGGTTCGCCAGCTGCTGCCGGGTGTACTCGCTGTCATCGACGCGATGCACGTCCGGCCGCGGCCCGGTGGCGAACGGCACCCCGGCGCTGTGGGTCAGCACCTGGCGGATCGTGGTGCGGCCCTTGCCGTGTCGACCGTACCCGGGCAGATAGTCGGCCACCCGGTCGTCGAGCGAGAAGCAGCCCCGCTCGACGAGCATGTGTACCACGGTGGAGGTGATCGCCTTGGCGGCCGAGTACGCGCAGAACGGGGTGTCCACGCCCACCGGGACCTGCTCGGCGTCGGCGGGATCGGTGGGGGCATTACCCCAACCGTGCCCGATCGCGCGGTTGAGCACGACGCGGCCGTTGTGGCGCAGGCACAACTGGATCGCCGGGTGCATACCGGCGGCATACCAGTGCCGCGCCGCCTGCCAGATCCGTTCCACCGCAGCAGGATCGAGACCAGACGAATCCTCGTCACCGACAGTGGTCACCGCGTCCAGATCGGCCGGAACACGGATCCGCCCATCGGGTGTGGTCATCTCGGGGATCTCCGGTTTCACCGCTGCCGCCCTTCGCCCCGCCCGAAGTACAGTTCCTGGGTCGCAAAGCAGACCAGCTGGCCTGCCCGGTTGTACATCGTCGAACTGGTCAGACCGCGCCCGGCGACGCCGCTGGGCGTGAACTGGTCGGACAATACCCAATCCGACAGGTCGACGGGCCGCTGAAACCACAGCGCATGGTCGATCAGTGCGTTGAACACGCTGGTCTTGGTGGCGCGCCGCATGGCGACCGCCGTCTCGACCATGGTGGTGCCGGACAGGTAGATCACCAGGGCGCTGTGCAGCGCGGGGTCCGCCGGTATCTCCGCAACAGGCTTCCACCACAACCGGATCCGCGGTGACAGCTCGCCACGGTCCAGCGCCAGGCGTGGCGGCGGGTCGACGTAGCGCAGGTCGAACGGATGCGGCTGCACCCAGTAGCCGCCCAGTTCGTCGGCGTAGTCCGCGAGTTGCTGCTGTACCGGCGGCACGGAATCCGGATCGGGCACTTCAGGCAGCGGCTGCTGGTATTCGGGCGCGTCGACGTCGGCACTGAACGACGACAGCACTTCCAGCAGGATCTCGCCGTCCTGGCGGGCGGTGACCTGGCGGGTGGACAGCGTGCCCCCGTCGCGGGCCACGTCGACGTGCAGGTCGACCGGGCGGCGGGCGTCACCGGCGCGCAGGTAGTAGACGTGCAGGCTGTGCGGTGTGCGCCCCGGGGCGGTGCGGCTGGCCGCCATCAGTGCCTGCCCGGCGATGTGCCCGCCGACGATGTGGTGGCGCGGGTTGTCCAGTTGGGTGGCCACGAACTGGTGCTCACCGGTCTGTTCGACGTCGAGGGTGGAGACGATGTCGGCCAGCGCCGGTTGCGGGAAGGACACGCCGGTCACGCGTGCGCCCCGTACTCCAACAGGTACACCCCGGCGCCGATCAGCACGACGCCGCCGGCCATCACCGGTGTGAACGGGTCGGCGAACAGGAACCGGGCCAGCGCCGCGGTCAACGCCACCCCGACGCCGGACCAGACCCCGTAGGCCACGCCGACCGGGATCCCGCGCTTGAGCACCAGCGCCAGCAGCACGAACGACACCAGGTAGCCGACGGTCACCGGGATCGCCCACTGCCATCGGCTGAAACCCTCGGAGGCCCGCAACGACAGCGTCCCGGCGACTTCGAACCCGATCGCCCCGAACAGCAGAATCCAGGCCATCACTCGCCGGTGAACTCGGGCTTGCGTTTGCCCATGACGGCGCCGATCCCCTCCATCAGATCCTTGGATGCCAGGAACGCCGAGTTCCACGCCGCGACGTAGCGCAGGCTGGCCGCCACCCGGTCGGTGCGCTGCTCATCGAGCACATCCTTGACGCCGGCCACGGTCAGCGGCGGGTTGGCGGCGATCTCGGCAGCGGTGGCGTGCGCGGCGGCCAGGCAGGCGTCGGCGTCGGCAAAGACGTCGTTGACCAGGCCGATCTTCTCCGCCCGGGCGGCGTCGATGTCTTTGCCGGTCAGCGCCAGCTCGCGCAGATGCCCGTCGGACAAAATCAACGGAAGCCGGGCCAGGCTGCCGACGTCGGCGACGATCGCGAGTTTGACCTCGCGCACGCTGAACTTGGCATCGGCCGACGCGTAGCGGATGTCGACCGCGGAGATCAGGTCCACCCCGCCGCCGATGCACCAGCCCTGGACCGCCGCGATCGTCGGGGTGCGGCAGTCGGCGACCGCGGTGATCGCATCCTGCATGCCGCGCAGGTCGCGGTGGAAGTCCGCCCGCTGTCGGGCCAGCGCACCCTCGGCCAGCATCGGGGTCAGGGTGCCGCCCATCGCGGCCAGGTCCAGCCCGTAGCTGAAATTCTTGCCGGATCCGGTCAGCACGATCGCGCGCACGTCGCGGTCGGCGTCCAGCTCGGCGAAGACCCGCGGCAGCTCCGACCAGAACGCCGGGCCCATCGCATTGCCCTTGCCCGGACCGATCAGGGTCACCTGGGCGACGTGATCCTTGGTCTCGACGGTGACGGATTCATAGGACTCGGTCATACCCAGACCGTAGCGTGGGCACATGGCCTCCGATCTACGACCCGGTCCCGACGCGCCCCCCGCCGATGAGCTGGCCGGTGCCGAAGCCACCCTCGCGGTGCTGGCACAGGTGCTGCATCACATCAGCGGCGACGAGCTGTCCAAACAGACGCCGTGCTCGGAATTCGACGTCGCGCAGCTGACCGATCACCTGCTGAACTCCATCACCGTCCTCGGTGGCGCGGCCGGCGCACAGTTTCCGGCCCGCGACGCCACCGAGCCGCCCGAACGGCAGGTCCTCGCCGCGGCCCGGCCCGCCCTGGACGCCTGGCACGACCGCGGCCTGGACGGCACCGTCACGATCGGCCCCAATGAGCTACCGGCACGGATGGCGGCCGGAATCCTGTCGGTCGAATTCCTGGTGCACGCGTGGGACTATGCGACGGCGACGGGCCGCACGGTGGACGTGGCCGAACCGCTGGCCGAGTACGTGTTGGATCTGGCGCACGCGATCATCACCCCGGCGGGCCGGGTCCGAGCGGGGTTCGACGAGCCCGTCGAGGTCGCCGACTCCGCCCCGACCCTGCAGCGGCTGATCGCATTCACCGGCCGGTCATAGCCCCGCTACCTGCGCGTCAGCCCGATGTCGCCCGACCTGCCTACCGTTGGTAGGACATGGACGTTTCCGGATGGTTATGGGCATTGACGATCGTCGGCCTGGTGGGGCTCCTGGCGTTCGACTTCTTCGCGCATGTCCGCAGGGCGCATGTTCCGACATTGGCCGAGGCCGCGGCCTGGTCCGTCGGCTACATCGCGATCGCCGTGCTGTTCGGCCTCGGCATGTTCGTCTTCGGCGGAGCCGATGCGGGCTCGGAGTACTTCGCCGGGTACCTCACCGAGAAGGCGCTGTCGGTCGACAACCTGTTCGTCTTCCTGGTCATCATGGCCGGCTTCCGGGTGCCCCGCGTCGACCAGCAGAAGGTGCTGCTGTTCGGGATCGTGATGGCCCTGGCCGCGCGGACCGGCTTCATCCTGCTCGGCGCCGCGCTGATCCACCGGTTCTCCTGGGTTTTCTACTTTTTCGGCCTGCTCCTGCTGCTGGCGGCGGGCAACATGCTCAGGTCGGGTGGCACCGGGGTGTCTCCACGCCTCCCCGATGCCATCGTCGGATTGGTGCAGAAGGTGGTGCCCACCAGCGCGCGGTATGACGGCGACCGGTTGTTTACCCGGATCGGCGGGCGCTGGGTGATCACCCCGATGTTGTTGGTGATGCTGGCGATCGCCGGCACCGATGTGCTCTTCGCGCTGGACTCGATCCCGGCGATCTTCGGCCTGACCCAGAACACCTACATCGTGTTCACCGCGACGGCGTTTTCGCTGCTGGGTCTGCGCCAGCTCTACTTCCTGATCGATGGCCTGCTCGACCGGCTGGTGTACCTGTCCCATGGCCTGTCGGTGATCCTCGGCTTCATCGGCGTGAAGCTGATCATGCACGCGATGCACGAACAGGGCGCCGGCGGCATCGAGATCGGCACCGGGACGTCGCTGCTGGTGATCGTCGGCGTGCTCGCCGCCACGGTCATCGCCTCCCTGCGGCACCGCCGCCACGCACCCCGCAACGAGCCCGAGCGCGAGCTAGCGCTGCGGCGCTGACTACACCCGCTCGAGGTAGAAGTAGAAGTAGCGGCCGTTATCCAGTACGCCCGCCTTGCCGTTCATGATGCCCATCACGGTGTCGTCGTCGACGCGCTTGAAGTGGTCGTGGGTGGGCTGGCCGTCGTAGACCATGGTGGCCACCACCTCGCCGCGGAACTCCTCGTTCCACAGGCTGGCCTCGCCCTTGCCGAGTTGGACGTTGGAGAACTTGTTGCCGTCCTCGTCGAGGCAGACCAGCGGCTGCACGTCGGTGACCGAGCGGAACGTCTTACCGAACCAGCGCGCCTTTTCCAGCAGGCCGTTCATCTTGTGGCCGGTGACGAACTCCCCGCCACGCCACTCGCCGATCATCTGCTCGAGGGTGGCCGGCGGCAGCGTCGCCCAGAACTCGTCGAGTTCGGCGTCGGCGATGGTGTCGGTGCGCTGTTTGAACGCGGTGAACCTGGTGCGGGCCTGCTCGTCGCTCATCGTGCTCACCCGGCCTTCTTGACGGCCCGCTTCAGAGCGAACAGCAGCCCGTGCGCCAGCACCGCGGCCACCCCGGGCAGCGGGTTGTCGGCGCGGACGGTGTAGCTGATCTCGGTGCCCGAACCGGCCGGGCGAAGCACCACGTCGCCGACGTAGTTGCGGAACGGGATGCCCGACACCCCCCGGTAGCTCAGCCGCTGATCGGGCTCGAAGGCGATGACCTCCTCGACCATCGGCGCCATCCCGGGCACCGCCTGGATGCGGCGCTGCGCGCCCACGCCGTTGGGCTCGGGAGCGCCGGGCTTCACCAGGGTGATCTTCAGGCCGGGCGCCCACGAGGACATGCCCTCGTGGTCGGAGAGCACAGTCCACACCCGGGACGCGGGTGCTGCGACGGTGGCGGTAGCGGTGGCGTGCATAGAAGTCCTCCTCAGATCCAGCCCTGAGCGAACCGTAACAGCGCGTCGTTCTCCTCCGGCGCGCCGATGGTCACCCGGACCCCGTCGGAGCCGTAGGGGCGCACCACGATGCGGGCCTCGGCGGCGGCGGTCACGAACTCGGCGGTGCGCTGCGCCAGCGGCAGCCACACGAAGTTGGCCTGCGACTCCGGCAGCTCGAACCCGGCGTCCCGCAGCGCCGCGGAGACCCGGGTCCGCTCGGCGACCACCGCGTCGGTGCGGGCCAGCAGTTCGTCGGCGGCATCCATCGAGGCGATCCCGGCGATCTGCGCCACGGTGGACACCGTGAACGGCACGTAGACCTTGCCCAGGGCGGTGATGATCTCCGCATCCCCGACCGCATAGCCCAGCCGCAGCCCGGCCAGCCCGTAGGCCTTCGAAAACGTCCGTAGCACAACCACATTCGGATATTCGCGAACCAACCCCAGGCTGTCGGGCGCCATGCCGTCCCGGGTGTACTCCACATAGGCCTCGTCGATGGCGACCAGGATGTGCGGCGGCACCGCGGCCACGAACCGGGCCAGCGCCTCGGGGTCGACGACGGTGGAGGTCGGATTGTTCGGGTTGCAGACGAAGATCAGCCGGGTGCGCTCGGTGATGGCGTCGAGCATCGCGTCCAGGTCGTAGGTGTGCTCGCGCAGCGGCACCTGCACCGGCACGGCACCGGCGGTGCGGACCTGCAGCGGATAGATCTCGAAGCTGCGCCAGCCGAACACCACCTCCTCGCCCGCACCGGCGCTGATCTGGATCAGCTGCTGGCACAGGCTCACCGATCCGGCGCCCGCGGCGACGTTCTCCGGGGCGAACCCGACATGTTCGGCCAGCCGGGCCCTCAGCGCGGCGTAGCCGTTGTCCGGGTAACGGTTGGTCCCGGCCAGCGCGGCTTCGACGGCCTTGACCACGCTGGGCAGCGGTGGCTGCACCGTCTCGTTGCTGGCCAGCTTGATCGATCCCGGCACCGTCTTACCCTCGACGTAGGCGGGCAGTGCAGCGATCTCAGGGCGCAGACGGGCGGTCACGGACCACAGCATATGTGCGCCGCCGGCCCGCTTGAACCCGCGGTTTCGAAGCCGGGGCATCGATCCGGTACCCTCAACGAGTTCGAGGAGGCGTGCCAGAGCGGCCGAATGGGACTCACTGCTAATGAGTTGTCCTCTTACCGGGGACCGGAGGTTCAAATCCTCTCGCCTCCGCCACGGTCGAGCTTGCTCGTCCGACAACTGAAGACCGGCGCCCGTAGCTCAACGGATAGAGCATCTGACTACGGATCAGAAGGTTGGGGGTTCGAATCCCTTCGGGCGCACTTGCAGCACAGGTCAGAGCGGTGTTTAGCCCCGCTCACTAACCCTGAACCGCCTCGCTCGAACGGTTATCGAACGAAAACGGATCGAAGCGCTCCAACGCCGCGCTGTGGTCAGCCACTTCGATGGCGCGGCGGATGTAATGCCGCCGTGTCACATCAGGGGAGGCGTGCCCCAGCTGTGCCGCCGCCGCGTCAGCCCCGTACTCCGCCTCTACCGCCGTGGCGGCGGTCTTGCGGAAGGAGCGCGGGACGACCCAGTCGTAGTCTGCACCCCTGATCTCGCGCCAGGTGCGGTTCACGTTGTTGTTCCATCGCGGCGTGCCCGCCCGTGACGGGAAGACCCACGGGAAGGGGAGTCCCCGCGCCCGCATACGCAGCAGGGCTTCCCGCCCGTACGAGGGGAGTTGCAGGGTCCTGTAGCCGTGCTCTGACTTGGGGAAGAGCTCGTACTTGCCGTGTGAGACCTTCCCCGCGATAGTCACGGCGGCGGGGCGGGTCTCGTCGTCCAGGTACGCCACATCCTCCCAGCGCAGCCCGAGCACCTCGCCTGTGCGCTCGCCCGTCGCCATCAGCAGGGCGATGATCTCCAAGATGTCGCTACCGCGAGGGGGTCCACCCTTCCCTGGCGGGCGCTGCGTGTACTCCACGGTTCGACGGGCGAGCTCCATGATGTCGTCCACGTCGAGCACGCGGCGGTCGGGCCGTGACGGGGGAGGCGGTTCGGTGTCCCGTACGGGGTTGTGCGTGAGCGCCCCCATTCGTACGCCCCACGTACAGGCTTGCATGAGCACGGTCCTGATGTGGTGGCGGTTCGACGTGGTCTTCGACAGGTACGCCTGGGCGCGCTGCGTGGAGAGCTCCCGCAGGCGTACCGCGCCCATGCCAGGGATGACGAACCGCTCGGCGGTGTCAATGTACGAGTCGACCGTCCCGTCAGCCAGGGAGCCTGCGCGGACCTCGGTCACGCTGCGGCGTTTCGGCTCCAGCGTGGCGAGCCATTGCCGTACCAGGGCTTCCACCGTGGAGTCGGGCGTGAGGGTGTCGGATTCGGTGCGGGCAGCGCGGTCTCGGAGGCGCTCGCGCAGGGCCGCCTTCGCCTTCGCGGCCGTAGCGCCGCGCGCGCCCACCTTGCGGGTCTTGCCGTCAGAGTCGCGGTAGCGGGTCGCCGCTTCGTACACGCCCTCCTTCCCTTTCACGGGGTACACGGCGATGTCGCCGTGCGTGCCAATCTCCAGTGTCGGTCGTCCAGCCATGCGCTACGTCTCCCAAGTCCAGGGCGGGGTGGAACGGCGGCGGAACGTCGCCCGCTCGTAAGCGTCCAGGGTCTCGTCGTTCAGAGCCTGCTCGCCTCGCAGCCAGCGGTACAGCGACGCGGCGGGACGTGACGGGGTACCCGTGAGGGCGATAACCGCGTCGGGGTACTCGGGCAGCGGGGTGAGCAGCGCGAGCGGTGACACCCCGAGGCACACCGCCAGGGCGGTGAGTTGGTCCACGCTCACGGCGCGGCGTCCCCTCTCTATGTCGGTGATCCCGCTGGACGACATACGCAGCCCCGTCGCGCCCACCTCAGCGGCGAGGGTGCGCGTTGTATGGCGGGTATCGGCGCGGAGCCGCGCCAGATTCACGCCCACCACCGCCGAGGTGTCGCGGGGCGGGGTATCGGCGGTCATGCTCTGAAGGTAGCACGTGCCCGTTCTGTATCACGGAGCAACTCCTGTGTCACACGTGATATGCTCTGGCAAACAGACCAAGGAGAACGAACACATGCCCAACCCGCCCCAGCGGCGGACGCCCACCCCAGAGGAGGCAGTCCACCGCGTACGTACCCTTCCCGCCATTGATCTGACCGATCTCGCCGCGTTGCTCGGCGTGAGCCTGTCCACGGTTAACCGCCAGGCGCGGGACGAGGCTCTCCCCGTTCCCTGTTTTCGTATCGGGCAGCGCTGGTGTGTGCCCTCCGCGCCCGTGGCGGCGCTGCTCCACCTCGGGGACTTGGCGGCGGTGTAACCCGCTCCCCGTTCCCCCTGTACCCGCCCTCCGCGCCGAGGGCGGGTTCTTCTTTGCCCACGGCGGGAGGGGAGGGGGCGTAGATACTCCCAGGTCAGGGGGTTTTGGAACCCGCGCCCCGCGCCGTGGAGCGTGTACACAGGGCGCGGGGGCGAGCATGGAGCGGGTCTTGGCGGGCTACGCGGCCCAGGCGGAGTTGTCCACGCCGTCGGCGGGGCACCACAGCTCGCCCAGCGCCTTGAGGTACTGCTCGCGGTACTCGGCGCGGTACTCGGGCGTGTGCAGCATCTGCGCGCCTACGAGCCACGCGGCGGCGATGCCCAGCAGGGTCGGGGTCACGCGGAGCTCCTCGGCGTCGAAGTACGCGAGGTCCAGGCGGAGGGCGTCGCGCCCGTCGAATCCAGGCACCACCGCCATCCAGTCGGTGTTGTCGGCGTCGGGCAGGGCGGCGTTGTCGTCGGTAGCGGCGGTCAGGTATTCGCGGAGGGCGTCTTCGGTACCCGCAGCGGCGTAGCGGAGGAGGGCGGTCAGGTCGGTGTTGAAGATCTCGTTGTTCATGCTTAAAGTGTATCTTGAAACCTAACCCAAGGGTTAAGACACGCCCCTTTAGAGTTTTGCCATAATGACAGGTAGGATGTACATTTCATCAACCCACGGGTTAAGGTTATGCTATACTTAGTCCATGAGATACTTTCCCACTGAAGCAGAGCATGAGGCTCTGGTTGAAATGCGGCGGCTGACCCGCCGCGCGGCGGCGTACACCGAGAAACGCCGCGCCATCACCCGTGAACGCGGCGAGCTGATCAGGGCTCACGCGGGAATCCCACCGACCCGCGTCGCCGAAGCGTGCGGGTTTTCCCCCGCGCAGGTTTCCAAGATCAGGCGCGGCGAGAAGGACTGACACAGTGAATCTTGGAAACGCCCCCGAAGAGGAACAGATCGCGTGGACGCGCGCCGTGGCGACGGTGTCCGACCCGTCGAGCGCCGAGGTGGACTGGCTCGACGCGGCGCGCGAAGCGTGGGAGGTGTGCCGCGAGCAGGAGTGGCCCGTGGAGATGTTCCAGGGGATGCTTCCCGCTGCCAGTTGATCCACAACGGAAAACGCCCCGCTGGAAGGAGGGAGCCCCGAAACAAACAAGAGAAAGAGAGACCCCCAACGTGAACATCGAAACCCCAGAACACCTCGAAATCCTCGCGGAGACAATGAAGAACGAGGTCCACGCCTCATGGACCCTGCTCCCGCGGCTCCATGAGCTCGACGCCCTCAGCGACGCCTGCACCCGCGCGGCCGTGACGCTAGCCGTTGCGCGCGCCGAGGATGACGCGCCCGAGGCGCGTGTGACCGTGGAGCGCCTCGCGCGGCTCGGAGAGGAGTTCTACCGCGCCCAGGCACTCGTGACAGAGGGCATCACGCTCCTGCGCGGCGACATGGAAGCGTCCACGACGCGCCTGCACGAGCGGGTACGGGCGGGCGAGTCCCTCGCCGCCGTGCACGGGACGCTGGACGGGAAACTCTGGCTCTTCGACTACAGCCGCGCGCTGGAGCTGCTCGACCAGTACGAGGAGACGGGCGCGTGGACCGTGGACCGCACAGCCCTGCACGCCATCGTGGAGGCGATGGGCGCGGCGGAGGTGGCGGTGGTAACTCCCTGACCCCTGAACGCGAAACGGGAGCCTGGTCAACCAGACCAGGCTCCCGTTTGCGTGTGTCGGGGTTACTTCACAGCCGCGCAGGTACTCCACACGGCGGCGGGGTTGGACACGTCGTATCCCGAGGCGAACGCTTCGAGGAGATCATCGTGTGCGCCCGAACGCGAGTCCACGGCGGCGATGGCCGTACCCGCGCCCCGTCCCGCCTCGGCGGCGGGCACACCTTGCGCGCGTACGAACGCGCCCGCGAGGCACTCAGCCTGAAGCTCATTGTGGGTGTCGGCGTCCTTGACCGTCTGTGCGATGTGCCCGAGCTCGTGACCCATCAGCGCCATCACGCTGTACACGCGGTGTACGGAGTCCCCGCCGTCACGCATCTTCGCCACGTACACCTCGCTCCACTGGATCTGGAGCGACGCGGGGCACGCACGCGCGGCGTCGGTGTGGGTGCGCGAGTCGCCCGCGCACTTCAGCTGAGTCAGATCGGTCGGGTCCAGCCGTACGGTTGGCATGGATACGCCCAGATCAGCGACGTACCAGCTCTTCGCTGCCTTTGCCACGGCTTCCACGGCGTCGCCGTCGGACATGCCCGCCACCGCTGAGACGTTGACCCGCTCCATGACCGCCCGCTTGGTGGTCGGGGTACCCGTCACGCTGGGGGTGTACTCGTACGGAGATGCAGCCGTTGACGGAGCCACGCTCACGGCTGCGTGTCCGTCCGTGTGAGACGAACACGCAGCGGAGGAGATAGCCGCGAGGGCGATAAACCCCGCCGCCATTACCTTTTGCTTTCTCGTGTTCATATGCACTAGAATACCGTCTCTTTTGTATTTCATTTCCTAATTCCCGTTTCGGCGTAGGGACGTGCCATTTTCAGGCACGTTTCCGCAGCTCACGTCATCGGTGATTGTTGTCGCGGTTCTGATCTGGAGTCAAGTCCTTGTCAAACTCCAAATTATTCCCCGCCCATTCATCAGGGCTCTTGTAGTCGGCGTTCGAGCGCTGCACGATCCCGCCCTCGACCGTCCGCGCGAGTACGTCCGCGCCGACCTGTTTCGGGTCGATGTAGCGAGAGGGGTCACCCTCCGCTTTCCGAGACTTTCCGCCGCCAGCGCCACCACCGCCCATGCCTCCCATACCGCCACCGCCCATGCCCCCAGCGCGGCGCTGCAAGTCGCCAGGGGAACCTGGGATCGGTCCCTTCGCGCCAATCGGCGTAGGTGCGGTGAGTCCCGCGCCTGAAATCTTGGTGTTGGTTCCGACACCACTCACGGACGAACCGACACCCCCAGCCGCGGCGGCTGCACCAGCGGCTCCGCCCGCCGCTGCGCCCGCGCCGTAGGCGGGCAAGTCGTCCTTCGGGTCTCGCTTCTTCTTGTCGTCTTTCGGCAACGTCGCGCCAGGGGTACCCAGCATGTTCCCTGCACCAGTGCTCGGCGCGCCGGTGCCGCCGCCTGGTTGTGCGCCCTGACCCTGCGGTTGACCCTGTCCCTGCTGAAGGGCTGACGGGTTCTGTCCGGCGTTGTTGTCTCCGCTGAGCTGCGTTCCCGCTTTCGAGGGGTCGTTGCTGGGGTCGTCTCCACCGCCTGTTGACGGTGAACTGGAGGACGGTCCGCCGCCAGTTGACGGGTCGCCAGCACCATCCGTGTCGGAGGGAGAGCTGGACGGGGGATTGTTCATCGGCTGCGCCTCGGTCGGGACCCCGTCTCCGAGGCTTCCCGAGCCCTCTTCCCCTCCTGTCGGGGCACTGAACGGCTTTGAAGGGTCGTACGTCGGGCTGCCTGGGATGTTCGGCGCGGTGGGCGGCGTGAGTCCGTTCATCTTCGCGGCGGTTTCCGTGGACGCCGCCTCGTGTTTCGCGAGAGCCGCCTCACGCTGCTGGCGGGTGTCGTCGGCGTCGGTTTGGGCTGCCTTCGCCGCCGTCTTGTTGGCGGAGGTCGGAGTCGCCTTGGCGCGCATCTCCAGCACCTTCGCCTTATTCTCCTTCGCCTCGACAACCTTGGGCTTCGGAGCCTTGTCGAGGTCTCCGTCCGCTGTGCCCTGCGTGGACGTGATCGTGCCCATGCTGCTCAGATGATCCGCGGTGGACGCCAAGAACTGGTTCATCGCCGCGTTCATCTCTTGAAGTTTGGTCGCGGTCGCGCCCTGGAAATTCTCAGGGAACGGAATGTTGATGTTCCCCAGCTTCGTCGACGCGGCTGTGTATACCTCACTCATTTCCACGTGTGGCGAACTTGCCATCTTCATTTACCTTTCGTCGCGCTGTGCGATAACAGCGGGAAGTTCATATCTAAATTTACCTCTCTACCAGGGCTTATACGTCGATGGCGTGCACTCGCGCCGCCATCCGTCGTTCTTTGTCGATATCCGCTTTCACTTCCGCGTGCAGAATCTTCGCGTCGTGACGCAGCCGCTCGGTGAGCGTGCGGGTATTCGCCGCGTGCTTCTTCTTCATCTCCACGAGGGCCGCCGTGAAATCCTGATATACGGGAGGGATGTTTCCCTCCACCTTCAGTGATTCCACCGTCTCGTCGTACACCGCTGCGCGGGTCTTCATGTCGTCCTCGATCTGATCCGCCAGCCCCTCCAGGGCGTCCGCCAGCGCGGTGCACACGTCGTGATCCATCGCGATGACGCCGCGGTTACCGCCGCTGACGTAGTCGTGGCAGAGCTCCCCGTTCGTCATCGGTGCCCGCCCTTCTCGGGGAGGAGCCCAATCGGCGGGGCTGCGGGGTCGGCGTGCTCGCCCTCACACACGCCAGGGTCCGCGGCGGGCTGCGTGAGGCACACCGCGCCCGCCGTGACCCCCTCGGGGCACGGCGCGGGGGTGAGAGTCTCAGCCGTGCTCGATTGCGGGGGCGGGCAGGCACAGTGCGGGGCGGGGTGCGCCAGGGCAACCCCTGCCACCGTCACGGCCACAACCGCCACGCCCCACGGGGCGGCTCGGCGTGCGCGCTGTGCGAGGTTCGCTGTGCGCTCTTTCGTTGTCATTCTGTAATCCTTTGTCTCGGTTGATAGTTCACTCGAAGTTCGCGTTGATGAGGAGGTGCGTGCAGTGCGCCACCGCCGAGCCAGTTCCCTCGTTCTTCTCGAAGAGGTAGCCCTTAGCCGCGGCGTGAAGTCTCATGTTGAGGTACGCCGAGAGGAGCTCGCCGTCGTCGGGTACCGGGCTGAATTCCCACTGCAACACCGCCGCGCCCACCGCCTCGTCGATACCCGCGTGCGCCATGTACGCCCCAGCCAGGCAAACTGCGCTGAGCTGGTGCGAGTACGGTCGCGCGGTGTCCCAGGTAGCCTCGCCCACCGCGCGCTGCGCCTGCGCCAATCCCGCGGCGGTTCCCGCCACCAAGTGCAGGTAAGCGTCGCGGGTCTCCTCTACAGGGTGTCCCGTCTGCTCAGCTGCGCCATCGGGCGTGACGTTCCCGTTCCCCCCGTAGGTAAGGTCGATACGGCAGGAGGAGGAGTTGAAGAAGTACAGCCCCTGCATGTCTTCGGGGTCGCAGGGCATCGTGTCCAGCGTCGGGGGAATCCACGCAGCGGCATCCGCCATGATCGCCTGGAACGGGTCCGCGTCACTCGGGGCTGCGGGAGTCTCCTGCGCGGTGTTCGGGGCGGGGGCGGGGACTTTGGTTCCGTCGTAGACGGAGACGTGCTCAGCGGTCGGCGTGTACACCGCCGCGCCCACCACGGCCGCAATCGCCGCGGCGCTGGTGAGCTTTCCCATGCGCGAGGTACCGTCCCACTTCGCCTTCGCCCTGGACTTCCATCCTCGCCACGGCGCGGTCGGCTCGGTGCCCTCGGCGGGTACGTCGCCGTCGGCGGGGGTCTCGGTGTCCACGGCGGGGGTCTCCGTGTCGGGTTCATCCGCCGCGTCGGTCAGCCGTTCCGCCAGTCTCTCAGTGTTGATCTTCACTTCACGCTCTCGTTCTCTCTGGTCTCCTGCACTACGCGGTGGACCGTGCTTTTCCCCACTCCCAGCGCCGCGGCTATCCGTACGCAGCTCCACCCCGCCGTGTGCGCTTTCGCCACGGCGCGGCGGTATTCGTCCCGCGCCACGGCGCGGTTCGCGGCTGCGCGCTGGAGCATCGTCAGCGCTTCCTCTTCGCTCATACATTCGAAGGTAACTCTGCGCGTCCCATTTTCGGGACGTGGCGCGTACAGGGGGGGTGTACAGCGCGCCAACGGGAAACGCCCCGCGGTGGTATGTCCACGGCGGGGCGCGTCCAGGGGCGGGGGTTACCTACACCGCCAGCTTCAGCCCTGACGGGTACTGGATCATCGCGTTACCAGCGCCGCGTACGAGCTCCTTCCGCGCGGCGTTGAGCGGGACTCCCGCGTCGATTCCCACCGCCTGCGCGGCTATCGCGCAGAGGGCGAGTACGGGGTAGCGGTAGATCACCCGCCGCGTGATCTCGTGAGCTTCCTTACCGTCCTTCTCGGGCACTTCGAGGGTTTCCATGACGGGCTCGATCCCCCAGCCCGAGTCCTCGAAGACCCACCGCTCCAGTTCCTTCATCGGGTGACTCCCCACCATTCCAGGGTCGAGGGTTCCCTTCGCCCACCGCGCAGCGGTGATGTACGGGTACTCCGCCACGGGGACACCCGCCGCGTGGAGTCCGTCCTCGATGTAGCTCTGAAGCTGGAGGCGGCGCTGAGCGGTGCTGTCCTTCGTCTGCCCCGCCGCCGAGGCGGGGAAGGCTCCCCAGGTCGCCTTGCTGAGCATCACAAGCTGGACATCCGCTGCGTCGGCGGTGATCTTCGCCACCACCTGATCCGCCGCCTTCCGCATCCGTTCCCACTGCGCGCGGGGCGTGTGAGAGTTCACTGACGCCGCGTGCACAACCCCCATCGCGGGGACGGGACGTGTCGAGTCGATACGGGCGAGGGACACGGTCCCCGCGAGCGGGTCCACCGCCCATACGCTGCGGGTGCTCATAGGGTGAATCCTCCTGTGGTCGACCCGCTCGTCTTCTTCGGCGCGGGGTTCGGGGTTGTCTTCTCGGTCTTCTTCGGGGCGCTCTTACGCGGGCGCGGTTTCGCTTTCGGTTCATCCTTCGGCGCGGCTGTGCTGATCTCGGGTTCCGTCACGGCCGCAGCGGGGGTCGGCTCAGGTTCCACGTCCACCACTTCGGCGTCGATTACGCCATCGCCGCCCACGGCAAAGACTGACGGGGTCGGCACGGGTTCCGCCTTCGCCGCGGCGGGTTCAGGTTCCGTCACTACGCGCGGCTCGGGCTTCGGCTCGGGCTTCGGCTCGGGCTTCGGCTCGGGTTCGGGTTCCGCACGCGGCTCTGCCTTCGGGGCGGGTTCGGGTGTCGGTTCAGCCTCGGCGTCGAGGGAGTCGAAGTCGAAGTCATGCACTGGACTTCCGCCGCCACCGCCCGCACTCTTCCGTCCCAGCCACTCCAGGCTCGACGGGTCGTACTTCGCCATCCCGTCTCGAAGGTTCCCGCTGCGGTCTGTGATCGGCACTAGCGGCGTCGTGTATACCTCCGCCAGCTTTCCCTCACGCCACTCTGGACCGCTGGCTTTGATCCCCACACGCGGCGCGAGCCAGGACACGGCGGCGCTGATCGGCTGCCACCGCTCCCAGGACGCGCGCACTTCGGGGGTCGGCGGAGACACTTTCGGGTCCGCCCCCGCCGCCAGGCTGGTCGTTCCAGGGCTCCATGTATAGAACGACTGGAACTCGGTTACGGTGTCGTTTTCACGGTCCACGGTCAAACCGCGTCCCTTCTTCCCCTTCAACCGAGCACCCATGAACGCAGCCCGTTCACGGGTGCTCGCGGTGAAGGCGTCACTCCCCAGAGTGATCTCTGACGGCGCTCCGAGGGAGACCGTCAGCCCCAGGTTTTCTTGCCACGAGCCTGGAACGGCTCCCGCGCCCGTCTTGCGAATCGTCTGACTGAGCAGCACGGCGTGAATTCGGCACTCGCGCCCGAGGCGCAAGATTAAGTCGATATCCTGCTCGAACCCTTCGGCTTCCTTTCCGTACGACCCCGTCATTTTGATAGCCGTGGACCCCCACTCGTCGAGGAGCAGAAGCCACGGCTGCATCCCAGCAAACGCTGAGGCGTCGTTCCCTCTACGCTTCTCGTCACCCGCTCGTGCAAATCGACGCTCCACCTCCTCCCGAACGCGGCGGACCATCACGGCTACCTGTGCTGGGTCCGTTCCAGGGGCAACCATCGCCACTCCTGGCAGACCCTCAAGCGAGGCGAAGTCGCTGCCCTTACCATCTGAAATGAACGCGAGCCACCCGCCGCCCGCATCACGTCCCGTCTCGGGGTCGCGGTATCCCGTCCGCAGAGACTCGATTAGTGAGCGCGCCCACACGCTCTTACCGCCGCCGGTTCCACCCGTGACGAGCACATGCGGGTACGTCTCGATAGGAAAGCTCACGGGGTCTCCGAGGGCGTCCACGCCGAGCATCCACCGCGTGAGCGGGTAACGCCTGATCGCGTCGTCCACGCTCACCGCCGCGCGGGTCGGAGGCTCGGCGCTGATCGCAAGTGGGAAGACTGACTCAGCGTCATCGAACCGCAGCAGCACGTCCCCACGTTCCGTGTCGTGAACCGTGAGGCTGTCCGCGTTCACGCCCATGTTCTTGAACGCGGCGCGGAGCTCGGGAAGCCGCTTGTTCCAGTCAGACGAAGATCGCCCAGCCATGTGCGCGTAGGTCATCTCCAACCCGCCACGGCCTACCGTGACGGAGAGCAGGGTCGGCACGTTAACCGTCGTCACGTCTCGGGTGTATCGCCCGTACTCGCCCTCCACGTCTTCGCGCGTCTTCGTCTCGGCGGTCAGTCCCACCTCCCTGAAGAAGCCCGCCATGCGGCGGTCGTCGCGGAGGTGCTCAAGGAGGCGGTACTTCTCCATCACGTCACGGAGCGCCTCGCCCACGCGCTTCTTGTAGTCCGCGTCCGTCCGCAGCGAGGGAAACCTGCCCATCATCTTCGGCGCTACCACGCTGGCGCGTGTGATCCCGCCGCCACGCTGGAGTGCCAGGAGCGGTCCGCCGTGCTTGTCGGAGAGCTTCTTCCCCGCTGGGAGGTTGAGCTTGTCCGCGGGCAGCGCGGCGTGCCAGTGACGTACCACGAGGGGCTTCTCCAACTTGTGCGTGCCACCCGTGAAGCGCGTTATCGGCTTCGACAGGAGGGACTTCTCCTCCGCCGCCGCCTCCTTGTCGATGGCGCTGATTATCGGCGCGTATTCCTTCTCTACGCCCTTGCGCGCCTTCGACACTTCTGCGTCAGTGCCGCGGTAGATCTTGCGGCTCGCGTCGATATCCCGCTGGTGCTCTTTCTCAACGTCCTTGTTCGTCTTGTACTTTGATGTCGCCATTACTCCCAGGCTCCGTCCTCATCCGCCAGTTCACGCGCGCGGGCACGGGAGGCGGCGGCACGTTCCCGCGCGGCTGCCTCTTCCTGTTCCATTCGCTCGCGTTCCTTGTCCTCTTCGCGCTGTGCTCTCGCCCGCGCCTTGTCTTCGTTCCGTTGTTCCTTCACCGCCGCCTTCTCGCGCTCCGCCGTCCCACGGCGTACGTATCCCTCCGCCTCTTCACGGGTACGGGGCGGTCCCCACTCCCGCTCCTTCTCACGCAGCCACAGCAACGCCTGCACGGTCTCCCGCTGCGTGTCGGCGTCCATCAGTGCAAAGTCCTCATACGGCGGGGCGGGGTACATTCCGAGCAGCGCCTCGTATTTCTTGCGGGAGGGGGCGAGCACGGCGGGCTTCAGCGGTTTACCGTCGCCGCCGTCACCCTCACGGCGGGGGCGGTACTCAGTGAACGGCGGGGGCGTGTGATCCCTGCGCCGCCGCTCGCGCGCCTCCGCCTCCCGCCAGAATTTCTGAGCCGCTTCGGAGTATCCCGTCTGAAGGCGGTTCGTGTACTCCTCGAACTCGCGAGCGTCCATCCGTCAGCTCCACGCGCCGTCGTCCCGCTCGGCGCGGCGTCTGGCACGTTCGGCGGCGCGTTGCGCCCGTGCGCGCGCCGCCTCCGCTTCCCGCTCCTTGATCCGCCTCTGCGTCTCCTCGCCCTCCCTGATCTGGCGGGCGCGGGAGTCTTCCGCCTTCTCGGTGCGGGAGGTGTGGCTGGCGAGGTCGTGACTCCCGCCACCCTCGCCCGCTGCTGCGGCCCATGCTCCCCGCACAATGAGCCAGCACACCACGAGGAAGGCAATTCCCAAGAGGATGTCCACGGCTACTCGTCCTCTCCGACGAAGTCGAGGTAGTCCTCCACGTTGCCCCAGCCGTGTGCCTTGTCCTTCTCCTTCGCTTCCTCGGCACGTTCACGGGCGGCACGGCGCTCATCCTCGGCGCGCTGGGCCGCGGCGGCTTCCGCTTCCTCCTGCGCCTTCTTCCGCGCCTCCTCGGCTTCGGCTTCCTTGATCGCGCCCTTTACCTTCTTCACTCCTTCCGCCACTCCCGAGAGGGCATAGAGGGAGGCGATAATCACTACGCTGCCCAGAACAATGGCGGCGATAATCGTGAACCACACGCGCGGCTGTGTGAGCGCGCCAACGCCGCCGTGTGGGTCCTTGTGCTCGAACGGCGGGGGGCTCCCCTCACGCCGAGCCTTGATGTTCGCGCATTCCTGAGCGCTGAAGGTCTTCATGCACTCGTCCATGGACCATGACCCGCCGCCCTTACTGGGCGAGGGGGTCGGCGTGACGGTCACGGTGTGCGTCGGTCCCGCGTATGCGGCGGGTGTGGTAACGCCCACCGCTACGGGCGCGAGGCTGAATGTCGCGGCGGCTACAAGCGTCGTCAATCGACTCTGTGCTTTCATTTCATGCTCCTGTTTGTCTAAAGGGCGGCGGGAGCCGCCCTTCTCCGTTAAACCGCGTTGGACTTGGAAGTGAGGGAAAGTCCAACGCGGGGCTGAAGTAATTCTATAAAATTTCCCCGCCTTTTGTTATGACACGCCGTGTTGTGTTCTTGCGTGTCGTTTAACGGTGTGCTAGGGAATCGCGGCGTGTCGGCTTACACGCCACGAGTTCCGCGTTCCACGTTCACTGGGAGCGGTTCCCGCTTATCCGTTCACTGGGCAAGGGGAATGCGCCGCGCGGTTCGGGGAGCGTGTACCGCGCGGCGCTGATCCATTCACGGCCTCGCGTTCCACATTCCCCTGTCCATGTCCACCCGCCGCGTTGATCAGGGGGATACGTTCGAGGTTGCTGTTACCCATTTCTTGCCCCTTCTTTACCCCTTACTTGCCCCTTCCAACTCGCCAAGGTTTGCATCAGATGGCGCGGCGCGTGTCCTCAAGGGGTGTTAATTCACGTGTTCTAGGCGTTTTCTGAGGGATTGAGGGCACATCTGCCCTTAATTGAGGTCCGCCATCAGGCGGGAAAGGCAGGGGTAGAAAACGCCCGCCTGGGCGGGGTCCAGGCGGGCGTGTATTAGGGGAATAGGGGCGGGGCTATCCGTTCACCAATGACAAAGCGGCGGGGATATCCTCGCGGCGGTTATCCATCAGGCGGCGTACCTTGTCAATCGTTCCCGCGCCGCCGAGTCCGTCCTTCTTCAGTCGGTTAGTCGAGTGGCCCGCGTTGATCCCGTCAATGATCCGCGCCAGGTTCGCGCGGTCAATCTTCGGAGCCTCCCCGCTGTGGAGGAGCTGTTCCGCCTCCTCCATCGCGGCGTCCGAGGGGGGAGGGAGGTCATCCTCGGGTTCCACGGGACGCTCCACGGGGAGGGTCGGCACGGGAGCGGGAGCCTCCCTCACTTCCTCCACGGGAGCCGCGAGGGGAGGCTCCGAGGGAGAGGCGGGGGAGGGAGCGGGAGCCTCCACCCTCCCCTCCACGGGGAGGTTCGGCGGAGGTTCCAGTCGACGCTCCACGGAGGAGAGGGCTCTGTCCTGGGCTTTCGCCGCGAGGAGGCGCAGGCGGGAGGGCTCGCGGGAGGGGGTGTCAGAGCCATCCCGCTTCACCCGCAGCCCAATCAGCAGCACCGTGCAAACCGTCATGACCACGTCAGGCACCGCCGCGGCCGCTGCGTTCACGGCAAACGGGGAGGAGGGAGTCCACCGCAGGATCACCTCAAGAATCGCCAGGTATGACTGGACGAGGGAGATCCCCGCCACCACTCCCAGCCCGAGGAGGCTGATCCATCGGTAGGCGCGCGGGAGCTTGCTCAGCACCGAGAGCTCGAAGAGTACGAGTGTGACGAGCACCACTCCAGGCACCGCGGCGTGGTACCACTGGTTCGAGTTCTCGATTCGCGCAAATTCTGCGTTGATCCATGAGCTCGCCGCGGCGCTGCCGAGGAGCACCGCCCACGCAAAGGCGGAGGTTGGTCTGTGCCAGCGGGTCACCGAGGGCGTAACCGCTGCGGGGGTCCTGCTCATATCTCATCCGCCAATCCGTCGAGGTCCTCGTCGTCATCCTCAGCTGCGCTGGAGGGTAACTCCGCCCCGTGACTGGGCGGGGCTGTGTCCACCGTCACACCAGCGGGCGGCGGGGGTACGGGGAGCCCGTTCGCGCGGGCCGTACGCACCTCCGCCGCGTACGCCTCGAACTCCCGCCAAGCGGCGCTCTGGTCGACGGTCACGGTCACGAGCGCGTCAAGGTGTCGCTGGGGCGTGTACCACGCGGGGTCCATCAGTCTCTGGTCAAACATTCGCTTCTTCCTTCGTCTTGTTTCGGTTCCTCCCTGCCAATCGGCGCGCTTCCACCGCGGCGTTGAACTCGTCCTTGGTTCTGAAGCCCGCCAAGAGCGGGTCAGCAAGCTTCCACTGGCAGCCCTGCTGAAGCTTCGGGGTCGGTCGAAACGCGCCGAGCTTCCAGCCGTTCTCCAATGCGGCGGCGGTAAGAGGCTTCCACCGCTTCCCTATCTTGTTGGTCCTGATCTCCGTTACGGTCAGCCCTTTGCTGTACTGCCCAAGAACGGCAGCCACCTCACGCACCGCGTCCAGTTCCTCCTCGGTCAGTAACCCTTCCGCGTCGGGGTCGGGGAGGTCACCCGCGCCGCGCAGGGCGGTCGAGCGCATCCTGAAGAGCTCTCCCCTGATCTCACGGGTCGTTCCCGTCAACTCCGCCAGTTCCCGCACCAGCGCAGCCACGAGGGAGTCTTCGCTCACGTCCACCGCCGCGCTGGTCTGCTTCGCGGGTACAAGCTCCCCCGTCACCGCGGTAGGGGCGGGCGGCGTGTACTCGTCCACGCCCGCAAAGCTCACGGGTACGGCGAGGAGCTCACGGGTCAGCGTCACCGTTCCCGTGTCCGCCACCGTCACGAGTCCCTCGCGCCCGAGCCACGCCACGGCGTCGGGGATAGCCACGGGGTCCACGCGGTACGCGCCCTGTCGTGTGATCGTCGCCAGTACGCGGCGGAGGGAGTCGACGGGTACGGGGAGCTGATTTAACTGGTACCGCCCGTCACGGTAAACCACCACGCGGGGCGGGGCGAGGAGCGCACTGATCACCTCGGGCGCGGCTTCCGTCACGCCCGCTTCGGGCAGGGTTCCCGCGTCGAGGAGCCTGAGCAGAATCTCCGCGCGCGGGTCGCTGGACACCAGCACCGCGGCGCTCGGCGCGGGGAGAGTCCAGGGGAGGTCGGTCGGGGTCGCCCGCTTCTTGTCACGGGCAACGTCGCTCAAGCGCACCTCGCCGTCGTGCACGGTCACCGTGCCCGTCGCGCGGAGGTGTGACAGCGCGGCGTTGAGGAGGGTCTCTGCGTTCTCGAAGTTCGGCTCGCGGGTTCGCACGGCGGCGCGGAGCGTGTCCACGCGCAGGGCGTCGTTGTCCAGCAGGTACGCAACCACGGCGCGGGTCACCACCACCTCTTCGCGCCGCGCGGGGTCCTCGGTCAGGCGCAGGGCGCTCTTCGCCACCACCGCCAGCCCCGTGTCGAGGCAGCGGTTGATGACACGCGCCGCGTCAAGCCCAGCGGCGTTACGCACCGCCTGCTTCGTCACGCCTCCGCGCGTGTACACGGCGAGCATGGTTCTGGTCACGAGGGGGTCCACGTCGGGCTGCACGGGCGGAGTCGGGCGGGACGTGCTCACCATCGCGTCGAGCGCCGCCTGCGGGTCGGTCTCGGCGGGAGGGGGAGCGGGAGCCTCGGTCTCCGTCTCCGCTTCGGGTTCGACGGCAGCGGGCGCGGGGTCGACGCTGGACAGCAGCGTGACGGTTCTCCACGCTGCTCGGTCGGCGGGGTCGGTCAGAGCCGCGCCGTACGCTTCAAGCTCAGCGTCCCCAACGCCGCGGCTTCGCTGAGCCTCGAACTCGGCGCGCTGGCGTGCCATGGCCTCGCGGCTCCCTATGTAGAAGAATTCTCCCTTGGCAACCGTCACCTCGCCGCGGTCAATGGCGGCGGTCAGCGCGGCGTGGGCCGCCTCGCCGTCAGCTTCGGGGAGCGTGGTTATCACCTCGCGCAGGTCCTCTATCGTGGCACGGCTCCGCTCCTTCAGGAGGTCCAGGAGGGCGGTCATGATTCACCGCCCTCGCTGACAAGGTCGAACAAGCTGTCCAGCTTCGACTGTGAGTTGCTGATCATCGCTTCCAGCGCCGCCTGCGGGTCGGAGCGCGGGAATGGCGCGGTGTCCTCGTCGTCCATCCACACGGGCTGGGCACGCGGGGCAATGTATATCTCCGCCCCAGCTATCACGGTTGACAGGGAAGGGAGCACACCAGCCGCGTCGAACCACTCGCCGCGCGGGCGGCGGGCGTAGGAAAACGCATCGTGCAGGTTGATCTCCAGCAGTGCGCTGTCGCGCGTGTACCAAACCACGAGTGGGGTCAGCTCCACGCCGCTCGCGTTTTCGAGATCACGCCACCGCTTACGCAGCTCGCCTGTTCGTCCAATCTTCACGGAGTCGTTCTCGGCGTTGTGCAGGACGTAGCACATACTCCCGCTGAAATCGCACCGCTGCGCCTTGCCCGTGTCATGAAAGCGTCGCATCGCGTCGCGCAGAATGAGCCCGCAAACGCGGTCTTCCTCGATCAGCACCGCGAATTTATCGAACGGTGCGGGAATCGGCAGCGCAGTGTAAGTGAGGGTAGGGAGGATCACGCCTGCGCCTCTTCCGCCTCAACGCCGCGCAGGTTACGCAGAATCACGGTAACGCTGCCTGGAGCCAAACCGAGGAGCCGTGCAATCACGGTCACGGGCATGCCCTCTTTGCGCGCAAAGTAGATCATCTTGTTTCGGGCGTCCACCGCCTCGTTCCACTCCAGGCGGCGCATTTCCACAAACTTGCGGGTCGCCTCTAGGCTGCGGGCGCGCTCTTCCATTCCAACGGGCAACTCGCTGTGTGGCCGTCCTCGTGCCGCCCTTTCGTGAGTATTGGTCATGACTCTCGCTTTCGTTTGATCGTCCATATAACGTACCTCGGACTATCGAATAAATGGTTCGGATAACATGACACGCGGTACACCCTCCCTATACACCGCGGGCGGCGGAGGGAATGAGGGTAACGCGCCGCGCGATCAGCGGGGACGTGCCATTTTCGCGCGGTGCATCTTCCCTGGTCACGCTGCGGGTTTCGCCATTCCCGCGTGCCCCGTTCCCGCCAATCCACGGCGTAATTCACCCTCCACTTTCACAGGTTGACTCGGTACAATATCCCTACACACAACCACCCACCAATCACACAACTGGAAGGCTCACACATGACCACATCTCTCTCTTTCACCATGCCCGCATTCGCCCGTACCTCTCGCGGTACCCGTGCCGCCGTCGCCATGATTCGCGCAGCCATGCACCCCGCCGTGGTCCTCGCCCTCGGGACTGTCGCCGTGGCGCTCGGCGTGTACGCCGCCACTCACCCGCTCACGGTGTACGTGCCCGTGCCTGAGTTGGCGGTACATGATGACGGGTACAACGTGAACGCCTCGGGCACGGCGGGGCTGGGGCATTGGACACAAGACCAGCTCAAATCCTGGTACGAGTACCGCTCCCACTTCGGGCAGGGTGTGCTCATCTGAGCGGTGTACCGCGCGGCGGGGTATGCTTGAGGCGCTTTCAATTCATGCTCACGTTTGACACAAGAGCGCCCCGTCCCTGCATGAGCAGCCAGGGAGGGGCGCTTCTTTTTGTGTCGGGGCGGGTTACGGGTTACGCGGCGGTGTTACGGGTCCACCCCCACTCGAACGTCCACAGCTCGGGGACTGTGTCTTCGCCCTCCGCCACGGCGGCGAAGGTCGCGGTGTGCACGAGCCGCTCGTCGGTTATCGTCACGTCCCACGCCACGGGTTCCGCCGTGAGGGCGGGTTCGCCGTCGTGGGCGGGGAGCGTGAGGTCCTTGTCGCTCCAGAGCCTGTCCAGCGCCGCGCGTACCACTCGCTGCTCCTCGGCGGGAGTCAGGTACGGGTCCACCGCCTCAGCGGCGTCCAGCGCGGTGTACGTGGAGGACGCGGTCAGCTTCTCCCACGTCGCCCGTACCCCGCTCTGGGCGGGGGTGTACTCGGCGGGGTTGTCGTATGTCATCGGGTCTCTCTTTCCTATCGGTTTCGGGTCTCCCTCCTTCCACGTTTCGGGGTACCCCGTAGGCCGTAACGGGTACGGCCTACGGGGCGGGGTCACGGGGCGCGTGTCACCTCTCCCCGCAGCTCCTCCAGGGCGTTCAGTTCTTCCACGGGCAGGGCGAGGAGGGCGGGGTCGGCGCGGAGCACCGCCCGCCTGAAGTCCTGCCAGGCTCGGCTGGACAACACGGCGCGCATGACCTCCACTTGGATATCGGCGAGTTCCTCGTCCAGGGCGGATGGCACGTCCCGACCGTGGAGGGATGCGAAGGAGGCGGCGAGGGTTGCGTGGAGGGCGGTCATGCTGCGCTCACCCCCGCTGCATACGTGAACGTCCAGCGGGTCGTGGAGTCGTCGGGGGCGAGCACGTTCCACACCGTGCGAACCTCGACAACCCCGTCTTCGAAGGTCACCCTGTGACGCAGCGGCTGAGCAACCACCATCCTGGGCGGCGGGTACACGAGCGACGCCCCGCCGCCCCACAGCCGCTTCAGTCGGGAAACCATCTCCCGCCTTCCCGCGGCCGTGGCGAGGTTGAGCCCGTCGATCACCGCATCGAACGACTCGGTCATCGTCTCGTGGTAGCGACGGTCCAAGTCATCGTGAATCCCACGCATGTACTCGTTCATTGCGGCGCGGCTCATTTCATCGCCGCCGCGGCCGCCTGGACACGCGCGAACTTGTCGGCGGGAAGAAAGTTGCCGTCCTTCAGCGCCCACAGCATCGGGTCGCCGTGCGCGTCGGGACGTACTGCAATCTGCTCCGATTTTTCGAGGTACTCCATCCCCGCCGCGTAGTACGCACGCTTACTCCAGCGATCCCGTAGGTACTTGTCCTTCGGGAAGGGTCCGTGCTCCGACAACTTATTCCAGAATGTGTCGGCGGCAACGATGGCATGAGCCTGTTCCAGCGCGTCCTTCGCGTTGTTTGCCGCGAACATCTCCGCGCCGCGCTGCTCCCCCACCTTCCTCGCGTCGCGTTCCATGGCATCCATCATTTCGTCGTAGGCGAAAGCGGCGGTGGCACGAGATACCATCATTTGTGCCTTGGCGAGCACCCAGTCCATGTCAGTCGGCTCGGGTCGTCCATCCAGCCACGCGAAGAGCACGGCTTGCTTGATTCGGGTCAGCGTCCCGTGCGAGTTCGTGATAACACGTTCCAGCTCCTCACGCTCTTCATCGGTAAGCGCCAACCACTCGTCACGGTTCGACTTCGTAGCCAGCGCGGCGTCCTGACGCTCCTGCAACTCCGCGAGTTCCAACTGCATCAGGGGGGCGCGCCCGTACCCTATCCAGACGGGATCGGGTAGCACCGTGTCATCTTTTACCTCCGAGGGCAGCGCCGTTTCCTCTGAGCCTCCACCGAACACGTTCCCGCCAATGTTCCAGGTTGGCTTCGGGAACGTCACACCAGGCGGCGGGATAACGCGCTTCGGCGCGCGTGCCTTGGTGCGCTGCTCCAGGGAAGGTGCCCACACAAATCGCTGCGGGGTGCCGTCGGCCACTCCGTCCATGATCCCTTTGGAGTTCTCAGGCTGTACGCCCCAGGCAGCGTGGATTCGGTACGTGTTGTCGATGAGCAGTGTCTGACGGTTTACGTCACTCGTCATGTTGCCTGTCGTCTCACCAGACCACATCGACCGCATCATGGCGTCGGTCTGGGAGCCCTCGCGTAGAAACTCTGCATTTAGCTTTTTCACCTCGGGTGAGTTAACCAGCAGCATGTGTCGGCGGTACTGCGTGACGTAGTACGGTTCCTTGAGGGGCTTCCCGTCCTCGTCGCGTGTGATTTTCACAACCTCGGCAAATTGCTTGATCAGCCCCTGCCCTGTTCCATCGGTGATGGGGCGCATAAACGGCTTCACTACCTCACGCGCCGCCTTAAAGGTCTTGCTTTTACCGCCACCACTCAGTGACGTGAGCGCCACATAGGTCGACAGACTCGTCCCTGATTCGAGACTCTTTCCCTCTGATCCGTCACTCTTCACCAGTACGTGCGTTGCATCAACCCACGTTGCCATGTTCATCTGGCACACCGCCAACATCCCCCACGCGGAGACTCGCTCCAGCGCAGCTGTGTATGCAATCTCCTGAAGCTTCGGAGAGGCAGTGAAGATATGTGACGCCCGCTCGATATCGTCCAGCATCTTCGCGCTGAGCGGTACACCAAACGGGTTAGGGCGCGGCTTGGCTTTAACGCCACGGGAGAGTTGCTGTTTCACCAGAGCGTTGAGGTACTGCTTCTCCAGTTCGTCCAGGTCGTTGGAAATACGCTGCGCGCTAGAGTTCACCTTCGCGCGTAGGGCAGCGCGGTCGGCTTCCTTCTGGCGCTGCGTTTCGAGTTCCACCTCCTCCGCGTCGAACAAGTCGCGCGGGTTCGTGTTGAAGTCGACGTTGTAGTTGTCGTCGTTTACTGATACAATGGGCGTAGTCATCTTGTAGTCCAGCTTCCACGGCTAGCATCACCCCGCATAGCGTCCCCACGCGGCGGGGTTTTTGCTTTCAAGCGGTAGCCAGTTCCCCCTTATCGGCGTCGTCCAGCAGGTATCCCCAGAGCAGCGCGGCGTCCTCGGGACGGATCAAGAAGCTCTCCTTCTGTGATTCGTTCTTCAGGCGGGTCGCGGGGAGCTTTCCCGCGTGAATAGCCGCGAATACGCGGCTGCGGCTCACACCGAAATTCTCGGCTACCCATCCTGTGCCCGCGTACTCGGGAATGCGGTCGTCGTCCATTGCATCGCGCAGAATGGCGCGCATGCGCGGCTTGCTAAGCATTGTTTGTCCTTTCGACGTTGTATAGCTTGTCTTAGTAGTATATCTCAGATTTCAGAAATCATCTGTCGAAGACACGACACGCCGAGAGGTATGTCTGCTGTGCATCCCGCCGCGTGATACATTCCACGGCCGCTGCGTCCATAAACGGCACCACAGCGCCGTTCCAGCAAACTTCAGGAGGGGTCAAGAGGGCGGCAGTATTTTGCCGCTTCTGGTCTTCGCGGAAAAGTAGGGCGGCAAACATAGTGCCGCCCCTGTTTCTGTTTTCAGAACAAATCAGTACGTTATTGCAGGTCAGGGGTAGGGAGGCAAATATAGTGCCTCCTTTGCCCCTTCGCCGCGTCGCCCATCTCTGACACCCGCAGCGTGAAAGAGAGGTCAATAAGCGTATAAGCGCAGGTCAGAGTACGTAAATATAAAGTGTCACGTCCCATGTTCTTAATTAAGATATGTCTATTAAGTCGTGTTTCTACGGTGCCCTGAGCCGCGCGGGGTGCGACACCCCCCAAAGGAGGCACTATATCTGCCGCCCAGCCGTTCTTCACGTGAAGTCAGCTAATCTTCCGACACGCGGCGGGGTTGTAGTTAACCTTCAGCCGCGCCAACCCGCCAACCGTCACCCGTTCCCCTCCAACGCGCAGCGGTGGTAGCTTCCAGAACCATGCCCCAGTACAAGTCCGTAGCCGTGCACAGTGGAAGTTGGACCGCCGATGTGGACAAGGCGGTAGCCGAGGAGGCGACCCGCCAGGGTAAGGACGGGTGGCGGATAAACAACATCATGAAGCAGGGCGAGCGGGACGCCATCGTGGAGTTCGTGAAGGACTGACAGGGCTCACGCTGCGTAGAAGCGGGGCGCGTGTTCCCACGGGCCCGCGTACCCATCCACGCCGCGCGACTGAAGCCGCGCATCCGTGTCTACGCCCCCATCCACACGCCGCGCGGGACAATAGGAGCATGTGCAGATCACGTGACGCAGGCGGGCGGCGGTGTACGGGCGAGCGGTGCGTGCAGTCACGCCGCGCGCGCCAGTTGCGCTACGTTCACGCGAAGCGTGAAGCCGAGTACGCCATCCGTGACGCCCGCGCCGAGGCTGAGCGTGACTACACGCGGCGCGTACACCGCGCCCATACCCGCCCCACAGGGCTGAGCGACCCGTACAGGGGCGGGTACGGGGAACACCGCCCCTCGGGGCGGGTACACGGGGCGGGGTGCGCTGTAGTAGTACAGGGGCACGTGGAGCGTGTACCAGGCGCGTGGGGACGTAGACAGGAACGCGCGGCGGGTGACGGGCAAGGGGAACACGCCCCACGGCGCGGGCGTACCGCTCCCGAGTCACGCGGAGACGAGTCCCGCGCCGTGTACGGCCACCCCGCCGAGCGGGGCGAGTCTTCCCCACGGCGCGGGGTGCGTACCAGGCGCGGCTACATCCTCCATCCCACGGTCCACGCCCCGCGTACCGCGCGCCGCGGGAGCCCGTCACCTGTCCAGCGTGCCTGTCTACGTCCCCACAGCGCGCGGTACGGGGGAAATGACCCGATCTGCTACTACAGCACGCTCAGCGCCCACGGAGCCCGTTCAGGTCGAACTTCCCGCGCGCCGTGGCGGGGTACTCACGCAGGGCGCGTGGGGACTCGCCCCTGAACGCCCTCGTTGGCTACGCCAACACCTACGCGCTCACGGGGCGGCGGGTACCCCGAAACGGGGAACGGTACCCGCCCCGCCGATACGGGGAGCGGGTACCGCCCTGAGCTCTCGTTCACACACAACACACCGAAGGCTCACGCTCAGGGTAGCTGCGAGGCGGGGTCCAGGGGAAGCGGGATGTGTCTCCGCGTCAGGTGTGATACCGCCGCGTGTGACGGTCCCGCGTTCCCCGCGCCGAGTCGACCAGAGCGTCGACCAGGGCACGCGCCGCGTGGTCTAGGGTGCCCGTCCCGCCCGTCACGGGCGGAGCGTCCCGCGTCACCCGCTCCGCCAGCTCCTCCAGCGCCCGCTCCGTAACCTCACTTACGGGAGCCGCGGGCGGGAGGAACTCCGCCATCCGCCGCTCCAGATCAGCCCGCTCAGGGGTACCCGCCGCGTAGAGCCGCCGTACCGCCCCCGCCTGATCTGCCCCGCTGAACTCCGCCACCCGTCACCCTTCCCTCGCCGCCGTGTACGGGAACGGTACCGCGGGAGGAGGGGATCGTAGATATGGATATGAGGGGCGCTGGGACGGTACCCGCGCCGCGGGAACGGGAAGCTCAGCCGAGCCGCGCCCTCCCCACTCCCTGCGCGATTCCCCACGCGCCAAGACAGACGCGCTCGGGCCGTGGCGCGTGGAGCGTGGAGCAGCGCCTTCCTCGTCGTCTAGTCCCGTGTCCCCACGGCGCGCGGGTCACGGCCGCGTTCGCCCGTGCCGCAAGGCTCAGGCAGAATCCCCTCATGAGTGATTACCCCAAGCACCTCACCGTGAATCCCGACGACGTAGACCGTGCCCTGGCGCGGGTCGAGGTACTCGTGGACGACAACCACCGCAGCGCGGTGAAGAAGGCACTGACACGGCTCCCTCACCTGGGGCAATTCGGCGCGCTGGACGAGGACGACGACAGCCGCGCCACCTCCGCCGTGACTGCCGCCGCCACGTCCGCCGCAGCCGCGTTCATCGACGCCCTCTACGGAGGGCTCCCCGATGACATCCTGGACGTGGACCGCCCCGAGACCGTCGAGACCCGCATCCGTCTCGCATGGAGCCTGCGCGAAGACGTGATCTCGGCGCTCGTGAAGGGCTTCACGGCATACGCCGCTAAGGAGACGGAGTCCGCCTGACGGGTCACTCGTACCCGCCCTCCGCCTCCCACGGTTCGAGTACCCACGGCGGCGCTGACGGGTCAGGGTCCCAGCGGCGGTACCACGACGCGAGGCGGGGGTCGAGGTCCACCGCCCAGCCCTCCACGTCCCCGTCTGCGAGGGACGGGGTCCATCGCGCGGCGTCAGTCCAGGGGAAGAGGTCGGGCTCGCCCTCCGCGAGGACTTCATCTATAGCCGCGAGTAC
Source organism: Mycolicibacter kumamotonensis (assembly GCF_002086285.1). Lineage (GTDB taxonomy): Bacteria > Actinomycetota > Actinomycetes > Mycobacteriales > Mycobacteriaceae > Mycobacterium > Mycobacterium kumamotonense. The sequence goes on along the minus strand of NZ_MVHU01000030.1, from coordinate 15,179 downwards.
CCATTCCAGTTCATCCACGCGGCGCGGTCAACTCCACGCGCAGCGTCCCATCAGGGCAGTGCAACGTGGCCCACGGCGCGAGGGAAAGTTGGCGGTACAGCTTCGCTGACACCGCCAGCACGAACTCGTCAGTGAACCAGTCGACGGGCAAATCCAGCTCTGGGGCGGCGTCCCATATACCGCAGCGCAGGGCGGGGGAGCCGTTCACCACGTCGAGGTAGTCGCCCACGGCGCGGGCAGTCTCGCCGTTCACGCGCCACGTCCATGTGGCTTCACACCACACATGCTCGGGGTTGGACTGGTCGAGGTACGGGGCGAGGTCATACAGGGCTGCGGTCATGCGGTCCAGGGTTGCTCCGCGCGGCGGCAGAAGGGAAGCGCTGCGCGGGAATCGTCACGTCCCACCCCTGCGCCAAGCGATCCGTGGTCCGTGGGCGCGGAGCGTGTCAATCCCTGCAAACGCGCAGGTAAGATACGGTTTTTGTATGACTGACAGCCCCGTTAACGAGAAGCGCCAGATGTTCCGCCGCGTGGCGAAACTGACTGAGCTCTTTCAGGAGTTCCTCGGAGGAGAGCTATTTTTCGTCCTGCAATCATGCGTCAAACAGACAATGGTTGGAGCCATTGAGGCTGGCGTGACGGATGAAGAGGTATCGGAGGCGTTGGCCACTCTGGCGGATGTGCACGAGTTCCCTCCCGAGGTCAACGCCGCGTGGATGCCCTCCTGGCTCACCCCGCTGGCGGATGCGCTGTGGCGCAGGAGCAACGGTGAACATGTAGGCGTGCGTGTCTACTACTCCTGATGCCCCAATAACCGTTCGAGCGCCCTCCCCTCGAACGCTTATCGAACGATATTGAAGCCTCGCAACACGATACTTTGGCACACATGACGACATACCCGCTGGTAGCGCGGCGCACGTAATGCTCTGTGACACAGAGCAGCGCAAACCGACGCACTCGTCCCCTAACAGAAGGTTGGGGGTTCGAATCCCTTCGGGCGCACTTAAGAAATTTCCCGCTCGCTCTGCGAGCTCCCACCTTGGCGGGAGGCATTCGGCGAGAACCAGGCGGTCTTGGCCCGCCAGGATCGCGCCAGCCCGTAGGCGAAGATCGCCACCGACAAGCAGATGCAGGCCCAGATCGCCGGCCCGGCGTAACCGCCGACCCAGATCGAGACGATCGCGATCAGGCAGGCCAGCACCGTGAACGCCATCGACGCCAGATACAGGTCGACCGTCCTCTTGGCCCGCGGATCGTGGCGCAGGACCAACATCAGCCGGCCGACGTAGCCGCTGAGGTAGAGCACCAGCCAGCAGGCGGCCACCTCGAAGGCGGTCAGCCAGGCATCGCCGGTCAGGCCGGCGAACAGGTCGGGCTCATGGCCCCGTTCGATCTTGACGAAGCTGACCAGCAGCACCAACACGCCCAGCCCCACCGGCAGCCGCAGATGCCTGCGCATCAGCGGCCGTACCTGCTCGGGGTCGGCGAGTCGCACCAGCATGTGATAGATGTTCGCGATCACCGCGATGATCAGGCAGAAGCCGCCGACCAGCTGCTGGACATTCCACATTCCCAGCCACTGGTGCAGCAGGGGGCTGAGTTCGGCACCGGCCCACGGCGACAGCAGCAGCAGCGCACAGCCTTCCATCGCGATGGCGAAGGTGGCGGCCGCTTCCCAGCGCGACCACCAAGTGTCGCGTCGCACCCACAGGCTGTAGAGGATCACCGCGAGGGTGGCGGTGATGAAAACCGGGGTCATTGCGTACCGATTGCCCTGCCGCCCCCCGAGGTAAACCATGCGCTCTTCGCCTGCCAGGATCGCGCCGACCCGAACGCGAAGGTCCCCACCGCCAGACAGATGCACACCCAGATCGCCAGACTGGCGTGGTCCCCACCACGCCATGCCGAGCCGATCACGATCAGACAGGCCGCCGCGGCGAACGCCATCGACACCAGGAAGAGGTCGATGGTGGCTTTGGCCCGTGGATCTGTCCGCAAAATCAGCATCAGCCGGCTGACGTAGGCGCTGAGGTAGAGCACCACGGCGGAGCCGACCAGTTCATAGACGGTCAGCCACGAATCGGTGGGTGCGGCGGCAAACATGTCGGTTCGGTACTCCTGGTCGGCGAGCAGGTAGGAGGGCACCATCAGCGCAATGCCGGTCCATACCGGGATTATCAGCTGGCGGCGCATTATCGAGCGCACCTGCTCAGGATCGGCGAGCCGGACCAGCATGTGGTAGATGTTCGCCAAGATGGCCACGATCAGGCACAGGTGACCGAGCATCTGCTGCACGTTCCACACGCCCAGGCCGCGGTGCAGGATGGGGCCGATCGTGGTGGCGCCCCACGGCGACATCAACAGCAGCGCGCAGCCCTCTAACACCAGCGCCAGGGAGGCCGCGGCCTCCCAGCGTGACCACCAGGTGTCACGGCGAACCCACGAGCTGTAACAGATCAGCGCCAGCGTGGCGACGATGAGTGGTGACATCACCGCGCTCTTTCACGACAGCGCTTGCGGTGGATTGGGCTCCTTGACGGGTCGACTGCGGGAGGCGAACCAGGCCGCCTTGGCCTTCCACGAGCGGGCCGAGCCGTAGGCGAAGATGGTCACCGAAACGCACCCGCACAACCACACCAGCGAACTCACATCGGATTGGCTCCAGGTGGTGCTCAACTGCGCGACCAATGCCGCCAGCGCGAACGCCGATGAGGCGGTGTAGAGCTCGACGGTCTCCTTGGCGCGGGGATCGGACCGTACCAGCAGCAGCAGCCGAGTTGCGTAGCTGGACAAGAAGATCAGCAGACCGCAGAACAACACCCAGTACACGCTCGCCCAGACGCCGCCGCCACCACTCGTCGAGAAACCGTCCGGGCGGTAGCCGGCGTCAGCGGTGACGAACACCGCCACCATCGCCACCACGCCGATCCACACGGGCCACTCCACGTGCCGGCGGAACAACGGTCGGATCCGGTCGAAGTCGGCCAAGCGCGGCAGCACGTGGTAGATGTTGGCGGCGACCGCGACGACGAAGCAGATGTGGCCGGCCAGCTGCTGCAGGTTCCACATCCGCGTGGCGCGCTGCACCCATGGGCCGAGCGTTTCGGCCGCCCACGGCGACATCAACACCAAAGCACAGGCCTCCAATGTGATGGCCAGGGTGATGCCGATCTCCCAGCGTGACCACCACGTATCGCGGCGCACCCACAAGCTGTAGAGCGCCACAAGAACGGTGGCGCCGATGAAGACCGACGTCATGCGTCGACGTTACTGCCCGGCGGCCCGGTTAGACCGGCGGTTTGTCCAGATCCGCTTTGAGATCGCCGAGGCGCAGTGGCCGCGAGGACGATTCCAGATATTCCGCGACGGCGTCGTGCTCGATCAGCCCGAACCGGACCTGCAGGTCGACCGGGTTCAACCCGAAGTATCTGGCGACCCTGATCAGATTGTCGGCGCTGATCAGTCGGCCCTCGTGGGCCGCCTTGTAGTAGGCCGACTTGCGGTAACCGAATGCCTCGTAGACCTCGGTGGCTCCGAGTGGCCGTCCGACGAGGTAGGGGAGCACTACGGTTGGATCTTTGTGACGATCGTCCACAGCAATAAACCTTAGCTCGGCTTCGTAGACCGCACAACCGTTAGTCAGAACGGCCGTGCGCAAATCACGCGTCAATCTACCCGGTAGCCAGCAGCTCCAGCATCGCCAGAGCCGCGATTCGCGCACCCAATGGGATCGCGGCCAGGTCGACGACGTAGTCGGGGGAGTGCGGAGAGTAGGGGAACAACTTGCCCTGCGCGGCGGCGTCGGCATACACCTGCGGGTCGGCCACCCCGACCAATAGGTAGGCCAGCGGGACGTCGCGGTGCGGGCCTTTGAGCAGGTGACAGTCCTCCGACCCGGTTATCGCCGGCAGGTCGGTGATGACGTTCTGCTCGCCGAGCACACCGCCGAGTGTGGCGGCCACCCGGGCGGTCAGGGCCGCGTCGTTGACCAGCGGGGTGGAGCCGCCGCCCATCGTGATGACCGGCATCAGCTCGTCGGGCATCCCGGCGCCGCGGGCGATGCCCTCGCTGATCGCCCGGATCCCGCTGAGTAGTTGCTCGCGGACCTGCGGGTTGAACCAGCGCAGGTTGGCCAGTAGCCGGGCCCGGTCCGGGATGACGTTGTAGCTGGCGCCGGCCTGCACCGAGCCCACCGTAAGCACCGCGCTCTCGTGCGGGGCGATGCTGCGGCTGATGATGCTTTGGAACGCCACCACGGCCTGGGCGGCCATCAGCACCGGGTCCTTGGCCAGCTGCGGCAGTGACCCGTGCCCGCCGATGCCGTGGAACACGATCTCCAGCTGGTCGGTGCCCGCCATCCGTTCACCGCCCACGGCGGCCACCATGCCCACCGGGACCGGCGCGGTGTGCATCGCGACGAACGAATCCGGTTGCGGCGCTACGGCGTAGAGCCCGCCATCGACCATCGCCCGGGCGCCGGAGATCAGCTCCTCGGCCGGTTGGCCGATCAGCACCGCGGTGCCCGACCAGGCGGTCTCGGCGAGCACCTTGGCCATCCCGAGCATCCAGGTGACGTGCGCGTCATGGCCGCAGACATGCCCGACCGGTGACTGGCTGCCGTCGTCGTTGGTCACCCGCACGGTGCTGGCGTAGTCCAAGCCGCTGGTCTCCCGCACGGCCAGCGCGTCCATATCGGCCCGGTACATCACCACCGGGCCCGGGCCGCGCTCCAGGATCGCCACCACCCCGGTGCCGCCGATGCCGGTCGTCACGGTGAACCCGAGATCGGTCAGGGCCTGCGCGACGATCCCGGCGGTGCGGATTTCGGCGAAGCCCAGCTCGGGGTTGCGGTGCAGGTCTTTGAACACCTCGATCAGCCGGGGTGTCTCGGCGGCCACGATCCGTTCGACATCCCGGCGGTGCTCATGCCGCGTCACGACTCAGCCGTCCAGCATCGTCAGCGCGCGTTGGAACAACCACACCGCCGCCTCGTGCAATTGATCGCCGACTTCCTTCTGCGCCTTGCCCGCCGACGCCCGGGCCAGCGTCCCCTCGATCACGATCGCCAGCTTGAAACAGGCCAGCACCGTGTACCAGCCGATCTGCGACAAGTCGCGGGAGCTGCCGGCGGCGTACCGCTCCAACAGGTCATCGGTGGAGGCCAGCCCGTCCATTCCGGTCAGGGTGTGGCCGAACACGCTGGAGCCGTCGTCTTGCCGCCAGGTGGCCAGCAGCCAGCCCAGGTCCAGCAGCGGATCCCCGATCGTCGACATCTCCCAGTCCAGGATCGCCGCCAGCTGCGGCCCGGTGCGGGAGAACATCACGTTGGCCACGTGGTAGTCGCCGTGCAGGATGCCGGGTTGCCAGGACGCCGGTACGTTGCGCTGCAGCCACGAGGCGACCTCGTCGACGCCGGGCAGGTCGGGACCCGGGTAGTTCTCGAATTGGCGATAGGAGTCCAACTCCGAAAGCCAGCGCGGCACTTGGCGTTCCAGGAATCCGTCCGGCTTGCCGTAGTCGGCCAGCCCCACCGCGACGTGGTCGACGGCACCGAGCTTGGCCAGCGCGTCGGCCATCGACAGGCCCATCTCGTAGCGCACCGCCGGGTCGCCGGCGTGCAGGGCGGGCAGCTCCTCACCGGCGTTGAACCCGTCGATGGGCTCCATGAGATAGAACACCGCGTCACCGAGCACCGCCGGGTCCGCGCAGGTCGCGATCAATCGCGGGTGCGGCACATCGGTGTCGGCCAGCGCTGCCAGCACCCGGGTCTCGCGCAGCATCACCGCATTGCTACGTGGACGCAGATGCAGCGGGCCGCGCCGCAGCACATAGCTGCGGCCGGATCGGGTGAACCGCAGCATGACGTTCTGGGTCCCGCCCGACAATTCGGTGACGTCCTCCAAAGGGCCCTCGCCGAGGCGCTGGTCGGACATCCATCGCGCGACCGGTTCCAGGTCCATTCGTCGGTCAGCCCTTGGGGCGTGCCAGCTGGGAGATGGTCTGGACCCGGATCGAGTCGTCGCCGAACACGAAGGTGTCCACGCCGTCGACCTGGAAGCCCGGCGAGTCCAGCGTCCACTCCAGCAGCAGGATCTCGCCGTGATAGGTCTTCGTCTTGATGTCGAACACCGCCGAGGCCAGCGTGTCGGCGAACTGGCTGAATCCGGCCCTGATGCTGTCGCGGCCCTGCGCCACACCGGCGGGGGTGATCAGCACCGAATCGTCGTCGTAGTCGACGAGCAGCTCGTCGATGTTGCGGGCGACCAGTGCGTGAAGGTGGTGATCGAAGATCTCCTGCGGTGTGCGGGCCATGCCTCGACGATATCGGTTCACAGCGCGCCCATAGTGTCGATACACCGATGACACATCGGCGTGGACATACTGGAATGCGATGACTGCGCCACGTGGGTCGGTGGAACGTGTCGTGATGGCGCGCGCCGACGGCAAACCGATCACCGTGCTGGTGGTCGACGATGAGACGGTGCTGGCCGAAATGGTGTCGATGGCGCTGCGCTACGAGGGCTGGACCGTCGCGACCGCCGGCGACGGCGCCTCGGCGATCGCGTCGGCGAAAGCCGAACGCCCCGACGCGGTGGTGCTCGACGTGATGCTGCCCGACATGAGCGGGCTGGACGTCCTGCGCAAGCTGCGCGAGATCAACCCGCGCCTGCCGGTGCTGTTCTTGACCGCCAAGGACGCGTTGGAGGACCGCATCGCGGGGCTGACCGCCGGCGGTGACGACTATGTGACCAAACCCTTCAGCATCGAAGAGGTGGTGCTGCGGCTGCGAGCGCTGCTGCGCCGCACCGGGGTGAGCACCGCCGAGGCCGGCGCCCAGATCGTGGTCGGTGATCTGGTTCTCGACGAGGACTCTCACGAGGTCACCCGCGGCGGTGACCCGATCACGTTGACCTCCACCGAATTCGAGCTGCTGCGCTACCTGATGCACAACGCCAAACGGGTGCTGTCCAAGGCGCAGATCCTGGACCGGGTGTGGGACTACGACTTCGGGGGCCGGGCCAACATCGTCGAGCTCTACATCTCTTACCTGCGCAAGAAGATCGACAACGGCCGAGAACCGATGATCCACACGTTGCGCGGCGCCGGCTATGTGCTCAAGCCGGCTCCCTGACATCCGGCGGCCCTGGTCGCTGCGGGCGCGGTTGCTGGCAGGTCAGATCGCGTTGCTGACCGTGGCCTGTCTGGGCATCGGCGCGGTGACGGAGCTGGCGCTCTACCAATATCTGGTCAGCCAGCTCGACCACCAGCTGCATGACGCCGCGCGCCGTTCGGCGCGGCTGCACGGCCAGCCGCCGCCGCAGGCGTGGCATCGGCACCATCGCCCCCGGCCAGGTCCGGGGCCGGACTTCCTCGACGCCCCCGGCCAGCCGGTCGGCATGGTCGGTGCGGTGGTGGGCGCGGTGGACGGCGAAGCCATGATCGTCGACGCCGGCTGCCTGGGCACATCGGGCCAGCGTGAGGATCTGAGCCCTTCGGCCACAACGCAATTGGTCGATGTGGCCGCCGACCCCACACCTGTCACCCGGCGACTGGACGGTATCGGCCGCTACCGGCTGGTCGCAACACCCGCCCGCCACGGTGAGGAGATCATCATCACCGGGCTGCCGCTGGCCGGGGTGGACGCCACCATGGTGCGGGTGCTGCTCATCTTCGGCCTGGTCACCCTTGTCGCGGTGGCCGCCGCCGCCACCGCGGGCAGCGCCGTCATCCGGCGGGCGCTGGCCCCGCTGCGCCGCGTCGCGCAGACCGCCGGCGAGGTCGCCGACCTTCCGTTGGATCGCGGGGAGGCGATGCTGCCGGTGCGGGTCGCCGAATCCGACACCAACCCCCGCACCGAGGTGGGACAACTGGGCGCCGCGGTCAACCGGATGCTCGACCACATCGCTGCCGCGCTGTCGACACGGCAGGCCAGCGAGACCCGGGTGCGCCAATTCGTCGCCGACGCCAGCCATGAGCTGCGCACCCCGCTCACCGCGATCCGCGGTTACACCGAACTGGCCCAACGTATCCCGGCCTCCGACGGGGCGGACTCCGAAGCCCTGGAGCACGCGCTGAGCCGGGTCCAGTCCGAAACCCAGCGGATGACGCAGCTGGTCGAGGATTTGTTGCTGCTGGCCCGGCTGGATTCGGGCCGGCCGCTGGAGCACGACACGGTGGACCTGTCGCGGCTGGCGGTCGATGCGGTCAGCGACGCCCACGTCGGCGGCCCGGACCACCAGTGGCAGCTCGACCTGCCCGAGGAGCCGGTGACGGTGCCCGGCGACGCCGCCCGGCTACATCAGGTGCTGACCAACCTGCTCACCAACGCCCGGGTGCACACCGGCCCGGGAACCGTGGTGCGGATCCGGTTGGGTCTCGAGGGCGACGAGGCGGTGCTGACCGTCACCGACGACGGCCCGGGCATACCCGAGGAGTTCCAGCCGGAGATCTTCGAGCGGTTCGCCCGCGGTGACACCTCCCGGTCCCGCAAGGGCGGCAGCACCGGGCTGGGGCTGGCGATCGCCTCGGCGGTGGTGCGGGCCCATCGCGGAACGATCGGGGTGACCAGCAGGCCCGGCCACACCGAGTTCACCGTCCGGCTGCCCCGATAGCGGGGTTTGCCTGCCCCGGGTGCGGGGTAGGCGACGCGGATGAACCCCGAACTGCCCCCCGAACCGGGAACGCCGGAAGAACCGCCCCACCGGCGGGTTCCCGAGGATCCACCGGAACGCCTGGTGCCCGAGGACCCGCCGGAACGACTGGCGCCCGAAGAGACGCCGGAACGGCTGGTGCCCGAAGACCCACCGGAAAAGTGAGAGCGCATGCGGACGCGAATGCGCCACGTACTGGGCGCCTTAAGCCCGCGGCGCGGGCATCGGGGACACCCCTGACGGCGTCAACTCCCATCGCGCCGGCCACATCGGTGGCACGCTGGTCGCCATGAAGCACCGCCCGGTCAGCGCGGCTGTCGAGGCCGCGCACAACGCCCACCTGACGACGCTGCCATTCGGGGACACAACGGATTTCGAGGACGCCGACCGCGGGTTCATCGCCGCGCTGGAGCCGTGTGTCATCACCGCCGCCGACGGCCGCGTGGTGTGGGATAACGACAGCTACGGCTTTCTCGCCGGTGAGCCCCCGACATCGGTGCATCCCGCCTTGTGGCGGCAATCCCAGCTCGCGGCCAAGCAGGGTCTCTACGAAGTCGTCGACGGTATCTACCAGGTCCGTGGCTTCGACATCTCCAACGTCACCTTCGTCGAGGGCGACACCGGCGTCATCGTCATCGATCCGCTGATCTCCACCGAGGTCGCCGCCGCAGCCTTGGCGCTCTATCGCCGGCACCGCGGCGGTGAGCGCCCCGTCACCGCGGTCATCTACACCCACAGCCACGTCGACCATTTCGGTGGCGTGCTGGGCGTGACCTCGCAGGCCGATGTCGACGCCGGCCGGGTCGCCGTCATCGCCCCGGAGGGCTTCATCGACCATGTGGTGGCCGAGAACGTCTACGCCGGCGCCGCGATGCTGCGCCGCGCCGGCTACATGTACGGCACCACGCTCGAGCGCGGCCCCTACGGGCAGGTCGGCTGCGGCCTGGGCCAGAACACCTCGACCGGGGAGGTGTCGGTGATCGTGCCGACCGTCACCATCTCCGACACCCGTGAGACCCATGTCGTCGACGGGGTGCAAATCGAGTTCCAGATGGCGCCCGGCAGCGAGGCGCCCGCCGAGATGCATTTCTATTTCCCGCAATTCCGGGCGTTGTGCATGGCCGAGAACGCCACCCACACCCAGCACAATCTGCTGACGCTGCGCGGCGCGCTGGTGCGCGACCCGCGTGCTTGGGCGGGATACCTCACCGAGGCCATCGACACCTTCGGCGGGCGATCCGACGTCGTCTTCGCCTCGCACCACTGGCCGATCTGGGGGTCTGAGCGTATCGCCGAATACCTGGCGCTGCAGCGGGATCTCTACGCCTACCTGCACGATCAGACGCTGCGGCTGCTCAACCAGGGCCACACCGGCGCGGAGATCGCCGAGCAGTTCCGGCTGCCGCCGGCGCTGGAACGCGCCTGGCACGCCCGCGGCTATTACGGCTCGGTCAGCCACAACGTCAAAGCCATCTACCAGCGTTACCTGGGCTGGTTCGACGGCAACCCGGCTCGGCTGTGGCCGCACCCGCCGCAGGCGCTCGCGACCCGCTACACCGCGGCGCTGGGCGGGGTGGATCGCGTCGTCGAGCTGGCCGGAGAAGCGTTCAACGACGGTGATTTCCGTTGGGCGGCAACGCTACTCGACCATGCGGTGTTCACCGATCCGGACCACCACGGCGCCAGAGGGCTCTACGCCGACACGCTGGAGCAACTGGCCTACGGTGCGGAGAACGCCACCTGGCGCAACTTCTTTCTCTCCGGTGCCACCGAATTGCGCGGCGGGGTGTTCGGCACCCCCGTGCAGGCCACCTCGATGGCGCTGCTGTCGCAGCTCAGCCCCGAGCAGCTCTTCGACAGCCTGGCGATCCGGGTCGACGGGCCACGCGCCTGGGACCTCGAACTGGCCCTGGACGTCTCGTTCGCCGACACGGGCGTCAACTACCGGCTCACCCTGCGCAACGGCGTGCTGGTGCACCGGAAGGCGCCGCCTGACCCCGACAGCGCGCACGCCGGCGTCACGGTGGCCGGCAAGCCGGCACTGCTGGCGGCACTGCTGGGTCACGGGACACCGGAGATCTCCGGGGATCAGTCGGTGTGGGCGACACTGCGCGGCGTGCTCGACACCGCCGACCCGGGTTTCAACATCGTCACCCCCTGACCGGTGAGCGAAAACGCCCCTTAGGGTGGCAGCGTGCAGTTGCTGCTTATCCGCCACGCGCTCCCGCTGCGCAGCGAGTACGGCCAGGGCTCAGACCCCGAGCTGTCCGAAATCGGCCGCGAGCAGGCCCTGCGGCTGCCCGACGCGCTGGCGCGTCACCCGATCACCCGGCTGGTCAGCAGCCCGCAGCGCCGGGCCGTGCAGACCGCCGAACCGCTGGCCGCCCAGCGCGACCTGGCCATCGATCTCGATGAGCGGTTCGCCGAATACGACCGCGACCTGGCGGGTTATCTGCCCATCGAGCAGCTACGCGTCGAGCGTCCGCAGGACTGGGCCCGGATGGCGCAGGGGCACCTGCCCGCAGACGTCGACGAGGCCGCGTTCTGTGCACGGGTGGCCGCCGCCGTCGCCGATGTGGTGGCCGACTCCGAGCACGACGACACGGTGGCGGTGTTCAGCCACGGCGGTGTCATCAACGTGGTGCTGCACCAGATCCTGGGCACGCAGCGGCTGTTGTCGTTTCCCATCGACTACGTGTCGGTCACGCGGTTGCTGTATTCGCGCTCCGGGCAGGCCGCGGTGGCGTCGACCAACGGTACCGAGCACGTCTGGGATCTGTTGCCGCGCAACCAGTCACGGTTGCCCGGTAACGACGCCGCCGACGCGGCGGGCTGACGGCCGGCCGGTTAGCGCCGGGCAGCCAGGGTCTTCTTGGCTGCGCGGCGCAGCTGGAAGATCCGCGCGGTGCCGGCCAACGCGGTGACCAGTCCGCCGCAGACCGCCGCCAGCAGGATCGCCACCCCCAGCGGCAGGCTCCACGTCCACCCCAGGAACGCCAGGTCGACCGGGCCGGTGTTCTGGGTGACGAACACCAGCAGCACGATCAGAACCAGAAAACCGGCGATCAGCGCGCTCCACAGCGCGCCGGCGCGGGTGAACGGCACCCCGGCCGGTGGCGGCGGTGCCGCGGATTCGCCTCGCGACGGGTCGGCTGGCACGGTCGGGTCGCTGCTCATGGAGGCCATTTTGCCGTTTCGCGCGCGATTATGAACGAGTTCTGGTCAGTTTCCGCATCGGGGTAGGGGGCTGCGAATCGCACTGCGGTCGCTTACGGTGGTCCGGTGAGCGCAGCCCCGTCCGGCTCGTGGCCGGCGATCCTGACCTGGCGGGCGCCCGACGTCCCGCGGATGGAGTCGGTGCGGGTGCAACTGTCCGGCAACAGGATCAGGGCTAACGGCCGGATCGTTGCCGCAGCCACCGACACCCACCCGGCCTTCAGTGCCTACTACGACCTGCAGACCGACGAGTCCGGGGCCACCAAGCGGCTCGGTCTGACCGTGACGGTCGCCGAGCGGGACCGCCAATTGGTGATCGCCCGCGACGAAGAGAACATGTGGCTGATCACCGACGCCCGCGGCCAGTCCCGCGCCGGTTATGACGGGGCATTGGACGTCGACGTGGTGTTCAGCCCGTTCTTCAACGTGCTGCCGATCCGGCGGGCCCGGCTGCATGAGCGGACGGCCACGGTCACCCTCCCGACGGTCTACCTGTGGCTGCCGGAGATGTCGGTGGTCGCGGCCGCCGCCAGCTACAGCAGCAGCGAGTCCGGCATCACGATCCGCACCCCGGGCACCGACCCCGAAGGCACCACCATCACTGTCGACGACGAGGGGTTCGTCATCGACTATCCCGGGTTGGCAGCGCGGATCTGATCACCCCGCCGGCCCGTCCGGCGGCGGCCAGCTCCCGGCGCCAGTCGCGCTCGCCCACCACCACCGTGACGATCTCGGTGCGCGGAAAGTTGTCGTAGCGGGTGCGGGCGGCGTGCCCGTGATTGACCAGCTCGGCGACCGAATCGGCGGCCGACAGCGAATCCCGCGCGTCGGCCAGCAGCGCAATGGCGCGCTCGAGCACCGGCAACAGTTGCAGCCAGTTGGCCTCGCACATCGCCCGGACCAGATCCGGTGCCGTTCCGGCGACCCGGGTGCCGTCCCGGAACGATCCGGCGGCCAGTGCGAACGCCAGCGGCACGTCCGCGGCGGTGACGGCCAGCGCCTCGGCCAGCAGGTGCGGCAGGTGCGAGATCGCGGCCGCGGCCGCGTCGTGTTCCTCGGAGCGGGCCGGCACCGCCACCGAGCCGCAGTCCAGGATCAGCTCCAGCACCGTCGAGAACACCGCCGGGTCCACGTGGTCATCGACGCTGATCACCCACGGTGCGCCCTCGAACAGCTTGGCGTGGCCGGCCGGCCAGCCGGAGTGGGCGGTGCCGGCCATCGGGTGGCCGCCGACGAACCGAGCCTGCAGCCCGGCGGCGGCGACGCCGTCGAGCACCGGCTGCTTGACGCTGGTGACGTCGGTCAGCGGGTTGTCGGGTGCCAGCCGCCGGACGTGGTCGAGCAGCAGCGACAGCGCCGGCACCGGGACGGCCAGCACGATCAGCGCTTCGGTTTCGGCGGCCCGGGTCAGCGCCGCCTCGAGGTCGGTGGTGGCGTCAAAGCCGTCGGCGACGGCGGCCTTCACCCCGTCCGCCGACCGGTTGTAGCCGAACGCCACCCGCCCGGCCGCCGCGGCGGCGCGCAGCACCGAACCGCCGATCAGGCCGAGTCCCAATACGCATACCGGAGTTTTCCCTGCGCTTGCCACCACCTCTCCAGGTTGGCACACGCTGGTCAAGGGCGTAAACGGCGACTACCGTAGGCGGCCATGGGAGCACAGGGCGCGTCCGCACAGGGCCGGCCGGCGGACACGCTGGACGGCTTCGGGGTGGCTGTTGTGCGTGAAGACGGCAAGTGGCGTTGCACGTCGATGCGTGCCGCGGCCCTGACCAGTCTGTCGATGGCCGAGACGGAGTTACGCGAGTTGCGCAGCGCAGGCGCGGTTTTCGGTCTCCTCAACGTCGACGACGAATTCTTCGTGATCGTCCGCCCGGGGCCGGCCGGCACCCGGCTGCTGCTGTCGGATGCCACGGCAGCGCTGGATTACGACATCGCCGACGAGGTGCTCGAGGAGTTGGACGCCGACATCGACGCCGAAGACCTGGAGGACTCCGATCCGTTCGAGGAGGGCGATCTGGGCCTGCTCTCCGATATCGGGCTGCCGGCCGCGGTGCTCGGCGTCATTCTCGACGAATCCGATCTGACCGTCGATGAACAACTGCACCGGATCGCCAGCGAGATGGGGTTCGACGAGCAGCTCTCCGCGGTGCTGCCGCGGCGCCGTCGGTGACCGGCCCGCCCACCGACGAGGACCTGATCCGGGCGGCATTGGCGGCCGCCGGGCAGGCCGGTCCCCGTGATGTTCCGGTGGGGGCGGTGGTGGTCGGCCCCGACGGCACGGTGCTGGCCCGGGCGGCCAACGCCCGCGAAGCCCTCGGTGACCCGACCGCGCACGCCGAGATGCTGGCGATCCGCGAGGCCGCCGCGGTGCTCGGCGACGGCTGGCGGCTGACCGGCGCCACCCTGGCCGTCACCCTGGAGCCGTGCACCATGTGCGCCGGAGCGCTGGTGGCCGCCCGGGTGGCGCGGCTGGTGTTCGGGGCCTTCGAACCCAAGACCGGGGCGGTCGGCTCGCTGTGGGACGTGGTGCGTGATCGCCGGCTCAACCACCGCCCGGAGGTGCGCGGCGGGGTGTTGGCGCAGGAGTGTGCCGCGCCACTGGAGGGGTTCTTCGCCCGGCAGCGATTGGGCTGACGGCGCGATCGTTGGGTAGGCTGTCCCGCGGTGGCGTGTCCGAGCGGCCTAAGGAGCACGCCTCGAAAGCGTGTGTGGGGTAACCCCCCACCGAGGGTTCAAATCCCTCCGCCACCGCCATTGTGATCAGTGCTCGATCGCCCCGGCTGCTGCCGGGGCGATCACTGACTCCCGAGATTGCACCCATGCAGCAAAGGTGCGGGTAACGCCCTGCGTGGATGCAATCTCGCGGGGGTCGGTACCGGATCAAGCGCCGCTCACCGCGGCCGGTCGACCGCATAGGTCCCGGCGTCGTCGGTGAACTCCACCAGCACCTGACGTGGTTGGCCGTCGACAACCACCGCGCAGGTGAAGGTGGCGCCGGTGCGCACCGTCGGGTTGACCCCGTTGTTGCATCGGACATCGGTCACCTGCTCGCGCCCGTAGCCGTTGATCGGGTCGGTGAGCACCCGGCGGACACCGTCTTGGGCGTCGGTGACGTCGAGTTCGACCGGTCCCGGGCCGCCGACGACCCCGCGCAGCACCAGCATCACCAGCATCGCCAGGGTCAGCACCGCGGTGACGACGACCCCGGTCAGCACCATGTTCCGGTTCGACTGTTGTTGCGTGTCAGCAGGTTTGGGCGGTGCCGGACGCGGCGGGGGCGCAGGCCGGGGCCCGAAATCCGGTGGCCGGGGC